>CALJVH010000011.1 GCA_937974645.1 uncultured archaeon | reverse complement strand
GAGGTTAGGAAGATGGGGCCGCTCTCAAAGCTCCTCTCGAAGCTGCCATTACCCGGGCTTCCCGAGATCCCCCAGGATTCCTTAAGAGAGGCGGAGGAGAAGATCGAGAAATGGTGGGCGATAATCCAGTCCATGACGCCCAAGGAGAGGAATGATCTGAGCATACTCAACGCCTCAAGGGTTAGAAGGATCGCGAGGGGAGCCGGAGTATCTGAGGGCGATGTCAAAGCGCTTATACGACAATATAAGCTGATGAGAAAGCTCGTTAAGAAGACGAGGAAGGCGCCGCATAAGTTTGCAAGCCTCTGGAGTAAATAGCGACAATACGCCGCATAGGTCGCCCTAGAAAAGCTCTTAAAAATAATCCTACGCAGTAGGTCTGGGGAAAAATATAAATGTTGTCCACAAAAAAGGTAATCACAACATGAGGAGGATCGCATCGATGAAGTTCGAGTTTTACAACCCAACTAGACTCATATTTGGCGCCGGCTCGCTTACGCAATTGGGAAAAGCAGCACGCCCATACGGTAAAAAAGCATTACTTGTAACTGGGAGGGGGAGCGTTAAGAAAACTGGAGCAGTTGATAAAGCCATGTCTATCTTAGAAGAGGTAGGTATTTCGGTTGTCGGATTTCCAGGAGTCGAGCCAAACCCCCGACTATCGACAGTAATTCGCGCCGCAGGATTAGCTAAGGAAGAAAAATGCGACATCATTATAGGCGTGGGGGGCGGAAGCGTCATGGATGCCTCAAAAGTGATCGCGGCCACAGTTTTTTACGAAGGTAATCCCAAAGATATGTTCGCACGATCGGAGAGAACGCCGAGACCGCCTGATAAAGCTCTTCCAATAATTACGGTTCCAACGCTTGCGGCCTCTGGATCGGAAATGAACGATGGCGCAGTGATCACGATTGATGACGAAGAGGAAACATTAAAGACATTTGTTAAGGCTGAAGTGCTCTATCCTCGTGTAGCGGTTGTTGATCCGGAACTCACCTTGACTGTGCCCAGAAACTATACGGCTTATGGTGTCAGTGATATATTGGCTCATTTGATGGAAAGTTACCTTAATGGCGTAGATGGAACTCCCATCCAAGAAAGGCTTGCCGAAGGAGTTATTCAAGTCCTGTTGGAGTGGGGTCCTAAGGTGGTTGAGAATGGAAACGATTTGGAGGCGCGCGCTCAGGTGCAATGGGCCTCTATTGTAGCATGGAATGGCTGGTTGCAAGCCGGCACAGATTATAAGCTCCCCGTTCACATAATAGAACACACAATCTCCGCGCTATATGATGTTCCCCATGGAGCGGGTTTGGCTGCTTTAATGCCTGCATGGATGCGATTCGCGGCAAAATATCGGCCTAAACGTTTTTCCAAATTTGCCCAGCGCGTATTTGGACTTTCAGCGGCGGGTAAAGACGATTTAAGTCTAGCCATGGAGGGTGTTGACAAATACGAAGAGTTTCTACGCTCCATAGGTTGTCCAACGCGCCTTTCAGAATTAAATATAGGAAGATTCACTGAAGAGACGCTTTTCCATTGGGCGGAAAAGACAATCAAAATTGTTTGTGATGAGGAAGGAAGGCTTCCGGGGCGGCCTCCTTTACGGATAAAGGATATCGTAGAAATATTACAAATGGCATTATAGCTGCCTCCTGCATACCTGAGAAGCCATTTTCCTCAGGTGAATAATATTGCCGATTTTGGCTTAATGGATATAATTATTAACTATTAACAATCATTATTAAGATATGTTATTATACGATGAAAATTATTGTATTATGCCGGCTTTGTTATCCGAAAAATTAATCGAGATCCTTAATACGGCTAAAAAGCTACTCCTAGCTCATCCTCTCTGCGATTACTGCCTTGGCAGGCAGTTCTCATCACTATGTTATGGCGCTGGGAACGATGAGAAGGGTAGGGCGCTCAAGCTCATTCTCACAATGTGGAGCTTCATTTGGCACAAGGAGTCCGGGGAGATCCCGGAGATCTTAATAAGACTTGCGTCAACAGGCTTCAAGCCCGCGATAAAAACCCTGCAAGCTCTCACCGAAGAGATTCCTGAGCAATCTTCATGCTACATCTGTGGCGGCGCCCTAACCAAGAGGAAGATTGGGGAAATTGTTAAGAGTGTCGCCGAGGAGCTGAGAGAATATGAGTTCAGAAATTTCTTGGTTGGAACAAGGGTTCCAGCGGACGTGAGGGAGAGGGAGGACGAGCTTAGAGCAGTCTTTAGCATAGATACCGGAGAAGACATCAAAGAAGATATTACAAGGACTATTGGTGCAATGCTTCAGAGAAGATTCAAGGTCCCGGTTGAGTATCAGAATCCAGATATCGTCATCCTCGCGGATATATTCTCCGAAACCTACGAGTTACAAGTCAACCCCCTCTTCATCAAGGGATTCTATAGAAAGCTTCAGAAGAATATGCCGCAGACACCGTGGTATTGCAGGTACTGCTGGGGCCGCGGATGCGAGAAGTGCAATTACACTGGTAGGGAGTATCCCGAGTCTGTCAGCGAGCTGATAGGGGAGCCGGCTCTCAAAGTCTTCGAAGCGCTGAGCTACAAGTTTCACGGCGCCGGCAGGGAGGATGTGGACGCGATGGTTACCGGAACCGGCAGGCCATTCATCCTGGAACTTAAGCATCCTAGAAAGAGATTTGTGGACTTATCAATATTAGAAAAGGCAGTCAATGAATGTGCTCGGGGAAAGGTGGAGATCTCGAGCCTAGAATATTCCAGCAGGAGGGAGCTAAGGATCCTGAAGAATCTTTCCCCCATCGCCTCGAAGACCTACGAAGCAGTGGTCGAGTTCGATGGAGATGTGGATGAAGAGGCGCTGAGGCGAGTGGAGGAGAGATTCAAGGACGTTGTGATAAATCAGCGGACACCGAGGAGGGTTTTGAGGAGGAGGGCTGATAAGGTTAGGCAGAAGAAAGTCTACTATGTCGAGGCAAAGAAGCTCGGCGGCAACATTGTCAAGTTCAGGATTAAGGCTCAGGGAGGACTCTACGTAAAGGAACTGATAGACGGCGATGAGGGCAGGACTGAGCCTCACATAGCTGAGGTTCTCGGCAGAAGATCCCTCAAGATAGATCTCTCCGTGGTTGAGGTGGAGTATCCTGAGACCAAAGGCTGAGGCTCTTAAAAGTGGAAAAATGTTTGGTGTGATGGTTTAAAGCGCTATTCCAAAGAGTGCCTAGAGCACCATGGCGACTATGAAAAAGCCATAAAAAGATAGTGCCCGCCGCTGGAAGTCATATTGCCCTCGATGCCGGGTCTCAGAAGCTTGATGCTCTGTTATGAGCCTCAATGGTCAAAGGTACGCGAGGTTCTCTCAGCAGCAGTCCTCGGGCAGGAAAACGTTTAGAGTTAAAAACTGGCCAATGTCTTTTTAGAAGGGGGGTGTGAAGCTCGGGGAGAAGGTTCTCGTTACAGCGGCTCTCCCATACTCTTATGCTCCTAGGCACTTTGGCCACCTGGCTGGAGCTTATCTTCCAGCGGACATCTTCGCCAGGTTTAAGCGGATGAAGGGTGCTGAGGTAGTCTATGTCTGTGGGACGGATGAGAATGCCAGCAGCATAGTGATCGAGGCGATGAAGAGGGGGATGACACCGAAGGAGCTCTGCGACATGTATTATCCGATCCAGAAGGAGGTTTTCGAGAAGCTCGGGATAAGCTTTGATATCTTCTCAAGGACGAGCAAGCCCATACATTATCAAGTTGTGAAGGAATTTTATCAGAAGCTATGGGAGAAGGGATACATCTACTCGAAGACGATTAAGCAATGGTGGTGCCCCAACTGCAAGATATTCCTCCCAGATAGGTTCGTGACCGGCATGTGCCCGAAATGCGGCGCGCCCGGACAGTATGGCGACGTCTGCGAGGTCTGTGGATCATGGTATGAGTCCTTCGAGATCATAGATCCCAGGTGCTCGCTCTGCGGCTCGAAGCCCGAGATAAGGGATAAGACCCACTTCTTCCTCAAGCTGAGCACTCTAACAGACAAGGTTCTCGAATATATTAGGGATAAGAAGTTCTGGAGAAGAGCCACATACAACAAGACCATCGCTTGGCTTGAAAAGGAGGGACTGAGAGACAAGGACATAACGAGGGATTATGAGTGGGGGCCGCCAGCACCATTCCCGGGAGCGGTGGATCAGGTAATCTATAACTGGGCTGAGAATCTTCTCGGATACATCTCGGCGACGAGGGATTGGGCCGAGAATGTCGCGGGTGATCCCGAGAGGTGGAAGGGTTTCTGGCTTGATAACGGAGTGAAGCTATATTGCTTCATCGGTAAGGACAATCTCTTCTTTCACACGATACTCTTTCCAGCACTCCTCATCGCCCATGGGGACTACATACTACCATACAACGTCGTGGTCAACGAGTTCGTAAACCTTGAGGGCGAGAAGCTCTCGACAAGCCGGGGGTGGGTTGTCTGGCTTCACGAACTGCTCGAGAGGTATGATCCTGACGTGATCAGGTATTATGCGGCGGCGATAGCGCCCGAGGCTAAGGACACGGACTTCAAATGGCATGACTTCGCCGAGAAGGTGAACAGCGAGCTCATCGGGACATACGGGAACTTCGTCCACAGGGTTCTCAGCTTCACATACTCCAAGATGGGCGGGACGATCCCTCAGCCCGGAGAACCCGATCACCGGGACGAGGAGATGCTGAGTCGGAGGATCGAGTACGCGAGAATGCTCGAGGAGCACATTGAGGCATGCGAATTCAAGAAAGGGCTTAGGGTGATTCTCGACCTTGCGCAGGAGGGCAACGCTTACATGAACGAGAAGGCTCCATGGAGCAATCCCGGAAATGCTGGAACGGCGATCTACGTACTATGCCAAGTAGTCTACTCCTTAGCAGTGATCTCAGCGCCCTATCTTCCCTTTACAGCTCAGAGAGTGTTAGACTACATGAATCTTGATAAGAGGATTTCAGAGCTGAAGTGGAGTGATGCTGAAGCCCTAATACCAGCCGGCCACAGGATAAATGAACCTCAGCCACTTTTCAGAAAGATAACAAATGAGGAAATTAAGGAGCAAGTGGAAAGGCTTCGGGGAAGATTAAAAAATAATTCGAGGATTTCAGAGAGATTTTATTCCGAGATCCTCTAGGATCTCCTCTATTTCGTCCTCCTCCATGGCTTTTGGCTCTTCTTTTGCTTTCAGAATCTCTGTGCTCTCCACTCCTGTTAGGATTAGTGAAACCTCAAGGGTTGAATCGAGAGAGCTCTCTATTCTCGCTCCCCAGATTACTAACGCCTCCTCGCCCATGAGTTCGGAGACTATCTCGGCGGGCCTCGCCGCTTCGCTGATTTTCATATCATCTCCACCTGATACGTGGATTATTGCGCCCGTCAAGCCCTCGTAGGTTATGTCGAGGAGAGGGCATTGAAGGGCCATGAATGTTGCTTCCTCGGCCCTATTTGGCGTTGATGATCTCCCTATTCCTAAGGCCGCGAGCTTCCCCCTACTCATCACGGTCTTGAAGTCTGCATAATCTATGTTTATCAGGCTCGGCTTAGCGATGGACTCGGTTATGCTCATCACCATATTGCTTATCACTTCATCAGCGAGGCTAAAGGCCGCCCTCAGGCTATACTGGGGATAAAGCTCGAGCAACTTGTTGTTGTCTATCGCGACGACCGTATGGCACTTCTCACGCATATCCTCAAGCCCCTTCAAGGCTATCCTCTTTCTTATATTTCCCTCGAATTTGAATGGAAGCGTGACGACACCTATCACGATTGCTCCGAGCTCTCTTGCTATCTCGGCGACGAGCGGTGCTCCACCGGTTCCGGTGCCGCCGCCGAGGCCTGCTGCTACAAAGACTATATCTGACCCCTCAAGTGTTGCTCTAACTTCGTCTATCGACTCCTCCACAGCTGCTCTTCCTAGCTCCGGGTTCCCTCCCGTTCCCCGGAATTTCGTCGTCCCCTTGCCGAGGAGTACCTTCTCATGGGCATCGACGAGTTCGAGATGCTGGGCATCGGTGTTCGCGGCTATGACCTTGACGCCCTTAAGCTTCATTGCAAGTACTCTATCAGCGGTATTGCTTCCAGCACCTCCGACGCCTATCAATGTTATTTTCACGTCGTCGGAGAAGTCCCTTCCGAAGAATAATAGGTCGTCATTCACCCCTTATTGCCTCCTCCATGATAAAGTCCCTGATAGCCATTCTTATTGCCTCAGCCCGGTTTGGATAAAGTCTCCTCCTAACTAACTGGTCTATTGCCTCGATATATGCCTCCGGAAGATGAACCGTTACAACCCTCACCCCAACCACCTCCTAGGCTGAGGCGGTAGATCTAGACATAAAGCCATTAGTAATACGGACGTATGTGCTGAGGCGGGCTATAACTACGTTAAGTCAATTGGCCAAGCTCAAAAAATGATTAAAATATGCTTGGCCAATCACTTAAATCGCCGAAGGAGGTGAAAGCCGATTATCGGAAAATATAGAAGAATCGAGTTTTTGGAGGAGTTCGAGGATATAGTCGAGAAGCTTAGAAGAGATTCAGAGGAGGGAGTTCCGATAATCGTCGAAGGCGAGAGAGACGCTAGAAGTCTTAGGATCCTCGGAATCATGGGTGAGATAATCCCGATTAAATCTATCAGGGGATTAAGGAGAAAGTTTGAGGCGAGGAGCATTAAAAGCGTTATCCTGCTTTTCGATCTCGATCGGGAGGGAGAGAGGATCATGAAATTGGTTAAGAGGAGCTTGGAGGGGGTTGTCGGAGAGATAAATACGCTTTACTGGCTTAGGCTAAAGGTGTTCAAGAAGCTGGGATTTACTCAGATTGAGCATCTTCATCTCGTCCCGGAGAAGATACGGGCTCTTCCTCCTTTAAGTCCCTCCTACGGCGAACGAGGCTCCTTAAGGCAAAGAAGATGTTGAGGGCTATCAGGCCCATCAAGAGCATCATCCCATAAGGGGGATAGATCTCGCCCGATAGGAATAGGGAGAGGTAACCTATTCCAAGCCAATAGGGTATTTTGAAACCGGTCCACCTGCCAACGATATTCTCATAGGATACTGGCGACCAAGGATCGATTCCTGCATTTGCATCGCCCCTCGTGTAGACCCCCTCCTCGGTTTTATGGGCAACTCTATGAACGACAAGGTTCCCGTACCATGGGTTCCAGAAAACTACAACGTCTCCCACGTGGATATCTTCAGGGCGAACTGTTTCTATCATTATCACATCGCCGATGTTCAGCACCGGCTCCATGCTCCCGGATCTAACAACAAGTAATGGAGTAACATTTCCGGAAACCCTGTATGCGATTATTATCAGCAATAGGAACATCAATATTATGAGAGTGGTATCAGCTGCTGAGATCCGCCGCACCATGGGATTCGTCCCCCCTCAGACCCTCGGAACCCTTCTCCTAATTCTCTTGGCTTTCCTCTTGGGCCGCGGCCTTCCATGTGGTAACCTTGAGATGGCGTAGCCTGCTATCGCGAGGTTGATGGCGCTAGCCGCGATCGTTAGTTCAAATCCCATATCGGATGGAACTGGGCGTAGGAAGCTTATAGACTTCGGCCTCTCCACGCCGAATTCAAAGTTATACGTCTCATTCGCTATTTTCAGAGCCGCCTTATAGCTTTCAGCCGCCGGCAGGAGGAGCTTTAGGATCCCATCCTCCCCGCTGACAGCCTCCGCTATTGTGCCCATTTCATCCTCGACGGTGAGCCTCGCCCCACTCACCATTCCGCCATTCGGGTTCCTCACAATGATCTCGATCGGGTAGATTGTAGAATATATCGCGAGATCACTCATTGACTTCTCTAAATAGGTGTTGAGGAACCCGGCATTCCTCCCCCTATATTTTATCTCGACTTTAATATCTCCCTCAGGAAGTCTCTCAGTTATCTTGTTTTCCTCGGCTAGGTTGTAGGTTTCAAGTAACATATCATTGATGTATAGGAGGGCTTGGCCCTCATTTAGGGGTTTTCCATCACCCCTTAGAATCTTGGCTGAGAAGCTATGGACGGAGCTTGTTATCGTCGCTTTCATATCATCTCTAATGAGTTCTATCTCGTCTGGCTTGAGCCGGAGCTCTACATCCCTATAAAAGGCCGCGATGCTTAAGGTCACGTTGGGCAAATTCTTGAAAACTACGCGCCCATCCTTCTCTATCTCGCTCTCAAACTTGTATCCGCTGAAAGAGACTACGGCTCTTCCCTGATCTAGGGGCTTCCTATCGGAATCGAGGAATATGAGCTCGAGATCGAGGACCCCCGGCGCTCTAAACTCAAGCATCTCGTCCTCCGGCGAGATCTCCACGAAGTCTTCTAGAACTTTAAAGCCATAATATGTTACGATCATGCTATACTCGGCAATCGGCAGATTCTCAACGATTAATGTTCCACTCCTTACATATCTTCCATTCCTAGATAATTTTCCATGCGTGAGCATGAGGGATACGTTTTCAAGCGCCTCCTCCCCATCCTTGTCGAAGACCTTGAAAACTATGTTCTTTAGTGCCAGCGTTAATGAGATGCTCATGTCAGATGTCAGGTCCACGGTTTTCTCGCCAATCAGTATTCCATCGAGATATGCCTCAAGCTTATAGGTCAGGGGGAGGAGCCTGCCGGAGAATCCATAACCCTTCTCATTCGTTTGGAACGATGTTATCGTCCCGACGCCATCAAGTGCTAAAACTATGTCGACGCTTACCGGCTCTCCATCCAAGTTGACCGTTGTAACTTTCAGCTCATATCCTGTCAGGTTTAGCCATACTACCTGATTTTCCTCAGATATTCTCCGATCCTTGATCTTGAAAACCTCCTTGCCCGCGTAGAAGAGTGATGCCTCATAGTTGTCTGATTTGGGGACATTCTCTACACTCGCCTCCCAATCCTTTACCTGGAACTCGAATCTTAGCCCCGATGTCCTAAACTCGCCCATGAGGGATCTGGTCAGGGAGGCATTCACGAGAGCCGACGCGTTCACCCTTATCTTGATATCGTAGAACCATGCCTTGATGGCTCCCTCGGCGGTCTCAACCTTAACCTCATAGGGGCTGGAGTAGACCGTCAGGCTACCGAGCGTTATCTTAAGAGTGTAAGTCTCGAAGGGTGTGTGGCCGAAACGCAGAACGCCATTCTCAGACTCGGCGTACCCAACCTCACTATCATCCTTAATCAGCTTGCTGACGAATGTATAGTCCCTGAGAACATCCTTCCCATCATAATCCATGATCGTGATATTGAGCTTGATAGCGTTGACGATTATCTCCCTCGAGACGTCATCATTGAGAACCTCGATCTCCTTCTCACTCGATG
>CALJVH010000010.1 GCA_937974645.1 uncultured archaeon | reverse complement strand
AAGCCTACCTGCTGGAATCAGACGCGCCGACAGCATTCACGTTCGGAATGAAGGATCAGTATTTCTTAGTGATAAGCTCCGGGCTTCTCGGAATTCTTGATGAAGATGAGGTTAAGGCGGCCATCGGCCATGAGTGCGGCCATATAAAATGCCATCATATTAAATACCACACAATAGCCGAGTTGCTACTGAGGTGCGCAGAATTCTCCTTCGAGTTTATGGGAGGGTTATTAAACGTAATTTCGCCGGTTCTCAGGTTGATGCTCCTCTCATGGCACAGGGAGTCAGAGGTCTCGGCAGATAGGGCCGCGCTGATAGTCTCGGGTGATCCGGCGAAGGCCATAAGCCTTCTCAAGAAACTGGCGAAGAATGCGCCGGTGTCTGAGAACCCAGCCTTTGAGCCGCTTAGCACGCATCCAACTCATGAGGAGAGGATTAACCACATACTGGATTATTATCGAAGCCCGGAATATAGGGCCATTAGGGAGAAGGTTGAGTGGAGGCTAGCGATCTCGAAGGCGCTCGCGCCATTCTGCAGGTTCTGTGGGGGCGCAAAGCCCGTGGCGGGCTTATTCTGCCCCAGATGCGGCAGAAGCCAGGTCTAGAATGGTAAAAATTATGGTCTTGGTCTAATGGCTCTGGAAAGCTTAGATGAGGTTCATGGTCGTCGCCGAGAAGCCGAGCGTCGCGAAGAGGTTAAGGGAGGCTCTGAGGAAGGTTGATGTAATCATAACATCTGTTAGAGGGCATATACTCGATTCGGAGTTCCCTGAGAAGTTCGGGTGGAGGAAGTGTGATCCGCTTGAGCTTTTCGATGTTCGCGAGTTCAGAGATGAAGTGAGGGATGCTAGGTCCGTTCGAGAGCTTAGGAAGCTGTTTAGGGAGGCTGATGCGCTCGTGATAGCGACCGATAATGACTCAGAGGGCGAGCTGATAGGCGCCGAGATCCTGAAGATCTGGAGGGAGGTTAGGGGGGACGCGCCATATAAGCGGATGAGGTTCAATAGCACGGATCTGAGCGAGCTTCAGAGAGCGTGGCAGGATCTCGAGGACGACTTGAACTGGGGCTGGGTTATGAAGGCCCTCTTCAGGCAGAGGTTCGACTTAATTGCCGGAGCTGCCTTCACTAGGCTACTAACATTATCGACGAGAAAGCATGATCGGAATGTGAGGCTGATAAGCTGGGGGAGCTGCCAGGCCCCAACGCTCTGGTTCATAGTCAGGAGGGAGCTGGAGCGGATAAACTTTAAGCCAAAGCCCTTCTGGACGATCAAGGCAACGTTGGAGACCGGGCTTGGGGAGAGATTCGAGGCCGAGAGCGACAGGTTCTGGAATCGCGCTGAGGCCGAGAGGGCATATGAAAAGGCATCCTCGACAGGATACGCGGTTATTGAGAAATTCGATGAGAGGCTCGTCGAGATCACGAGGCCGACCCCGATTCGGACGGATGACCTGCTTAGAGATTTATCGAGAATAACCGGCCAGCCGGCCGCCAAGATACTCCAAGTCGCCGAGAACCTCTACGCTGAAGGATATATCTCGTATCCCCGAACGGACACAAACAAGTATAAGCCCGGATTCGACTTCGATCAGCCTTTTCACGCGGCGGCTCAGGGTCTTGGTGTGAAGCCTCCGCGGTCTCAACCGAACCCAAGACAAGGCGATCTCGATGATGGAGCCCATACGCCCGTTTACCCAATCGCCCCTTACACCGGGTCAGGGCTCAGTCTGGAAGTCTGGAAATATGTTGCAAGGAGGTTTCTTGCCAACGCCTTCTACACGGACGCCTTGAAAAGGTTGAGGTCCACGGAGCTGAACATCGCGGGCATAAGGTTGAGGTCCTCAGGATCCGAGCTGGTTGAGCCAGGCTTCTTCGAAATATACGGATACTTCAGGCCCGAGGATAACCCGATTCCGGAGCTCGCTGTCGGCGAGAAATTGAGGATAATGTCCTTGAAGCTTCATGAGGGAAAGACCAAGCCTCCCGACAGGCTGACTGAGGCGGAGCTCCTAAAGCTCATGGAGGAGCACGGAATAGGAACTGACGCGACGAGAGCAAGCTTCCCGCAGCTCATCAAAGAAAGGGGCTATGCGGTCAAGGAGAAGGGGGCGTTCAAGCCGACGCTCCTTGGGATGAAGCTGATAGAGGTCCTTGAGTCGATAGATCCGAAGCTCGTTACACCCGAGACGAGGAGGAGGATTGAGGAGCTCATGAATGGAATCGAGAGGGGCGAGACGACGTATGAAGAGGCCTTGGAGAAGGCGACTCTCGAGTACAAAGGGTTATTCAAGAAGTTCGCGGAAAAGATTGACGAGAAAGCGGCCGAGCTAGCATCGGCAATATCACCCTCCTCATGAAAAGATGTAAATAACTTCATGCTTGGCGGGATGAATCACGAAATGGGGTGGGATTAAGCACAGGAGAAGAGAATATATCAGTCTTAAGTCTCCTGAGTCACTGGGATGTTAGAGAATGATGGACGAGCTGGATGAACTAAGAAGGATGATAGATGAGGTGGACGCTGAAATTCTCCGCCTCGTCGCGAGGAGGGTTGAGCTGGCTCGAAAGATAGGCGAGTTGAAGAAGAGTGGCGGATTACCGGTAGCCGACCTGGAGCGCGAGGAGGACGTCTTGAGGCGCGGCGGAGAGCTTGCTGAGGCGATCAAAATAGATAGAGAGCTGACGCTTATCGCGCTTAGAGCGCTTATCGGGATATGTAGGAGGGCGCAGAGCCCGGGGAGAGCCTCGTATCTGGGCCCAAGAGGATCATTCAGCGAGGAGGCAGCATTCAAAGCATTATTGAGCAAGGGCCTTGAGCCCTATCCGATGCCGACGATAAGAGACGTTTTTAGGGCTGTTGAATCCGAGGACGCGGAGTATGGCGTGGTGCCTGTTGAGAACTCGATTGAAGGCGGCGTAAGAGAAACTTTGGACCTCCTCGTCGAGACACCATTAAGGATCTGCGGAGAAGTTCAGGTCAGGATAAGCCTGAACCTAATAACCAGGCCCGGGATGAAGCTTAAAGATGTAAATCTCGTTTTAAGCCATCCTGCAGCCTTGGCGCAGTGTAGAGGTTTCCTAAGCAGAGTTCTGAAGAGCGTCAGAGTTGAGGATTGCCCGAGCACGGCCGAGGCCGTGAGAAGGGCTTTAGAGCTGGATGGGGCGGCTGCTATAGCTTCCAAAATGGCAGCCGCAATTTACGGTGGCGAGATTTTAGCGAGTGATATACAGGACGTCAAGGATGATGTGACCAGATTCTTCGTGATCGGGCGGAGGAAGTTAAAGGGCTTGGGCAAGGTAAAAACTTCAATAATTTTCAGGCTCCAACATAGACCTGGATCACTCTATGAGGCCCTCTCAACCTTCGCTTCAAAAAGGATAAACTTGACAAGAATAGAATCAAGGCCTGTGAAGGAGAGGCCGTGGGAATATCTCTTTCACGTTGACTTTGAAGGTGATGGAGAGGAAGATGAACGATGCGTTGAAGCGTTGAGAGAACTTGGGGAGAAAGCTCTTTTCATGAAGATTCTGGGCTCCTATGAGGAGCTTGGGTGAGATCTTGGAGAGGCCGCTTGATCTGAAGTTCGCGATTATCGGAGCGGGAGGGATGGCGAAGCTCCTCGTTAAGATTTTTAAGGGCAGGGTTTCGGAGATAGTAATAATCTCTAGAAACCCTGAGAAGGCGAAGAGTTTCTCGAGAAAAATGGGGATAGGTTATTCGATGATAGAGTCTGTTGGAGAGTATGATGTGGTAGTGCCGACGGCGCCATCACAGCACATCCCGGAGGTTGTCAAGAAGATTTCGCCGCTTCTTCGAGAGGGCTCACTACTTATGGACATCTCATCCATCAAGCTCGGAGTTGTGGAAAAAGTACTGGAACTCATCCCGGGCCAAGTCGAGTATCTGAGTATTCACCCGCTCTTCGGGCCCATGGCTAGGAGGCTCGCGGGCAATCGTGTAATACTTATTCCCGTGAGAGGCTCATCCTACACCGAGATTATTAAAGCGGTCTTCGAGGATGCTGGGCTGAAGGTTACTTTCTCGACACCAGAGGAGCATGACGAGATGATGGCATACGTTCAAGTCGCCCACCACTTTTCCTACCTTGCCCTGGCGCTCACACTCTACAATAAAGGGCCAGAGATCCTAGAAGATTATGCGACCAGATCCATGAGAAAGACGATGCGCATGCTGAGGATGTTTCGGGGCAATCTGAAGGTGATAAGGGAGATAGCGGAGTCGAATCGTTATGCCGGAAGGGCAGCCGAGGCTTTAAAGGCATCAATAGAAGAGCTCACTCGCGGCGGGGACGATACTTGGTGCAGGATCGAAAAGGCGCTGAGAATCCTCCCAATGAGGGCCTCCTAATCTTCACGCCCTAAGACCGGCGGCATCAATCCTGCTCGGATTGCGTGATCGGCCAGCACTATCGCCATCATCGCCTCGACCACGACAACGGCCCTTGGAACAATGCATGGATCATGCCTCCCGCGAACCCTCAGCCCCGCCTCCCTGAGATCCCTGAGATCCACGGTTCTCTGCTCCATCGCTATCGAGCTCGGCGGCTTGAAAGCGATCCTAACAATTATCGGCATGCCAGTCGAGATGCCCCCAACGACGCCGCCGGCATCATTCTTCTCCGAGACGACTCTTCCATCCCTAATGATCAGCGGGTCATTGTGCTGGGAGCCAGTCATCCTCGAGGCAGCGAATCCCGCACCGAACTCGACGCCCCTCGCGCCCGGGATGGATATCATCGCCTTCGCCAAATCGGCGTCGAGTGCATCGAATACGGGTTCTCCAAGACCTATCGGAACATTCACCGCGACGCACTCCACTATCCCACCAACGCTATCTCCCCTCTCCCTAGCCTCCGCTATCCTCTCCCTCATCCTCTCAGCGGCCTCTGGAGTCGGCGCCCTAACATCATTCCCATACCTATTCATCTCGGCATCCTCGAGGGTGAAGTCCTCAGCTCTTATGCCGCCGATCTCGAGCGAGTAGCCGATAATTCTGATCCCGAGAACTTTTCGTAGAAGTTTCTTCGCGATCGCGCCCGCCATGACGAAGCCCGCAGTTATCCTGCCCGAGAACCTCCCGCCGCCGCGATAATCGTTAAAGCCGCCATACTTGACATGAGCATAGTAGTCAGCGTGGCCCGGCCTCGGCATATATCGGAGCTCCGCGTAATCTTCGCTCCTAACATTCTTGTTCCAAGCGAGCATGCATATTGGCGTGCCGGTCGTATACCCCTCAAAGACCCCTGAGAGGATCTCGACCACATCCTCTTCTCTCCTCTCGGTCGAGATCAAAGAGCTCGATGGCTTCCGTAGATCCAGCTCGCGTTGAATATCCTCCTCCCGAAGACTTAAACCAGCCGGGCAACCATCCACGACGGCTCCAACACATCTTCCGTGACTCTCACCGAAGCTCAAAACTATGAACCTCTCGCCGATGATGTTCCCCCTCAATTTCCCAACACCTCTATATTCAGCCCGAGGCTTCTCGCATGCCCGAGGAATTGTGGATAAGATATCTCAGCAACCTCAGGATCTCTCACGATGCACCCTTTCTCCGTTGATGCTGCTAGCACCGTCAGCGCCATGAATATCCTATGATCGCCGTGAGGGTCGAGGATGCATCCACCATCAATCCTTTCCTTGCCACGAATCTTCAAACCGTCTGGAAGCGGCTTAACCTCGACCCCGAGCTTTGTGAGCTCCTCAGTCATAGCCGCGATCCTATCGCTTTCCTTGAATTTTGCATGGCCCACTCCCTTTATAATCGTCTCATCAGAGCATTTAGCTGCAATGCAAGCTATTACCGGTAGGAGATCCGGTGAGTTCTTAAGATCGTATTCCCCGCCACATATTTTTCCAGCACCATTAACTCTGACAGCATCCTCGAAGATTTCAACATGGCATCCAAGAGACCTAAGAAAAGTGATTATTGTGGCATCTGCCTGTGGCAGATTTAAGCTCAGGCCCCTTACGGTCACCTTTCCGCCGGTCAGGCATGCCCCAACCATGAGAAATGCTGCTGAACCAAAGTCTCCTGGGACCCTGAATTCGCATGGCCTGCCGTGCTGTCTACCCTCGATCTCGAAGACATTATAGCCGTCTCGCTCTACTTTAAAACCAAACCTCCTAAGAACCTCTATACTGGCATCAATATACGGCTTCGATACCGGCTCACCTTCCAGAATTATCTTCGCACCTTCTCTAGACCTAGTTGAGGCGTAAATCAGAGCTGAGATGAATTGCGATGAAATCCAGCCTATTATCCTTGCCTCGCCGCCTTCAACCCCACCTCCTCTAACTATTATTGGTGCGGTTCCATCAAGTTTGCTCGACCAGCACTCTACGCCAAGCGCTCTGAGAGCTCTCAAAAGAGGCTCCATCGGCCTTCTTCTAATCGAGTCATCGCCAGTTAGTATTACGTAACCCTTGGGGATGTGAGCCGAGATTGCTGTGAAGAGCCGAAGGGTCGTCCCAGAATTCTCGACATCAATAATGTTATCTGGCGTCCTAAACTCCCCGCCCCTAATTACAATGAAACCTTCTCGTTCTTCAACCTCAGCGCCTAAGAGAATGCATGCCTTCTTGGTGGCATTCGTATCACGGGACTTGAGAGGATCAACAATTCTGCTAATGCCGTCTGAGAGCAATGCGGCGGCATATGCCCTATGAGTATAAGACTTGCTTGGTGGGGCCTTGACTTCACCCTCAAGTACTGAGGGCCTCACAAGAACCATCTTGCTCATCTAAGCGCCTCCCAGCTCGCTTCAGAGTTATTCATAGTACATACAAGAATCTCTCCGTAATCCTTTAAGGTCCTCTGAACATCCTCCATTTTTCTAGGCGGCGTTATTGCGGCGACCGCTGGTCCGGTTCCAGAAACTCCGGCGGCGACCGCTCCAGCCCTCACTGCATCCAAAATTAGTGAGGGATCTAGATCTAGAGCTGAGGCTACTGCCAGTCCATTTAAGATCATTGCGTCCCAGAATTTTTCTTGGAGCGCGAGTCTAGCCGCTTTAAGACACAGATCCCTAACAGCGCTCAGCCTATTGACATCTACGGATCTTGTGTAGATCTTCTTCTCTGGCACCGCTATGAGCACGATCGCATCCTTTGGCGCCATCTTTCTCAACAAAACCTTTCTGGACTTGTTGTCTGTAATGTTTACTCCGCCGAAGAAACAGGTATACGCATCATCATACGCGCCAGTTATCGTGACACCCGCCTTTATCGATGCCTCGACAGCAAGTTGCACCACCTCTTCACCACCATATTCCAATCCCGCGAGCCTCGCGACTGCTAGAGCGACAGCATCCGATACGGCGCTCGAGCTCTTAAGCCCCTTGCCTATTGGGATGTTAGATCTAGTCATTACCTGAAGGCCGAGATCATTTTTCCCAGCCCGCTCGAGAACAGTTTTCGTGGTCTCGATCACAAGGCTTGGATCCTCTCCGCCAGGCACTTCTACCTCAATTTTCCCAGGCTCGTCGTGAATCCACGCTTCGACCTCGGCCCAGAGATCTATTCCAATAGCCCCCCCAATCCACGTGGGAATGGCATTCAATATGCTTACTGCGCCATGCACTACGGCCTTAACGCCTTTCATCCCCCTCATAACCCTCTAAAGCTTCGATAGCAGCTTTTCTCATAACTTCGATCAATGGATCCACGCCAGTCCAGAGTCTAAATGCCTCAGCCCCCTGATAAACTAAGACATCGAGACCGGAGACCGGAATTGCTCCAGCCCTCTCCGCTTCTTCTAAGAGCCTTGTTCTAAGCGGGTTGTATACGAGGTCTAAAACTATTGTGCCACCACGCATTTCCTCCGACGTGAGCGGTGTGGCATGAACATCAGGATGCATGCCAAGTGGGGTAGCATTTATTATAACCCCGCATTCGGCCGCCCTCCGTCTACCCTCCTCAAAATCTAGAGCCTCAGCAGAAACCCCGAGGGAGCAAATCCAACTTGCCAAAGCCCTGCCCTTCTCAAGAGTCCTATTCGCGATTAAGATCCTCCGGAAGCCAAGGTCTATGAGCGCAGCGACTGCAGCTTTCGCGGCGCCACCAGCGCCGATCACGAGAGCCGGCATTGCGAGATGAAGATTCCAGCCTTCTAGCGCCCGCCGAATGCCGTAAAGATCCGTGTTGTAACCCCTCAAGACTCCGCGATTATTAACGACGGTGTTAACAGCGCCCGTCTTCTCAGCCGAATAATCAAGCTCGTCTAGAAACCTCATAACCGCCACCTTATGGGGTATCGTGACGTTAAATCCAACGGCTCCGAGCGCCCTTAAGCCTCCGACGGCCTCGGCAAGCCTCTCCGGCAAGACTTCAAATGCGAGATAGGTGTAATTTAGCCCGAGAGCTCTGAAAACGGCATTATGCATCTGAGGCGAGATCGAGTGACTGACTGGGTGACCTATGAGGCAACAGAGCTTCGTTGAAGCATTGATCAATACGGCATCACCAGCTCCAAGAGTTGCTTGAGGTGAATAATATTTAACTGACCGGGAGCAACCTCTTCTCCCGGAAGGCATGCATATATTATTGGCGATCCGAGGATGGGCGCAAGTATTCTCGTTATCACCCCAGCCTCTCCCATGGCGAATGCTATGAGCTTTCTAGCGGGCATGCCTCCCCTCTGATAAAGTCCGAGAGTCGTGAGATTATCCTCCATACTCTTCGACGTAGTAACGATCTTTGCCAGGTCACCATATCTAAGAGATTCCGATGCCAGCGAAATGAGTTCATCTCCGCTTGGTGTCTTCAAAAAATCGTGATAGGATACTATGAGGCTCGATTTACTCCTGAGCTCCATGGAGATCTTCACAATGTTCTTTGTTCTGAGCTCGAGATCTATGTAAGCCGGCCTCAATTCGGATAACTTTTTCAGCACTTCAATTCTATGCTCCTCGCTTCCATTGTATCGGCCGCCCTCCCAGCTAGGTCTAAGCGTTATAATGGTCTTTTCCGCGAAGCTGGAGATAAGATCCTCTAAGCGGCCCAAATGAAGCTTGCGCAAAAAATCGAGCCTAAGCTCGATGAGGTCCCCTCCAAGGCTTAGCGACCGCTCCATCTTCTTCTCAAATTCAGCTTCATCCCTGCCTCCGATACTAACGCATATCAGCGCCTTCAATGAATCATCACCTCTCAATTATGAATTCGTCCACGGCTCTCCCGAAGTGTCTTGCTCTAGACTTTGACGCGTGCACGAGAACCTTATCACCAGGCTTAATCTCGGTCGCTGGTATGGGCACTTCATCAGGAGTGAGAAGTGCAATGGTCTCCGCGTTCTGAATTATCACGGAGCCTTCGGCATTTCCCAGCTTGATCCCGACGAGGCGTAATGGCCTCCGCTCAATCTTCACCCTACCGATTGATACAACTCTAACATTTCTCTTAGAGACTGTTAGAACTCGGTCGCCAGCCCTTAATTCTGAGAGGTATTTAGTGGAACCATCTGGCGCGAGTGTGTATGAATGAATAGCGCCCGCATTAATTCGGAAGGGCCTTGGGGTCGTGAGCGCTGAGCCGAGGCTTTCATTATGGACTAAGGCGAGCAGGCTTGACGTGCTTCCAACAAGCATTCCCTCGCCCATGCTGAGGATAGATGTCGTATCTATACATGCTCTCTCGCCCAGTCCGACATCTTTTACCTCGACTACCTCAGCTTCATCTAACTCGAGCTTACTTGGGACTGAGATTTGATCTAGGATCAGATCAACTTCATCCGGACTGTTAACTGCCACGAGTACCCCGTCAACGCCCCTCTCTAGGACTCCAGAGAAAGTCTCGACTTCCAGCGGCGACGCTACGGCGATTATTCTTGTCCCAAATGGCGCAAGGTCAGCTATCAAGTTCTCGAGCGCGATTATTTTCCAGTCTTCGGTCCTAACTATGATGATCTTCGCGCCCATCTTCGCCGCCGCAATAATCTTTTCATAATCCTCAGGCCCCTTCAGCACTATTTCGGGAACAGATTTCTCTGAGATGCTCGAAGCATCTTTGACGATTCTCCAGTCCGCCAACTCGGACTCATGATAAACCTCGATCCTGCCGCGGAACCTCTCGGGAATTTCTCTAGGATTAATGTAGACCGCCTTGACGCCCCTTAAGATCGCCCTTTCAAGAATCTTTTCATCTGGCTTGGCCGGAGCGATTATTATCTCTTTCTTCATCAACCCTCCCTCAATATCTTCATCGCGTTCTCAACATCTTTGCCTTCGATTACCACGGCTCTAAGCGCCCTCGCGATCGCTTCCGGCTTCTCATGTTGGAAGACGTTTCTCCCGAAAGTAACACCAGCTCCACCAGCATCTATGACGGCCTTGGCAAGCTCCAGAACCTTCCGATCATCATCCATCCTCGGGCCTCCGGCAGCAACGACCGGAGCCGGGCAGCTCTCGGTTATCACTCGAATATCATCAGTATTGAAGGATGGCATCGGGACTTTGATGATGTCGGCGCCGAGCTCCGCGCCAACCCTCGCGACATGGGCTATTACCTGCGGGTCATTCGGATCCTTTATATTCTCGCCGCGCGGGTACATCATCGCGATCAACGGGACTCCCCACGCGTCACAATCATCGGCTAATGCTCCTAATTTCCTCAGCATATCCTGCTCATCCCTGTTGCCTATGTTTATGTGGACTGAGACGGCATCGGCTCCAAGCCTAATAGCCTCCTCAACCGAGGCGACCTTCACCTTCCAGTTCGGCGATGTGGAGAGGCTCGTGCTGGCCGATGCGTG
The DNA here is from genome assembly GCA_937974645.1 of uncultured archaeon. Lineage (GTDB taxonomy): Archaea > Thermoproteota > Nitrososphaeria_A > Caldarchaeales > Wolframiiraptoraceae > Wolframiiraptor. Next base: position 129,694 of record CALJVH010000010.1, on the reverse strand, counting down.
CATTATGATCCCAGTCCTCGGAGGCTCATCCAAGCTTTTGATTATCCCCTTGTGAACCAGTATCGCGGTCACGCCGGCGGACTCCAGCTTCCTTATCGTCTCCCATATATTATCAATGCCCCTCACCGGCCCGGAGCTGACACCATGATCCATCGGCACGCACAGCATCCTACCAGCCTCCATTATCCTACTCAACCTAACACTCTTACCCCAAACCATACACACCACCTCTAAACAACTCTAGACCAAATACTATGGGCGCATCAAGCCCAAGCCGATACTCCAGAAAATCTGGAGAATGGACCCCGAACATGTAAAAACCTCCAGAACAAAAATTACAGGCGGGCCCTGGCTAAGCCAGGGCAAAATAATAGAAGCTAAAATACCAGTAGCTCCAGAGGGTGCGGAGACCGCTCAAGCAGGTTCGTCCATTTCCATCCATCATCATCCGCCTCTGGAGCGCTTGGATAATTAACTCATCAACCATATATAAGATTTGCTCGAGGACCTGGGCTACTAAACTTATCTTCAGCCTCTGCTTCATGTTAGAAGAATCATGCGTCTCAAGGTCTCCGCGGCCCTCCCATCCCTCCTGATAGCTGTCTCAACTATCTCCCTCATGATAACCTCTTCAAGCGCTCAGCCTACCTGGAGCTTCTCGGTCGAGCTTCTCCCAGCAGAACTGTACATGGGCGAGTGGGGGGAGCTAAGAGCGAACATAACAAACACTGATTGCTCCGCAAGACTATCCAAGCCCTATGAGGTGAAATTCGATGACATTCCGGAGCGCGACCTCACATCAATCGAAGCAAGAGCTCGGGAGATGAACGAAAGCGGCTGGATAACGAATTATGTCCTCAAGATAGAGGACGCGCACGGGATTGGAGGCCAAGTTTACTTCGATGCCAGGCTGATGATTGTGAAGGCTTGTTCGGGGAAGCCCATAAAGCTCTATTACGCCCTGCTCTGGTTTCCGTGGAAGAAGTATCCTGGAAGAGACTGGGCATCTAGGGCTGATGCGAACGTGGAGCTTAAGGCGTTCAACCCTATAGACTACATCCTCAAGGGATTTAGTCCCGGATCATCAATAATGCTTGAGTTCAACATCTTCATCCCGCCTGACATATACCCGGAGGAGCGGCTCCTCAAACCCGTCGTAGATTTGAAGATCCATTACCCTGGCTGGATAGATTACACGCTCGAGGCTTATCCTACTCATGGGCCCTTCGAGATCCAGCCTTACAGGAGCTTCAACCTCACGGTAACGGATTACGAGGGCTTGAATCCTATCGCTGGCGCGAGAGTCGTGATAAGGAGGCTCATCCACTACTATGACGTGAGGGAGTACATCACGCCGGAGAATGGGACGATAAAGCTCCACAGGCTCAAAGAGGACGATTACGAAGTTAGGGTATACTGGAATAGCAGCATGTTCCTGCAGGAGTCGCCGCTCGTGCACATAGGCTATCACGCCGCCTACGATCTCGCGTCTGAGGGCATTAGAACACTTCTTTTCAACGTCGAGGTGAGGGCGCTGGATTTGAGGGAAAGGCATCTAGATGGTGCGAGGATAATCTTGGACGGCGTTGAGACTATTGCAAAGGACGGCTTAACATTATATCAGTTCGTCCCGAATGGAAATCACTCTCTCCAAGCATACTGGATGGGGGTTAAGCTTCTGGATGAATGGGTATGGATCGGATATCACCCGACGATCTCTCCTGAGATCAAGAAGCCGAGGCTTGCGCTAAGGCTCCCAGTAGATGATCTACTGGTTCAGGCTGTTGATAGCGGTGGAGCGCCGATCGCCGCGAACTTCACGTTATCTGATCCCCGGAAAGCGCTACCGGAGCTGGCGCTATACTCAAACTCAGGGCTCCTGAATATAACCCAGCTTGTGGTGGGCGATTATCATGTGCGGGCATTAAACTGCTCACCGATCTTCAAGACGTGCGCGGAGGCGTCGGGAGTATTCCAGCCGGGCCAGCTCATGGAGCTTCAGCTACCACTGCACTCAATAACCTTCCACATCTATTCGGAGACCGGTGTGGAGCTTGGGAATGCTTCGGTGATCTTGGGCGGCGTTGAGGCCAGAGCTGACCGGTGGGGATACGTGAGCTTCCCGGGAATCCCGGAGGGAAAATACCTTGTCAAGATTCTATGGAAGGGCATCGAAGTGTACCGTGATCGAATAGGAGTTTCTGGATCTGGATCGTGGAACATAATCGCTGGCGTATATGATATCAGGCTCGAGCTTAGAACTGCTGATGGAAGACCCTTCCCCGCATCTTGGATTTTCGTGGACTCATCAGGCCATAGGCATGAGGCGGAGCAGCCATCCGATACGATTTCCATAGAGCTAGTTCCACGCGGCTTATGCAATCTCACGGTTGTTAATGAGCAGGGCATGACTCTGGTCTCCTTGATCACGAGCATCGAAGAGCTTGCGAGCATGCGGGAACTTGAGTTGCCAGTTAAGGAAATGGTGATTAAGGCGTTCTGGAGTGATGGTTTGTCGATCACCAATGCTAGGGTTATATTGATAGGACCTGCAGACCTGAAAAGTGAAGGGCTCACGGATGGGCAGGGCATGATATCCTTCGGCCTAATGCCTTTTGCGAACTATAGCTTGAAGATCTATTACCCGAGGACGGCGCTCCTCTTATTCGCGGGGAGTGTAACGTTCGCAGGAGACTTGATCGAGGTTGAGGCTAAGCGAACGGGAGTCATAGTCAAGGTTGTCGATATGCTCGGGAACCCGCTTCCGGGCGCCTCTATCAAGCTTCACGTCTCGGATATCGTTTTAGGAGAGCTTAAATCGGGTCCTGATGGACTCACGGAGTTCTCGGGAATTCCATATCTCAACGCATATCAACTTGAGGTGAGATGTGGGCCGCTGAAGGTAGATAGAATAATTCGCCCGGGAGAGAGCGCGGTGGTGGAGCTCGAGGCCGTGGACCTCCTCGGCCTGATAATCTACGTTCAGGACCTCATAGCGTTCCTACCGGTCATAGTCGCGGTGATAGCGACCCCAATGATCGTTATTATCGTCAGAAGATTCAGGGCTTCCGCGAGGAAGGCGAGGATCTAGGAGCTTCGGTAGTCTCCACTACGTCTATCTTAAGGCTTCTCGCGAAGTCCCTCTCGGTGGTGGTGGGCCTATCGCCGGTCACGAGTATTATCTTACTCAGCTTCAAGTCGCTTCTCGCGACGCCTAGCCTAACCAAGACTTGGGTTAAGGGCTCGCCGAAGGAGGATACTATGGCTATCATCTCGTCTCCCTTCTTGGCGGCGGCATCGAATTTGTGGATGACCCCGGACTCGCCGACCAAGCTCGCGGGCTTCTCGACCTCGTATCCCTGCTGCCTCAAGAGCTCTATCTGCCTGTTAACCGCACTGCTCACCTTCTCATACTCGGTCAGCATCTCCCTCGAGGACACTATTCTCTTGAAGGGCTTGATCTCCATTGTCTGCTCATCATAGAGGGAGCCACATGACCCACATTTGAACGCGAGGTTCGGTTCCTCGAACTCGGCGCCGCAGTCTGGGCACCTATACTTCTTATGATAAGTTTCTATGTTTTCGGCTCCCCCACAGCGGGGGCAGATGGGCCCAAGCTCGCCCTTAAAACTCGACTCGGGGCCGATGTAGCCGCATGTATGCCTGTAGTACCTCGTCTCCTCAATCCTGAAGGAGCCGCAGTTCCTGCATGAGATGAATGCTACTTGGTTGCATGAGCCGCAGATCGGACAGGCGACCGTAGAGAACTCCCTCTCAGCCTCGACCACGAGGCCCTTCTCGATAAGCCCCCTGATAAGGCGCCGAGCATCCCTCTCCGAGACCCCGGTAAGCTCTGGATAATGGCCTCCCTCCTTGCTGGCTGGGATTGGAAGAGGCCTAAGAGCCCCCTTAATTATCAATGATTCTATAACTCTTGCCTCGAGCTTGGCTAACTCCTCATCCGAAAGCTCTCTTACATCCTTCTCCGGAGGCGCGGGCTTCCCCTCCTCAACGGCCTCCTCAAGCCCGGAGATCACTTTTATGGAATCCAACTCCTCTTTGGAGGTGCCCGAATCCTTCTTGCTTTTTTCCTTCCTTCTTAATGCTAGAATCAAAATTACCGCGATAGAGGCGGCTATTATCGCCAAGACCTCGAGCCTTTGCAGGAGCTGGAGGACGCCGGCTAAGCTCATCATTTTACCCTTTTGTAGCTCACCAATAGGGCTCTAAGGCCAGGTATATCAAGGTAACGGCGATTATGCCGACTCCCGCCCTCCAAGTGCTGGCCACCGTATGATCGCAGAGCTTCGAGACCGCTAGTCCGAGGATTAGGGCAAGGATAACGCCTACCGGAAGTAGAACCGCCCCAAGACCCTCCAAGGCGACCCCGCCGAAGAGGGGGGCCGGCTGGATAAACACCCCTCCACTGGTTAGGCCAGTAGCATATTTCGCGGAGAATTCCTTGAGGGGTCTGGTTATCGTGAAGCTCATTATCAGGACCAGAGGGCCGGCCGCCATACTGATGATCTCATAGAACTTGAGCCTACTCCTGAGATCTCGATAGGCGTGATAGAGCTTCTGAGCGGTTCTGGCGACGATCTCAAGAGCTTTCCCCCCGGCGCCGCTATCCCTCACAACCTTAATTGTCGAGAGGACGAGCTGGAGCTGCCTGCTCCTCGGATCGGTCTCGATGCCCAACGAGACCCTCCTAACCTGCTCCACGACCCTACCATCCTTGATGAGCTGGAAAGATCTCTCGACCGGGTAGCCGAGCTGGAGCTTCGCGGCCAGCCCCTGCGCCAGCAGATGTCCACCTTCCATCTCAAAGATCGCCTTCCTAACCTCGTGGCTGGCTGGAATTGAGAGGCCTATCAGCCCAGCTCCCAAGCCTAGGTAAATCAGCGGATTGGCCAGCTGAATATTTCTAATTGGTATAGAGATAGCAATTACGGCGGCTATCAGTACGAGCTGAGCCGGGAATACCCGCGCGGCCCTAGGCGAGAGGATCACTATTGGGACTCCTTGGAGGGCTACCGAGGCTATGTAGGTCGTGATTGAGGACAGCACGACTATAGGGAATATGAGCTCAAGGCTACCGCCGAAGAATGCGGTGAATGAGATAAAGAGTGGGATGAGGATCATGACCATCAGGCTCGCCTCGGCCAAGTTCTCCGCGCTCTCAGCCTTCTTCCTAGCCCGCTCGGCGGCATACTCCTCCTCATCCCAAAGCAGGACCTGAACTCTTGTGGCCGGATCAAATCCCGTGAAGGCCTCCTCTCCAATCGACCTGAGCACGCTCGTAACCCTCAGGCTGGGGGTCTTATATCCGAGTAGTGTTCCGGGCAAATCACCCCTCCTCTCAGCCTCCCTAATCATCCTCCCAGCCTCTTGGTGGAATGTTGGCATGAGTGCCTTCTCGGCCGCAGCGGCCTCAAGCGCTTTCCTCAAGCTCCAGCCGGCCTCGAGCCTCGCATAGAGATAGCTCAGGAATATCGGGAGCTCCTCCTCGAGCCTCGCAGCCCTCTCCTTCCTTAACGCTATTGGGAGTAGGGCCAGAAGAACGATCAATGCGATAATCATCAGGGTGTTCACGTTGAGCAAGAATCCTAGAAGCTGATCAAACAGCGGCCACCACCTCCTCCCTCCTAGCCTGAGCCCTCAGCTGTTCTGCTCTCCTCCTAATCTCTAAGGCTACTAGCTCATGCGGTTCAAGGCCGCGAGAAGTCATGGCGAGCTTCTCTCCGATCTTCTCGGGCAGCTTGAACTTGCCGCTCTCATGATCGTAGATGGGCTCCCATTTCCCGGACATGTTTTCATAGATTTCTTTTACGCGTCGCCTTCCATCAGGCATTTTAACTATGAAGACGGCATAGTCTATCATGGCTAGCTGATCAGATCTCAAATTCATGGGATGGCTTGTGAGCCTCCTCAGCATATGTTCAAGATTATCCGTATGCAGAGTCGTGGCTGTTCCATGCCCGATGGATGCCGCCGTAATCATGTCTTGCACCTCCTCAGCCCTAGCCTCTCCAACGGCGATCACCGTTGGCCTATGTCTTAGGGCCGCTTTCAGAAGCTGAGTTAAGGAAATAGCAGTCTGCCTCGCAGCCGGGCTCGTTGGAAGCCTCGCGTAGAGAGGAAGCCAGCCCGGATGATCCTTGAGATTTATCTCAGGATGCTCCTCGACTGTCAGAATCTTATAATTCTTGGGGAGCTGGAGGAGGAGAGAGTTCAGGAGGGTGGTCTTACCACTCCCCGTCAGCCCCGCGATGATCACGTTGCACTTAAGTTCTACGGCGAGCCAAAGCGCGGCAGCAACCTCCGACTTCAGAGTTCCAAGCCTCACGAGCCTCGCAAGGCTATAGGGCCTTCTCGGGAACTTCCGGACAGTTATGCTTGAGTGGAAGGAGACCTCACCCCTCAAGACACCCGCGACGCGATCGAAATTCGATGTAAGTATCTCGACAACCGGGCTGGCGGGAGTTATAGACCCGCCAGATCTCTCAACCACCAGCTTGACAAGCTTATCGAGCTCCTCGTCCGACTCCACAACCACATTACTCTCAATCCATTCGTAGTGGGGCGCGAGCCTATGGATCAGCCTGACGGGCCCCGGCATCGTTATCGTGAAGTCCTCTATCTGGTCATCATGCATGAAGACGTGGAGTTTCGAGAATCCCCTAAGCTCTCTGAGGAGATGGTACCTGAAGGAGACGGCCTCGGAGGAGTCAAGCCTCCTAGAATACTTCTCGGCGAGCTTCTCCGGATCAGTTCCCTTCTTCACGTACTCGTCCATGGCCTGGTCTAGGAGCTTCCTAACAATCTCCGTCAAAGCGGGCTCCTCAACCTCGTAGAATAGGTTGTTATCACGTTGCCTAAGCCTAACGGCAGCATCCCCAACATGATACTCCACAAAGACCCTCGGGACCTCCCTCTCGCCCCTCAGCTCAGCCAATCAAGGCACCTCCTCCAGCAGGACTAGATATGATGATGGTAGGTATAATTGGGTGAAATAAATGACATGGACGCGATATACTCTCGGATTTCCCTGCTATCAACCGAATCTTACCTCCATCCAGGCGTCAGTATCAAACCTCAGAAGAACGGAAGATGCTGATCCGAAGATAGTTAACTCCTCGTAGGTCCTCGGCCCTATAGTGCAGTCACTTGAGCCTGCGCATGTGAAACTAAGCCCTGAGCCCTCACTCCATACCTCAAGCACCCTTATGTTATCGGAGTGGGGATTATAGAGGTATATCTTCATGCTACCCGAGTCCTTAAACGCCGCTACTAGGGTTGGCCTCAGCCACGGCTTGAGGCTGGGAGGCGATACAACGGGTAGATAATACACCATGATGAAAGCTACAGCCACGGAGATGCTGAGGAGGATAAGTGCTGATAAGAGCTCGCTTAAACCTCTATGACCGCGCCCCAAACCGATCCTGAAATATTTTCCTCCCGATCATTATTTAAGGCATCGCTAAAGCATCATAGGCCTAATACTCATAAAATCGGACGTGAAAAAAGTTCTAGGGGCTCATGCATTCATGGGAATAGCCTTCTGGGGATGGAAGTATGGGCATCTATAGTGTCGGCGTACATGGGAGGGGCGAGATAAGCTTGGAGGAGATTTTGAGGAAGGTTAGGGAGAATCCAGAGCTGAATGAAGCGGGTGCAATCGCATGCTTCATAGGAATTGTCAGGAGCAGGGGTCTGAGGGGCGGAAGAGTCAGGAAGCTGGTCTTCGAGGCGTACCGTGAGGAGGCCGAAAGGAGCCTAGAGAAAATCGCGAGAGAGCTGTTAGAGAGGCCTGGAATCGTAGATGTCAGAATACACCACCTGATAGGGGAGCTTTCGGTCGGAGAGGACATAGTCTACATTATCGTTGCAGGAGCCCATAGAGAGAGGGTTTTCGAGACGCTAAGGGAGGCTGTTGAGAGGATGAAGAGGGAGGCGGCGATCTGGAAGAAGGAGATAACCGATGAGAGAGAGTACTGGGTCTCTGGAGAGTAACTCATCCTCCCCCAACGGGTGGGAGAACCGCGATCACGTCACCATCTTTAAGTTCTTGGTCAAGTCTCGCCCTATCGCCGTTCACGATAACTATGTAGCTCGACTCCTCTCCCCTCATAAAACCTTCAAGCTTCCTCTTCCAGAGATCAGCGGTGTGCGCATGCCTCCCCGGAATATAATTAAGCAGTAAATCCATCAGCTTAACCCCTTTCTCAACCTCATACTCCTCCTCGCCAACCCCGAAAAGCTCTCTTATCGACGCGAAATACTTCACCTTAACCCTCATCCTCATCAAACTAGCTCGTCCGAGGTATTAAGTTTAACCAGCTAGCCCGAGATCTTTTAGCGTCTTGCCAAGCTCCCTCCAATCCTTCATCAGCTCGCCTCTAAGCCCAGGGCTCCTGAGAGCTGAAGCAGGGTGGTACATAGGGACTATGCGGAGGCTCAGAGTCAGGCTCGAGACCTCATATACTCTGCCATGAACCCTCTCCATGGCTTCGCATCTCAAGCCGAACTTTTCAAGCAGATAACATGCCGCGACGTTCCCTAAAGCGATTATTAGCTTGGGCTGGATGATCTCAACTTGCTGATTAAGATACGGGGTGCATGCCTCAACCTGCTCTTCAGATGCCTTATTCTCGGGCAAAAAGCACTTGACAACATTGGTTATGTAGATTCGGCCTCTATTCAACCCTGCCTCAGCGAGAAGTTGATCCAGGAACTTCCCAGCAGCGCCGACAAAAGGTCTCCCCTGAAGATTTTCCCGCTTTCCGGGACCCAAGCCGATGAGCATGATCTTGGCGTCGGCCGGCCCCTCACCAAATACCAGCCTATTCCTAGTCTTCCATAAAGCACATCTCCTACATCCCTCGGCCTCTCTTCTTAAATTTTCAAGGAGAATTTCTCTAGTCAATTCATAATGTTTGATGGGGGATGAGGGGCATAAAGTTTTTTTAAAAAGGCGTCTCATGAAATTTCGTCCATGAGCAAGATTAGCTGGTCCATTGAGCGTGTTGCAAAAACAATAGATCACACGATGCTACATGCCCATGCGAAGGAAGATGATATTCTAAAGTTATGCAGGGAAGCAATAGAGTACAAATTTGCAGCGGTATGCGTTAACCCAATCTATGTCCCACTAGCCTATGAGATTTTGAGGAACACGGGGATCAAAGTCTGCACAGTAGTTGGATTTCCTCTCGGCTCAACATTTAAGGAGATAAAGGTGGAAGAAGCGAGGCGCGCGGTCGAGGAGGGTGCGACGGAGATCGATATGGTGATAAACTTGCCGATGCTGAAGTCCGAGAAATACGATTACGTGGAGGATGAGATTAGGGAGATCAAGCAGGCAGTAGGCGAGAACATTCTAAAGGTCATTATAGAATGTTGCTATCTGACCGATGAGGAGAAGATAATTGCCGCCAAAATTGCTGAGAGGGCTGGAGCGGATTACATTAAAACCTCGACAGGATTCGGCTTTTCAGGAGCAAAAATAGAGGACGTGAAGCTTTTAAGAAGCGTCCTATCGCCCAGCATCAAAATAAAGGCGGCTGGAGGCATAAGAACCGGAGAGCAGGCCATCAGTTTTCTAGAAGCTGGGGCAGATAGACTTGGAACAAGCTCCGGCACACAGATAATCGAGGACCTAAAGAGAATGCCGTCAGAAGATAGTTGATGATGAGGCGAGATGTATTTAAGTGAGGCAGACCGCGATAATTTAGACCGGCTATGCCCTATCAAGTTACACTAGAATTCAAGGGCGGCGTTAAGGTGATTTGCGAACTAATAGAGGATCCTGAATTAGAAGGCCTCCTTCAATATTCTCCATTCGAGTCGGAGGCAGAGCGCTGGGGTGATGAAATATACTTCGAGTTACCGGTGAAGCTTAGATTTAAGGGTGAAAAGACGCTGATGGAAATCGGAGAAATTGCATACTGGCCTGAGGGCAATTCTTTTTGCATCTTCTTCGGCCCGACCCCTCTAAGTAGGAGTGAGAAGCCCGTTGCCTATAGTGATGTCAAGCCCCTAGGCAAAGTTATCAACGGGTTGAACGACCTCAGAAAGGTGAAGGATGGCGAGACCGTCAAAGTTGAGATTGAGAAAATGTAATATAAATCACTTCTTATACTACGCGGAAATAACGTTTTTAAGCGGGTATCCGAGCTCACCAACTAGGTGGTATAAAACGAAGAAGGTCAAGGTCTGCATTGTTGGTGCCGGTAGAACCGGACAGGTCCATGGAACAAACCTGGCCTACAGGATCTCCATAGCAGAGGTTGTAGCTGTAGTTGACTCCAATATGGAGGCCGCGAAAAATCTGGCAAACAACTTAGGTAGCATAAGTTATTACGAAAGCCTTACGGACGCCATAAAAAAGGAGGACTTTGATGCAGTCTTTATAACTACTCCAACATTCACGCATTGCCCTCTAGCTGTCGAGGCCGCTGAGGCGGGAAAACATGTTTTCTGCGAAAAACCTATGTCCCTTACACTGAGGGAAGCTGATGAAATGATCGCAGCCGCCAGAAGAAATAACGTGAAACTTCAAATAGGCTTCATGAGAAGGTTTGATCCGGAATTTAGAAAGGCTAAATCCTTAATCGATGAGGGGATAATAGGTAAACCGGTCCTAGTAAAGTCTGTTGGGAGGGGACCCGGGCTACCCCCAAGATGGGCGCTTGATCCAAAAACCGGCTTAGGCATGGTCGCGGAGGTCAATAGTCATGATTTTGATACGCTTAGATGGTTCATGAATGACGAGTTCAAAACGATTTATGCTGATGCCGCGGCGCTACTAAGACCGGATGTGGCGGAAGAATTCCCTGGATTCCACGATATAGTCGCTGTTATGGCCAGATTTCATAGAGGTGGGCTCGGTGTAATCGATGGTGGTTGCCCGGTCAATTACGCCTATGATGCTAGGGTCGAGGTGCTCGGAACAGAAGGCTTGATCGCTATAGGAGAAATTCAGGGAACGAGCCTGCTAATCTGCCATAAGGATCAAAAGATAACAACCGAGTCATTCCACAGCTGGAGGGATAGATTCAGAGAAGCCTACGTATCTGAGGCTGAAAGCTTCCTAAAGTCCATAATTGAGAATCGAGAGCCCGAGGTCACGGGAGAAGATGGAAAAAAGACTTTGGAAGCAACACTTGCCGCCATAAGATCAATAAAAGAGCATAAGCCGATAGGCCTACCGATAGAATAAGTTGAAGATCAGCGATATTTATGATAAATTGAAGCTCATAGATCCTTCATTACGTCCGAGAATTTTTCGATAATTAATTATTGATTTTCTGAGGATCATCATAAAGTAAAGATTTAAGTCATTCTAGTTCATGTGTAAGACGTATGAGGCTGAAGGATAGAATTGCGATCGTAACTGGTGGAGCGAGCGGTATTGGTTTTGCGATAGTTACGAAGTTTGCAGGTGAGGGAGCTAAGGTTGCGATAGTAGATATTGCTGGCGATAAGGTGGAGGAAGCCGCTAGGAAGATACGGGGAAGCGGAGGAGAAGCTGTAGCGTTTCAAGGAGATGTAACATCGCGTGAAAGGATCGAGGAAATAGCCTCCGAGGTTCTCAAGAAATATGGAAGGATAGATATTTTGGTGAATAACGTGGGGATTTATCGCGGGAAACCATTTTGGGAGGAGCCATTAGAGTTCTGGGAGCTCCTCTTCAAAGTCAACGTCTTGGGAATAGTGATTCCATCGCAAGTAATCGTGCCACACATGATGGAAAGGAGAAATGGGGTTATAATCAATATCTCGTCGAAGGCGGCTATAGTGGGAGAGCCCGGTCATGCAGCCTACTCGGCATCGAAGGGCGCTGTTCTAACTCTTACAAGAGCAATGGCCGTTGAGCTAGCACCATACAATATTAGAGTGAATGCGATATGTCCGGGGCCGACTGAGACACCTCTTCTCTTCGCGGTGACAGATGAGAGTGAGAGGAAGCGAATGGCCTCACGGTGCATTCTCGGAAGACTTGCAAAGCCAGAGGACATAGCTGATGCAGCTATTTACTTAGCAAGTGATGAGGCAAGCTACATTACTGGACAGGCATTGATCGTTGATGGAGGAATGACTATAACAGCTGTCGAAAGATTCTGAAAACTCGAAGCAGAGATTCTTCAACAACTTCTTAAAAAATCATTTTTCTTTATCGCGGAATCGGGAGAATAGGCGTTCACATAATATTTTACTGACCTTTATCAAGGACTATCCTGATCTTCTTGGCAATTGCCTCGGTCATTTCGGATGTTGAGGCATTTCCTCCTAGATCATATGTCACATTTTTCCCCTCAGCTATGACCTGCTCGGTGGCCCTAAATATGCTGTTCATCTTATCCTTCTCCCCGAGATATCCGATCATCCAAGCGTAGGATAGTATTGTGGCAGTGGGGTTCACCTTGTTCTGCCCCTTATACTTTGGCGCGCTCCCATGTGCCGGCTCGAACATCGCGTAGTTGTCGCCCATGTTTGCTGAGTAGACCATTCCTATGCTGGCGACGAGTGCCGCGGCTTCCTCGCTTATTATGTCCATGAAGAGGTTTGTGCCAAGTATCACAGCCTGATTGAATTTCTCATGATTCTTGACAAGCTGCTGAGCCAAGTTATCTACAAAATACTCCTCCCAGCTTATCTCTGGGTAGTCTTTCGCGACTTCTTGGACAGCCTCGATGAAGAGGCCGTCGGTCTCTTTTAGAATGTTCCTCTTCGTGACTACCACGACTCTCTTCCAGCCGTTCTCCCTTGCTATCTCGAATGCTTTCCTAGTGACTCTCAGAGATTGCTTCCTGCTTATCTTCCTGATTGCGACGGCCACATCCGGTGTCAGCCTCACATCCACCCCGCTGTAAAGCCCCTCCGTCGCCTCCCTGACGCATATTAGGTCGACCGGGCCGAGCCTACCTCTGATCCCGCCGATGGTCTTGATTGGCCTGATGTTTGCGTATAGGTCGAATCTCTGCCTTATGCTAACCGCCACGCTCCTCAAGTGCTTTATTTCTGGGGGAGTCGTTGTCGGGCACTTGAGAACGGCATTGGACTGCTTGAGAACATCCCATGTTTCCTTTGGTATCAGTGAATCTCCACCATGCTTCAGCCACCACTCATAGCCCGCCTCGACGGGTATTATCTCGACCTTGCTGCCGACGGCTTCATGGATCGTCATGATCGCGTCAGCCAGCTCGGGGCCAACTCCGTCTCCACGAATGAGGGCGGCCTTCTTACCCATATATGACCACCGGACCCAGTTCATGCGTTAATTTTAGCCTTAGTCTCACTTAGACCTCGAAGCCTGCTCTTTTCGCATATAGCCTGAACTCCTGCTCGCCCATTGGGTATCTTCTCTCACGTGTCGAGAACTCGGCCGTTATCATCTCAACCAGGTTCATGAGCCTTGGATCATTCTCATCCACCTTCTTCCCAAGAATCTCCTCAAGCTTGAGTCTTATCCCATGCTTTCCAGACCTCCTCCCGATCACTATTGATCTTCTCTGGCCCACCAGCTCCGGCGGGAAGGGCTCATAGGTTAGGGGTAGCTTCGAGATCCCATGGAGGTGTATGCCGGACTCGTGGGCGAAGACTCCATCACCAACTATGGCCTTGTTTATCGGGAGGTGATATCCAAGAGCTGAGGCTATGTAGACCGCGAGCTCCCTGAGCGGCTTCAGATTCCACTTCCTGACATCGTAGTGCATGTAGCAGTTCATGATCACCTTCTCGGTCTCAGCATTTCCAGCCCTATCGCCTAGGCCGAGGAAGGTCGTGCTGACGTATACCTTGTCGTATAGCCCGTCAGCCGCTCTAATCGTTGCCATAGTATTTTCAACGGCATTCCCGAGGTCGTCATGCGCGTGTATCTCGATGTAAGGTATCTTCGTCTCCACTCTGATCTTCTTAACCTTCTCCGGTATCCCCTTTGGCAATGGCGCGCGTGGATCTGACATGCCGCATCCAATAGTATCACAGATCCTGTAGACCTCCGCACCGGCCTCTGCGACCGCGTTTATGAATATCTTCTCGAATCTCCAGTCAGCTCTCGTGCTATCCTCCCCATGAACGAAGACTTTGAGGCCATGCCCCCTCGCGTAAGCGACAGCATCGACGACCCTGTTTACTAAGTCTTCTAAAGAGATGTCTGACCACTTGCTGAAGTGGATGTAGGAGACTGGATGAGAGATCCCCACCTGCTGGAGGTCAAGCTCCAGCGCCATGTCTATATCCGCCTTGTTAGCCCTGCACCACCCCGCGAGAAGCGGTATGAGCCCCTCATCCCTCATCAGCCTTATCGCCTCTCTATCCGTTTTGGTGTACATCATTACCTCCAGCCGCTCTATCCCGATCTCCCTGAGAATCATCGCTATCCTCAGATACTCCTCAGGTCTCGGGTTCAGTAGGCCGGCCATCTGGAAGCCTTCCCTCAGCGTTGTATCATCCACGATTACGTCTACGCTCAGTGGCAGGGGCTCGTATACAAGCTTCTTAAGCTCCTCCCAGCTATCCGCGTCAAATCCGCTGAATGTCGAGAGGGCCCTTATCTTCTCCAGGACCTTCTTCCTCTCCTCCTCGAGGATCTTTAGATTGTGGTTCGTCATGTTCCAGCTCTCATAAACATGCATCCTAATTAACGTTTTAACGAAAACCGCAAAGAGCTCGATAACTTCCGCGAAGTAATATTTCAGCGGTCGAGAGTTGCTGGATGACGAGCATGGGGCTCCGAGAATTATTAGATCATATATGCCTGATCCGGTACTAATGGAAGATATGCTGTAGACTCTGGAGGTTGTGAGGAATGCCCCTCAGAAGCCAATAGGCAGCCATGGAAGTCCCTGAGGATCTGGGGTCCCATTTAAAAGAGGCTCATCAGGATGAATGTGAAAAGGCTGAGAGGAGGTTTCACGAGTCAGCCAATCTGGAGTTCAAAGCGTGGCTCGGGAGAGGAACTGGGATACGCAACTCTCATCTATACATTCTCAGAAACATGATGGGCGAACGAGCTCCTATGTATCCCAAACGATTACTTGCTCCAAGTAATAATCCCGGCCGGCAAACCCGCGGAAACTCAAAAGTCTCGGAAGAATGAACTTTAACGATCTCTGTTACCTAGAAGAATGGGAAGGTAAATTGATTCCATGAGCTCAGACACGTTTTGAAACAACCTTCGAGATCACGAGACCCTTAGTTATCTCGATTACTAGGAAGACTATCAGGCAGGATGCGCCTATTAGGAGTATGTCGCCGGGATAGGGTAATGTTATCCTAAAAGCTTCACGTATGCCGGGGATATTGATTAGGACGCTTATCAATGTGGCTTCCCAGAAGATAGCCGCTGCGAGGAGCTTATGCGGGGGTGCTTTCAGAACCGAGAACCTTAGAGACCGGCAATTGATGGCCACGATGAGCTCGAGGAAGATGAATGTCAGGAAGATCAGGGTTGTGGCCCTCACCTCTCCGCCCGCGCCATACTCGAGGAAGTAAAGTCCGAGGAGTATAGGAGACATCACCGCGGGAATTGTTATCAGGAGCGGTAGAACCTCCTTGCTGAAGATTGATTCCCTGGGATCCCTAGGCGGCCGGCTCATAATGTCAGGCTCCGCTGGCGAGATTCCCAGCGCGAGGGCCGGGAAGCCGTCCGTCGCCAAGTTTATGTATAGTATGTGGGCTGGCAGGAGAGGAAGCGCGAACTCCCTGAATATGTAGATCGAGATCAGGGCGCCGATCGAGAGAACGATTATCTCGATCAGGTTGCAGGAAAGAAGGTAAACCAAGTATTTCTTGATGTTGTCGTATATCCATCTTCCAAGCTCTATTGCCTTGACTATCGTGGCGAAGTTGTCGTCGAGCAGGATCATGTCCGATGCCTCCTTGGTTACCTCTGTCCCAGTGATGCCCATCGCGATCCCTATGTCGGCTTGCTTCACCGCCGGCGCATCATTCACGCCATCGCCAGTCATCGCGACAATCTCGCCCCTCTTCTTCCAAGCTCTAACGATCTTTAGCTTCTGTATTGGTGGAACCCTGGCATAGACCGTGACCCTGTCAACTATCTTCTCGAGCTCCTCCTCTCTCATTTTCCCCAGTTCCTCACCGGTCAAGACCATATCCCCCTCCTCATAGATCCCCATCTCCCGGGCTATTGCGACCGCCGTGAGCTTATGATCGCCGGTAATCATCACCGGCTTTATCCCAACCCTTTTGCAGACCTTCACGGCCTCTATCGCTTCCTCCCTGGGCGGATCGATCATCCCCATGATCCCGAGAAAGATCATGTCCCGCTCCACATCATCAGGCGACTGCGAGGCTGAGCCATCGAGCCGCTTATAGGCGAAGGCGAGATTCCTGAGAGCACTTGAAGCGAGCTCCTCGTTAACTTTTAGAATCCTCTCCCTCATCTCGTCGCTAAGCTCCCTCACCTCGTGGGCTACTTGGATGTACCTGCATCTCTCAAGGACAACCTCAACGGCGCCCTTCATAAAAGCAACCCGGCCCAAGTTGTCCAGCTCGTGGATAGTCGTCATCCTCTTGCGCTCAGAGCTGAAGGGTATCTCACCAAACCTTAGATACTTTAGCCGGATCTCATCATGCTTGAAGCCGGCCTTCTCCGCCGCGACTAGGAGAGCCGCCTCGGTCGGATCTCCTTCAACGCTCCACCTCTTCTCGCCCTTAGCAAGCCTAGCATCATTACATAGTATCGCGCTCAGCATTAGGAGTTCGAAGGACCTGCCATTTAGATTCCCGATTATCTCGCCCTTGGGCTCATATCCAGCCCCTGTGACCTCGTAAACTATGTCATCGACGTAGATCTTCTTGACAGTCATCTCGCCCTTTGTCAGCGTTCCAGTCTTATCGGAGCAGATCACGGTGACGCATCCTAAGGTCTCGACCGCCGGCATCCTACGGACCAGCGCGTTCCCCTTCGCCATCTCCCTCATTCCTATCGCCAGCGTTCCCGCGACTATCGCTGGCAGGGCCTCCGGGATCACCGCGACGGCCAGCGCGATCGAGAAGAGCATCACCTCGATTATCGTTCCAGCGGACACATAGCCGACGATGAGTAGGTCTTCAAGGAGAAGGGCCAGGGCGATCGCGACGCAGATGACTATCACGAGCTTGCTCAATACACCTCCAAGCTCCCTCATTCTCCTCTCGAGAGGGGTCTCGGATACCTCGATTGCAGCAACCTCGCCCGCGATCTTGCCAAGCTCGGTCCTCATACCCGTTGCGACCACAACAGCCTTACCCTTACCGTAGGTTACGGTGGTCCCGGCGTAAAGCATGCTAGCCCGATCCGGAACAGAGGCCTCTATCGAGACGGGCTCAACGTGCTTAAAGACGGGAGCAGATTCGCCTGTGAGAGGAGCCTCATCCACTTGGAGGTCATAGCATTCTACGATCCTGCAGTCCGCGACAACCCTATCCCCGGCAAATACGACCAGCAGATCTCCCGGGACAACCTCCTTGGCGGGAATAATCTTCTCGATACCATCCCGGATAACCTTGGCCATGGGCGTCAGCATCTTCTTAAGCGCTTCAATCGCCCTCTCAGCCCTATACTCCTGGATGAATCCGAGAGTCGAAGCAACGATCACGATGGCGAATATCAGTATGCTGTCAACCGGAAACTCCCCCTCAATAACTGAGATCACATAAGAGATGGTGGTCGCGGCGAGAAGAATCAAGATGAGTGGGCTCTTAAACTGTTTAAGCCAGATGGATAGCGCCGAAATGCGCTTCTCGGCCACAAGCTCATTATAACCATAAACCTCAAGCCTTTTACGGGCCTCCTCCTCGCTCAAACCATTGGGACCGGTCTCAAGCATTTGCAAAACTTCATTCACAGGAAGAGCATGAGAATTCTCGAGCCCCACAAGAACCCCCATTCCCGGGGGGAACCCGGTAACCTTAAAACCTTAAACTACCGTGAAGATAAAAATGCTAAAAAGAAAAATATGGGGAACTCGCTTTTCGGCTAACTCTCCCTGAAGACGTTGGTGTACTCGAATAACTCTTCAGGAACATATCTCGGGCGCCCAATTACTTCCTCGAGCTTAACCGGTACTATTTCTGTTCCTCGGAGAACGACGGCATAGCCGAACTTCCTCTCCTTCACTAAGTCAACCGCCTTGAAGCCTAATCTCACTCCAAGAACCCTATCGAAGGCGGATGGCGGCCCTCCCCTCTGAACATATCCAAGAATCGTTGATCTAACCTCTCTCCCAGTTCTTCTCTTAATCTCCTCCTCAAGGAACTTTGCTATTCCGCCGAGTCTCACGTGGCCGAACTCATCCTTCTCAGCGGCGGCCACCGCGAGCTCACCGGTCTCAGGAATTTTGACGCCCTCAGCCACGGCTATCAGTGTGTAGCCCTCACCCCTTTCATCCCTCTCCTTGATAACTCTAATGATCTCATCCATGTCGAGCGGCTTTTCGGGTATCAGGATTGCGTGCGCGCCACCGGCAAGCCCGCCCATGAGCGCGAGCCACCCCGCATACCTCCCCATGATCTCGGCCACGATCACCCGCTTATGCGACTTAGCGGTCGTATGAAGCTTCTCTAAAGCATCCGCGATAGTCTGAACCGCGGTCCAGAAGCCTATCGAGTAATCCGTCGCGGAAAGATCGTTATCTATGGTCTTCGGAACGCCGACGACCGGAAGGCCGCGCTGAGAAAGCTTGAGAGCCGCTCCAAGCGTGTCGTCGCCGCCGATCGTTATCAGCGCATCAAGCTCAAAATTCTTAACATTATTCATGACCTTAGCCATATCCTCCTCGGACTTCGCCGGATTCCTCCTTGATGTGCCCAAGATCGTGCCGCCAACAAAATGTATTCTCTTCACATCCTCCTTTCTCAGCGGCCTAGCCCTCCCCTCGATTAATCCCTTATAGCCATCCTCGACCCCCCAAACCTCGAACCCATACTGGGCCGCCCTTACAACAATGGCCTGAATAACCGAGTTAAGCCCCGGGCAATCTCCTCCACCAGTCAGAACACCTATCCTCAATCTCTTCCCTAAATCTAAAACCGCTACCAACTATATATACGTTAAGTTTTTATTTCGAGGACTATGATATGAATCATTATTTTCAGGTTCCATGAATAAGGGAGCATGGCAAGAAAAGCCTATTTCGCGAATTATGTTCTGGTTTATTCGCTAAAGTTTTTAATGCTATGTTTATATAATACTTATAGAATCTACTCTATGCGGCATTTAGGGGGTTTTGATTATTGGCTAGTGTAAGGGTTTTGGGGCTTCGCAAGAAATTCGACAAGACTATCGCTGTTGACGGTGTCAGCTTTGATGTTAAGGATGGCGAATTCGTAATACTGCTAGGTCCATCAGGCTGTGGGAAGACAACAACCCTCAGGTGTGTCGCAGGACTTGAGATCCCTGATGATGGTGAGATCTATATAGGGAATAAGCTCGTGAACGATCTTCCACCGAAGGATAGGGATGTGGCGATGGTATTTCAGAGCTACGCCCTCTACCCGCACATGAGCGTATACGATAATCTCGCCTTCCCGCTTAGAATGAGAAAGTACCCGAAGCAGGAGATAGAGAAGCGGGTTAAGGAGGTTGCTAGGCTCCTCAGAATCGAGAATCTCTTGGACAGGAAGCCGCGGCAGCTCAGCGGAGGCGAGCAGCAGCGAGTAGCGTTGGGAAGAGCGCTCGTGAGAAATCCGCAGGTATGGCTTATGGATGAGCCCCTCAGCAACTTGGATGCTAAGCTGAGGGTTTACATGAGGGCCGAGCTCAAGAAGCTCCAGAAGGATCTGGGGATAACGACAATTTACGTGACACATGATCAGGCTGAGGCGATGGCCATGGGAGACAGGATTGCGGTAATGGATAAGGGGAAGATCCTCCAATATGATGAACCACATGTAGTCTATGAAAGGCCTTCTAACATATTCGTTGCAGGTTTCCTTGGAAGTCCGCCAATGAACTTCATCGAGGCAACAGTTGTCGAGAGGGATTCGCAGGTAATACTTAGTGCTGATATATTCCAGTACCAGCTTCCAGGAGACTTAGCTAGGATTATCAGGGAGAACCTGACTGGAGACAAAGTTGTGATAGGATTTAGGCCTGAGCATATGATATTATCAATAGAAAAATCTCCAGAATCAATATTCCAGGCAGATGTTTACGTGGTTGAGCCCATGGGATCAAGCTATGTCGTTGACTTGAAGGCCGGAGAATACCTCCTTAAGGCGATCTCACCAGTAACAACAAGGCTTCCTCCGATTGGAGAAAAGGTCTGGGTAGGATTCCCGTTAGACAAAATGCATATCTTCGACGCGAAAACCGAGAAAGCTATATTCTAAGCATACCGAAGTTTTTGGCGACCCTTCTTTTCTCATGTTCCATTTCGATTGTGAGTAAAGAGCTATTACTGACTCTTGAACCATATAAAAATAGGCTTGAGCTACGATACCCTCCTAATTCCTCCGCCAAAAATAGTTCCTTCAATTCTTTCCGCCGATTTAAGGAAACTTGGAGAAGAGGTGAGAGAGGCTGAAAGAGCTGGAGCAGATATGCTGCATTTTGATATAATGGATGGACATTTCGTTCCTAACATAAGCTTCGGCCCGATGATAATCAAGGCCTTAAGAAGTGAGTCAAGCATACCCTTCATAGCGCACTTAATGGTCGAGAGACCCGAAGACTTCGTTGATCCGGTAATCGATGCTGGCGGAGACCTAATCATATTCCATATAGAAGCATGTTCTTACCCATTTCGATTAATATCTTCCCTTAGGAAGAGAAATGTTAATGTTGGTGTAGCGTTAAACCCGACAACACCCCTCTCAGCCGTAAGATATGTTATGAAATATGTTGATATGATTTTATTGATGACTGTGGAGCCTGGCTTCGGAGGCCAGACACTTATTCCGGAAATGATAGATAAAATCAGGAAGCTGAGAGACTTAATGGCTAAAAATGGGCTACGGAAAGATATAGCTGTTGATGGCGGAGTAGATTTTATGAATGCTTCCTCTATAATACGAGCTGGGGCAAATGTGCTTATCGCGGGAACAAGCATTTTCAGCCAAAATAACATTGAGGAAGCCGTTAAAAAGCTGAAGAAAATTGCTTTGGAAATATATCATGATCTTTGCGGATCGGGGCACAATAATCTGTGAAGCCTCTCCCTTTGTTTGCAAAAATTATTTAAGGAATCACCATGTAAAATATCTCCGATGAAGACCGTTAAGCTTGGTTTTATTCCACTTCATAGATATCCCTTTGATGAGAAGTGGGGTGTTGAGATAAGGAGGAGGGTTGTTGAGAGTGTCTCGGAGATTCAGGGCGTTCAACTGATTTATCCTAGCGAGGATTTGACGAAAATGGGGCTTGTATGGGATGATGACGATGCCGAGAAGGTGGCAGAGCTCTTTAGGCGTGAGAGAATCGATGGGCTACTCATAGGGACTATGACATTCGGGGATGAACTCGCTGGGGTGAGAGTGGCGGAGGAGTTTAAGGGATATCCGATCGCGGTCTTTGGGACGAAAGAGCCCGAGCTGCTTCCAGGAGGCTTTAGAAGATCGGATTCATTCTGCGGAACCTTATCCCTAACATCCGGCCTCTATCGCAGAGGGATACCCTTTACATTCTTAGGCCTATTCTTTCCGGAGGAGGATGCTTTTAAAAAGAGAGTTGAGACTTTTGCAAGAGCTGCGGCAATAATGAGCAAGTTCATAGGAGCTAGGATTGGGCTTATAGGCCCGAGACCTGAAAGATTTGAGACGGTTACGTTCAATGAGGCGGAAATGGTTAGGAGATTTAAGCAGAGAGTTGTCCACGAATCGCTTCTATCCGTTGTCGAGGAGGCGAGAGCATTAAGCGATAATGATCCAGAGATAAAAAGAGTTCTCGAGGAGATGAAGCGCATGATAGATATCTCTCAAGTGTCCTCTGAGGCCTTATTGAAGATGGCGAAGCTCGAAGTAGTTTTGAGGAAGCTGGCCGAAGATCGGAGGCTCTCTGCTATGGGCATCCGATGCTGGACGGAGATTCAGAGATATTACGGCATAAGCCCGTGCTTCGTCATGGGGAGGCTCACCCAATCCGGCATAATGTGTTCATGCGAAGTTGACATCTATGGAGCACTTACAATGCTGGTGCAATACGAGGCGTCCTTAGAGACAACTCCACCACACTTCATAGACTGGACTATTCAGCACCCGAAAGATCCGAACGTCTTCTTGGCATGGCATTGTGGAAATGCCCCTCCGAGCTTGGTCTGCACCAGATGCCCGGCGGCCTTAAGATACCATAGCATCATGTACAGGGATGTTGGGGTTGAAAGAGCTTACGGAACCGCTGAGTTCAGGCTTAAGCCAGGGCCGGTAACAATATGTAGGCTCGTTGAGTATGGGGGGGAGTTTAAGATGCTGATAACACGGGGAGAGGCACTTGAAGAAGAGGCCGAATTCAGGGGAAGCTGGGTCTGGGTAAGGGTCTCCGGCCTAGATAGGCTCTATAGAACACTGGTCGAGGAAGGATTTGTCCATCACGCAAGCCTAATTCATGGCGACTATGTCGAGCCAATAGCCGAAGCCTGCAACATGCTCGATATAAGAACAGTGATCCTGTAACAAATCTAAAACTATGCATCCCAATTTCCAATTTTTTTCTCAATGAACTGGTTTGGGAAGACGGCATAACCGGATCATGGCGATATTCTCACCAAGATGTTAGGAGAAAATACCACCTGCTAAAACCCCTTTCTTCATAATCTGTGGTAAATGACCTCCTACGCGGTACATACGCTACGCCTCGAAATGTAGTACTTCTGTATGGAGCGATTTATTACCTAGTTCGTTCCTCTTCTTAATGGTAGAGAAATATGAAGGTTGATAGAATGGCTTGGGCGGCCTGCTTAATAGCTCTTCTAGCTACTGTGATCATGGCATCATCGGCTCAGGGTTTCTCAACAATCGAAAATGACCTAGAATATAGGCTCGACTACCCGATCGAGATCAAGACGGGCTCATGTGTGACGTTAAGCTTTTGGATGAAGGCTTCAAAAACCCTAGCCGATGTCACGGTTTCACTCTCCATATTCTATCATCGGGACTCAAGAGTTGATACGCTTTACAGCGGGGTTGTCTTGAGTGAGGGCTTGCTCACCGCAGGCTCGACCAGATCCAAATCTATATCTATATGTATCCCAAGGGAAGCGCCAGCCGAACCATACCTGAGAGCCAAGGTGCAGTTCTACTACAATGGTAGCGAGAGGCTTTCTCATGAGTGGTATATGTCAGTTGTGAGAAATTTGACTTATGAAGATCTCGAGTCAGAGATAAGTAAGCTGAGAGGTAAGGTATCAAACCTAGAGAATGAGCTTAGGGAGAAGTGCCAAGAGCTTAACCACTTGCGGGAGGATTATAAAACTCTCCTTGCCAGCTATTCCTCCCTCCAAGAATCCTATCAGAAGCTTAAGGAGGAGTATCTGAGGCTGAAAGATGATTACCAAGATCTACAAGAGGAATACTCGAGTCTACAAAACTCCTACAATTCTCTTAGTGATAAACATCAATCAGCTCTCCTAGACTTGGAGAGAGCTAGAACGCTTTACGAATCCCTTATGAAGCAGTTTGATAAGCTGGAGGAGCAGTACAGATTGCTTCTCAAGGATTATGAGTCCACCTTATCCGAGCTCCGAACTTATAAAGCTATGTACGAAGATCTGAAGTCCAGACACGACGACCTCAGGTCTAGGCATGACGTGCTGATCGCCGAGGCATCTCAGTTAAGGCAGAGGCTCGCCGACCTAGAAGAGGACTACAGTTACCTCAACAGAGTCTATGAAGCGACGCTCGGCGAGAGTTCCCTGACGAAGAACATCCTCTTAGCCCAGACCGCGGCGGTCGCGGCAGGTGTTGGCATCTATGCCGCGCTATCCCGGAAGATCCCTAAGAAGCCTAGATCATTGGAAACTGCGGAGGAAGGCAATAGTGAGAAGAAGGTTCAGAAGGTTCTCTCGGGGAGAAGAATTACGATACCCAGCGATGCAGCAGCCAAGCTCGGGCTGAGGGAGGGCGACCTGGTGGAAATAGACTATGGTAACGGCTCGATAATCATAAAGCCGGTCGAGAAAAAAGAACCCGAATTTAAGCCTGATGAAACTCTCGAAGAAGGAGCAAGAAGGAAGGCTGAAACCTAAAAAACCAATAACATGACCAACAGCACTAATCGCTAGGTGAGTTGCTCTGAGGCTAAGGCACTGCTATCGCGTTTTTCCATGCGTCAACGCGCGACATGTACTCACTAGTTGATGTAAATAGTGGCACGCTAGTCAGCAGCTCAACCCTATTAACATTTTTGTGCTCCGGAAATGCCCTCATTAAAGGAGCATTAGTGGACGCTTTAAAAAGATAGACTCAGGAACTGTAATACCATTTTTATAGCGTTGCTCAACTTCCAGCTCTTAGCCCATCTTTTACTCGGGGGCAGTAGGGATCAGGGCCGTCAAAATTTCCAAACATAAGATATGATCTCGCGTAGCATCCACCCATGCACGTTTCTGCTATCTTGCAGGACCTACAAGGTTCTTTGAGCCTTGGGTTTACGGCTTCCTTTACTTCACGGCGCTTGAAGTATTCGCCGATGGCGTTTCTGAAACCTTTCCTCACATTGCTGAGCTTCATATCGAGGATGTCGCAGAGGAGCATGTTTCCAGCGGGATCTATGTCTACAGTCTTGCACCTTCTACACTCAGACCACGTTGAGACGAATCTAGGGTCTATCACGAGCTTGCTTGGAGCATAGCACCAAACTGTGACCCGATATCCGAGGTTTTTCGCGGCCAATTCGGCGGATTTTAAGGCGGAGATAAGCTGATCCGGACTTGATGTGATGTCTTGGCCAGCCCTGCCAACGGGCATTGTAGGGATCATGCACGCACTATCAGCTCCAATAATCTCGGCCAACTCGACGTATCCCGCCGCATCCGAGTAATTCAACCTGTTTATCGCCATAACTGTAGAAAACTCTAGCCCGAGCTTCCTAACAGCATCCAGCCCTCTCATGAGCCTATCCCAAGTTCCCGGCCCTCTAACGAGCTCGTGGGTCCTCTTACACGACCCATCCATGCTTACAAACAGGTAAACATCGTATCGATCGAGAATCCTAGCGACATCCTCATCCAAGCACTGTGCATTACTATTGATGCTGCACTCGATACCATGATCCCGTATTCTCTTAAGGCATGGCTCGAGATCCTTATTGATTAACGGCTCTCCCCCGGTTATCCCGATATAAGATATCCCGCATCCGGCAAGCTCGTCTATTAGCTTAAGCTTCTCCTTGAGCGGAAGTTCCCCAACATCGGCAAACCTACTCGCGTAGCAGTGGATACATCTCAGATCGCATACCCCACTAATTATCCATACTACGGCTTGAGGCATTAAATCATCATTCAAGATCTCACCGCTAACTCTCTGGAAAGGTGAGCTCCGACAGGTTCCTTTCTCGAGCATTATTTATACCTGAAATCATGGCGTGCAAAAACCATAATACAATCTATTTAACCCCGATACTACATAAATCTTCGAAAAATGCTTCGGGCCGCGAAGACAAGCGTGATAAGGCCATTTGATCCTTGGAGGGGCAGATTTTGCACGTGCCCTCCAAAGTTCTCCTTCGACCCTTACACAGGATGTGAGCACGGATGTCTATACTGCTATGCATCATCATACATTAGGAGATTCTATGAGTGTAGGCCTAAGAGGGATCTTCTAAAGCTTGTTAAGAGCGATGTGAAAAAGTTACCGGAGAATGCACTGATTTCTATGTCGAATAGCTCAGACCCTTACCCACCAATGGAGCTGGAGTTGCAATTAACGAGGCAATGTTTAGCGGAATTTCAGAAAAAGAATCTAAGAATCCTGATTATAACAAAGAGTGACTTAGTTACTAGGGATCTAGATTTATTGAGAAAACTCAGATGCGCGGTGGCCTTAACAATAACGACCCTTGACGCGAGTCTTGCTCGCAGGCTCGAACCGAATGCACCGCCGCCGTCGAGAAGGTTGGACGCTGTGGAGAAACTTAGCTCTGAGGGAATCAAAATTGGGATCAGGGTCGATCCGATAATACCGTATCTGAATGACGATGTCAGAGAGCTTTTAAAAGAAGTGAGAAATACTGGCGCGGCTCACGTTACCTCAAGCACCTTTAAGCCTAGGCCGGATTCGTGGGCTAGGATTGAAATGACATTTCCCGAAATTGCTGAGAAGCTTAGGCCTTTTTATTTCGGGGAGGGTGAGCGAATTGCGAGGAGCCACTATCTCCCAAAGACGCTAAGATTCAGGTTGATGGAGAAGGTGGCGGAAGAGTGCCGAAGACTCAGCCTAACCTTCGCATGTTGCAGGGAAGGATTCACCGAGCTTAACACGGGAGCTAGCTGTGATGGAAGCCACCTGACACCCGCAAGGCCATACTCATCTAAGGATTGAGAGTAAAACAGCCTTCGCCGTGTGAAGCCTGTTCTCGGCCTGATCCCAGACAACCGATCGCTCACCATCTATTACTTCAGGCGATACCTCCTCACCTCTCTTGGCCGGAAGAGGATGCATAAAGATTGCATCGGGTTTCGCGAGCCTCATGAGCCTTCCAGTAACTTGGTATCTCGGTAGGAAATCTCGCAGTCTATTTTCCCTCTCAGCCTCCATTCCCATGCTCACGAATGTATCCGTCATTACCACATCCGCATCTTTCACAGCCTCCTCCGGATCATACGTAACCTCTATCTTAGATCCACTTGCCATTGAGTTCTCCTCGGCCCACTCGAGGTACCTCTTATCCGGCTCATAGCCCTTGGGACATGCTATGGAAATATGGGCGCCGAGCTTAGTCGCGCCTATCAAGGTCGAGTTACAGACATTATTGCC
The DNA here is from genome assembly GCA_937974645.1 of uncultured archaeon. Taxonomy (GTDB): domain Archaea; phylum Thermoproteota; class Nitrososphaeria_A; order Caldarchaeales; family Wolframiiraptoraceae; genus Wolframiiraptor. The sequence goes on along the minus strand of CALJVH010000010.1, from coordinate 102,775 downwards.
ATCACCGATCCAAGCGATCTTAATCCCCTTAATCCTCCCGAATCTTTCCCAGATCGTGAGTAGATCGGCTAGGGTTTGAAGCGGATGATCTAGATCGGATAAAGCGTTTACGACAGGCTTATCGGTCCATCTGGCCAGCTCTAGGAGATCCAAGTGTCTCTTAACTCGGGCGGTTATGAGATCCACGTATCTTGAGAGTACTCTGGCCGTATCAGCTATGGTCTCTCCCCTACCAAGCTGTAGTTCGTCAGATCTGAGGTAGATCGGCTTTCCGCCAAGCTCGCTCACCGCTACGTCGAGCGAGATCCTAGTTCTGGTTGATGGCTTCTCGAAGATCATGGCAATGATCTTGCCCGAGAGCCTACCGGAGAAAAGTTTTTTGTCACGTTTAAGCTCAGCTGAGAGCCTGATAAGCCCCATTATCTCGTCAGGTACCAAATCTTGAAGCGTTAGGAGATCTCTTCCCCGGAGAGACTCGATGATCATCCTCATCTCGATCCAGCTGGTTAATATATCTCATCCTAAACATGTTTTTGAGTAAAGCTCCAAGTTCATTTTCGCCCCAACCCTTCCTCCCTTATATGCCAGCTAGCTGGATCGTCTCTAATGATGGATCCAGCCTGGAGACGAACAGGCACATCCCGGCGGCGATAAACACCTATTCGACGGCGAGGAGGATAGATCCAAGCCCGCAATCACTCGAAATATGAAGGCCGAGAGGCTGCTGAAGCCGATAAGCACCCAAGCAAACACCCAACCATCTCCCCTCCCTCTAAATTAGGAAACCTACCCTACACAGATAGCCCCCGCAACGCAGAATACCGATGAAGGGCCCTCACAAACCAGAAGAAACCCAAGAGCCATAAGCCGAAAAACTTACAACTCAGAACTGAATAAGGCTACCTCCTCCCTCGCTTTTTGGGTCTTCCCGGCTTCTCCATAGGGGTGGGTTTCTTTACCGGCGGCACCTTATACTTCTTCCTGACTTCCTCCAGCCTTTTCTCAAGCTTCTCCCGGAGCTCCGCGCCCCTATCCTCCCTAGTGAAGTAGTCAATCTTTGCTGCGATCGCTATTGTGGCCGCGAGGGCTCTGGCAATCTTCCCCCTAAGATGCTTCGGCGAGCCGTGGAGCAGGGGGCTCTGGAAAATTATGCCGTGCTTAGGCGCGCCCCTCCCGGTTCTGAAGAACCTGAAGAGGGCTTTCTCGGCGCCGAGAACCTGAATTGTGCTAGCAGGAAGCCTTGCGATCTTCTCGAGCCCGCCTGCCATCGAGATAAGCTTCGCGCCCAGTATCGGGCCCGCGACCGCGGAGAGGTTCGGGGCCTCAGCGGACATGAGCTCCTCGATATACCTCTCCTGCTCCTTTCTAAGCTGGATCAGCCTCAGCCCCTCTCTCGCAACATCCTTCACCATCTCCTCATCCTCCAGGCTCAAGTCCGTTCCAACCGAGCTCCTGGCCCTCTCCATTATCTCGGCGGCAAGCTTCGAGCCAACTATCCTACTAAGCTTCTCCTCATCGAGGCTTCTCCTCGCCCCGATCTCGGCAATAATTCTCATATAATCCTCTAGATCATCTACGATCTCGGCGAGCTCAGGGAAGTGGAGGCCGTACCACTCCCTGCACCTGGTGTACAGCATGTTGATCTGCTTATCCAAGTCCTCCAGCACGTGGATCGCGTGGACGATCATCATATCCCTCCGTGCTACAGCTTCCTTCAGCTCCTCCTCAACTAACTTATCGAGAACGCTCTTAACTTCCCTCCGATACTCCTCAACGCTGGCCATTAACCCACTCTTGATGAACATGCTCTCAAGATCCACGGGCCTATCAAGCTCGCCGAACTCGAGATCCTTGAACTCCTTGGCAAGAGCTGCTAGAAGACTGGAAGGAGAAACTAAGATTCTCCTGAAACCATTTGAAGCGAGTTCGGAGATAACCTCCTTAACCTCACCTACCAGCTCCCCCCTCCTCACCCTCAGGAAAACCTCAGCCCTTAGATCCTTCGGATACAATCTCATAACCAATATTCCCTCATCCGATAAGCCGACTACGGCGAGAGGGCTGGCGATCACGACCGCCGACTTCACGTTCATAACCGCTATTCCGGCGCATACTAATCTAATTAGAGTTTCGCTGCTCCCAAAAGACCAAAGGGTAGCCCTATAATTCACCCATCGATTCTAGCATCTCAAGGCTGTGAGTAATCTTAATCAGAAGAACTTAAAATGATTTAATGCGATGGCCATGGGTTTCCAAGAGTTTTTGAGTATAATCTATAACCGGAGAAGCATAAGGAGGTATGAGAGTAGGTCGATACCGGATGAAGCTCTCCGAGTGATTCTTGAGGCCGGGAGACAGGCGCCCAGCGCGCGGAACCTTCAGCCCTACTGCTTCATAGTCGTCCGAGATCCGGAGCTGAAGAAAAGGCTGGTTTTCTCAGAATGGAATAGGTTCATTCAGGAGGCTCCGGTCGTGATTGTAGGGTGCGGCGACTCGCGGGCGAAGTGGGCTGTCGTGGATGTCGCGATAGCTCTCCAAAACATGGTGATGGCGGCCGAAGCTCTCGGACTTGGAACATGCTGGATAGGCCACTTCGTCGAGGAGGAGGTAAAGCGGACACTCAGAATACCGGAGCACATGAAAGTCGTGGCCATGATAACCCTCGGATACCCGGCGGAGAAGCCTGCTCCAAGGCCGAAAAAGGGCCTTGAGGAACTAGTTCGCTATGATACATTTGAGTAGCCGTAAACCGCTCGCCGATCATTAATGTAGCAGACATGGGCACTGTCTGGAGATTAAACTTTAAATGTTGGGGAGACCGGCAGTTCATCAGGCATGCCAAGCCACGGTTCAATCACGAAGGCCGGTAAAGTCAGGTCCCAGACGCCGAAGATAGAAGCTAAGCCTAAGAGAAGTCCGGTGCCAAGAATCAGGAATCGCTTCAACTTCGAGAAGAGGGTTATAGCTATCGGTCCGCAGCAGGCAATCTAAGCCCTCCCAGATACCTTAAATAGATGGAGCAGCAGCAGGCGTCAAGACCTTGAAGAATTACGAGCGCGCACAGCATCGGGTGATCGCATATGGCTAGGAGCTCATATCAGCCGAGAAAGCAGCGGAAGATGCTCTTCAATGCGCCGATGCATAGGCTCTCAAAGCTCATGTCAGCCTACCTCTCCCCCGAGCTCAGGGAGAAGTATAATCGGAGATCCTTCCCGATAAGGGTCGGGGATAAGGTGAAGGTAGTGAAGGGCGAGTTCAAGGGTGTTGAGGGAAAGGTGACGGGAGTCGACAGGAAAAGGCAAATGATCAGCGTCGAGAATGTAACGATCAAGAAAGCTGATGGAACTACGGTTCAAAGACCCATACATGTATCGAACGTGATGATAACGGAGCTGAGCCTCGATGACGAGCACCGTAAAAAGGCGTTAGTTAGAGGGAAGGGGGGTTGAAGCCTAATGGGTCATCTTAAGCGGCTCGCGGCCCCACCACATCTCAGGATCTCGGCTAAGGAGGCCATTTTCACGGTCTGCCCATCCCCAGGCCCGCACCCGAAATACGAGTGCATACCACTTCTCCTAATAGTCAGGGATTACCTGAAATATGCGGAGAGGGCTGAGGAGGCCAGGAAAATAATAAGCGCGGGCAAGATCCTCGTGGACGGAAAACCCGTAAAAGACTACAAGTTCCCGGTAGGCCTCATGGATGTCATCTCGGTACCCGAGACCGGGGAAAACTACAGGGTGCTGCCTGTTTACCGGCGCGGCCTAGACCTCATCGAGATACCTCGAGAAGAATCGGGCCTCAAGCTCGGGAAGATAATCAAGAAGATGCATGTCCCCGGAGGCCACCTCCAGATAACCCTCCACGATGGCAGAAACATAAGGTTCAAGGAAGTGACTGACGATATTAGGCAGTACAGTACCAAGGATACGCTGAAGATCACGATACCGAGCCAGGTCATCCTAGGCTACCTGAGGCTCGAGGAGGGCAAGTACGGGTTATTGATCAAGGGGCCGAAGCAGGGATTACATGGCGAGATAATCGAGATCAGGCGGGATGTAACCTACCCAGCCAAGCCTCTCATAAAGCTAAAATCGGGCACAGACGAGGTAAGTTCGTTGCTCGACTATGTGATGGTTATCGGGGAGGAGGAGCCATGGATCAAGCTACCATAATCGAGGCGAGATTTGCGAGGAAAGAGGAGAACCCGATGAGGAGGATCAGGGTAGAGAAGGTGGTCGTGAACTCCTGCATAGGGTCGGGCGCTCCGAGGCTCGAGAGGGCTGCTAAGATCGTCGAGATGCTGACGGGCCAGAAGCCGGAGCTCCGGAAGGCGAAGAAAACGATCAAGGGGTTCGGGATATACAAGGGGCAGCCTATAGCTGTTAGAGTAACCCTCAGGAAGCGGCGGGCGGTCGAGTTTCTCAAGAAGGTCCTCCAAGCCGTGAATAACACCTTGAAGGTCTCCAACTTCGACGAGCAAGGCAACTTCTCCTTCGGCATAAAGGAGCACTTGGATATCCCGGGCACCAAATATGACCCCGAGCTTGGGATAATTGGCATGGATGTATGTGTCCATCTATCCAGGCCGGGATTAAGAGTCGCTCTCAGGAGAAGGGCTAAAAGAAGCATACCCCGAAGCCATAGAGTGACAAGGGAAGAGGCCATAGAGTTCATGAAGAGCGATTTTGGTGTGAGGATGATCGAAGAATAATCTTAAAATTATGCCGCGAAGGGGTGCCGGCTGAAATGGGGAATGGCAAAGTATAAGCCGCCGAAGGAGAGGAGATTTGGAAAAGGCGTGGTCAAGTGTAGGAGATGTGGGACCACAGATGGTGTCATCAGGAAATATAAGCTCTACCTCTGCAGAAGATGCATTAATGAGGTCGCCCCTCTTTTAGGATTCAGGGTATATGAGTAGTTGTGTCTCCTTGTGAAAACACTTATTAGCAGATTAACCCAACCCGCCTGACTGGGAAGATGAGCAAGGACTTAGTTTCAGGTCTCTTCACGACCCTCCAGAATAATGAGATGGTCAGAAACGGGGAGTGCATCTACTACGCCTCCAAGCTGATAGGTGAGATACTTAAGGCTCTCCAGAGACATGGCTATATTGGAGCAATAGAGTATATCGAGGATGGAAGAGGAGGAAAGTTCAGGATTCAGCTTCTCGGAAGAATAAATAGGGCTGCTCCGGTCAGACCTAGATTTAGCGTGAAAAAAGATGAATACGAAAAGTGGGAGCGACAGTTTCTACCCAGCAAGGATATCGGAATACTAATAGTCACCACGAGCCAAGGCGTTATGTCTCATAGAGAAGCGAAGGAGAAAGAGCTGGGAGGAAAGCTCCTAGGATACGTCTATTAGACCTCTCAGCCTCTCTAGAGCTTAATACCGCGATTATCAATTCAGCATATTTCTCGATTTTGGTCGCGTCCGGAATTTTTAAATAGTCATATAGCAGCGGGTGGAATCAGATCGCTAAAAAGTCGAGGTCAAGTGGTAATGCTTGCGGCGGGTGAATCAGGGACTATGCCCTCACATGAGCATGTCGTGGAGGTTGAGATTCCGGAAGGCGTTGAGGTCGAGATTGAGGACTCTAGCAAGATTAGGGTGAAGGGGAGGCTTGGTCAAATCATAAAAGATCTCTCTCACACTAATGTGAAACTTGAGCTTGCATCGAACAAGATTCTTGCGAAGCTCGTGGGGAGGGGGAGGCGGGCGGAGGCGCTCATGGGCACCGTAAGATCCATAATCAGGAATATGATCATAGGCGTCACCAGGGGTTTCACCTACAAGATGAAGATCGTCGCCTCACACTTCCCCATAACTGTTAGGGTTCAGGGCGATACGGTTTACATCGAGAATTTCATCGGTGAAAGGGCTCCGAAAATAGCGAAAATAATTGGCGAGGGGACGAGGGTCGAGGTCAGGGGAGAGGATGTGATAGTGAAAGGAGTGGATAAGGAGGCTGTAGGCCAAACGGCGGCAAATATAGAGCAGGCAGCGAAGGTGAAGAAAAAGGATCCCCGAAAATTCTTGGACGGCATATACATTTACGAGAAGAGGGTGGGGATGGAGTAGATGAGCCCGATAAAAATACCGAAGTGGGTTAGAGAATTGAGGCTCAAAAGGCCGGCATTCATTAGGCAGGAGAGCTGGAGATATATAAGGCTTAAGCCGAGTTGGAGAAGGCCGAGAGGAAAAGATAGTAAGATGAGGCTCCAGCTTAGGGGGTGGCCCTCGCTTGTCAAGATCGGATATAGAACCCCAAGACAGTATAGGGGTCTTCATCCTAGCGGCTATGAAGAAGTTTTAGTTCGCAGGCCTGAGGACCTTCAGGGGCTTAATCCCGAGGCTCACGCGGTTAGGATAGCTAGCTCTGTTGGAATGAGGAAGAGGTTGCTGATAATGGAGGAGGCGAAGAGGCTCGGGCTGAAGATCCTTAATCCACCAAGGATCATGGAGGAGGTCGAGAAGGTCGAGGTCGTCAAGCCTGAGGAAGAAGAGATCTCGGATGAGGTGAAGGAGGTTGGGTCTTAAGCTCACTCTTCAGAAAAGATTGGCCGCTGACCTCCTAGAATGCGGCATCCATAGAGTCAAGTTTGACCCGGAGAAGCTTGAGGAGGTTTCCGAGGCAATAACGCGGGAAGATGTTAGGCGCCTGATAAAGGATGGCGTCATCTGGAAGGAGCAGGAGAAGGGTGTAAGCCGGGCGCGAGTGAGAGCTAGGAAGAGCAGGAGGAAGAGCAGGGGCTCCGGGAGCAGGGAGGGTGGAAAGTATAGCAGGATCTCAAAGAAGGAGCAATGGATGATGAAGGTAAGGGCTCAGAGGAGGAGGCTCAAGGAGCTGAGGGATCGAGGCCTAATAACGAAGACGACCTACAGGAAGGTCTACATGATGGTTAAGGCTGGAGCATTCAAGTCGGTTGCAGCCATGATAGAATACCTCGCGCAGAACAACCTGATCAGGAGGCCGCTGTTATGAGCTTACTCAAGCGGATGCCGCCTAAGCGGAGAAGGCTCGGCCTTACGGACTATCGAAAGAGGCTCAAGTTTGTAAAATCGGGCCTACCAAGGCTCGTAGTCAGGAAGACCAATAAACAGATAATAGTGCAAGTAGTCAGATCGAAGCTGGGCGGCGATGAGACTCTCCTAACGGTCACATCGAAGAAGCTGAGAGAATATGGTTGGAAGGCAAGCCTAAAGAACACACCAGCAGCCTACTTAACCGGATTGCTAGCAGGGCTCCTAGTCAAAGACAAGGTCAAGAAGGCAATCCTGGACATAGGGCTCCAGACGCCCAGCAGAGGGTCAAGGATCTTCGCGGCCGCGCTCGGCTTCAAGGACGCTGGGATCGGGATATCTCTCGAAGAGGAGATACTTCCTGACGAGGATAGAATCCTTGGAAAACACGTATCCGGGTACTATAAGACAATCCGCGAATCGGGCTCGCAGACTATCCAATTCTCAAAGAGCGATGAGTCCGTTTACGTGAACTTGGAGAAGCACTTTGAAGAGGTTAAAAATAAAATCATAGCGGAGTTGAGTGGAAAATGATTTCTTCCGAGGAATGGATTCCAAGAACAAAGACTGGAAAGATGGTCAGGGAAGGCAAAGTAACCTCGATAGCCGAGCTGTTTGCGCAAAACTTTAGGATCACGGAGCCGGAAATCGTGGACTACCTATTGCCGAACCTAGAGCAGGAGGTCTTAGACATAAACCTTGTCCAGAAGCAGACTGCTGCAGGAGAGCGATCGAGGTTCAGAGCGATAGTGATAGTGGGTAATAGAGACGGCTATGTTGGGCTGGGGACGGGCAAGGCGGTCCACGTCGTCTCAGCGATAGAGAAGGCTGTGAGAAACGCGAAGATGAACATGATTCCCGTTAGGAGGGGCTGTGGGAGCTGGGAGTGCGCGTGCGGCCAGCCGCATAGTCTCTTGACAAAGGTCGAGGGCAAGCGCGGTAGCGTGAGGATCGAACTCGTGCCAGGGCCGAGGGGCCTGGGCATAGTCGCTGGCGAGGCCGCCAGAATCGTGCTCGAGCTCGCGGGCGTGGAGGATGTCTGGACAAGAACGTACGGCGAGACTAGGACAACCCTTTCATTCGCCGGAGCGGCCATCGAGGCCCTCAGGAACACGAACAAGATAGTTCTCCCGAGCATGTGGTGATGGACCTTGGCGGAGGAGGCCAACTCCTATCTCGTGATAAGGGTCAAGGGGAGCGTCAAGGCGAAGGGAGAACATCTCGACACGCTGAGGATGCTCAATCTCAGGAGAGCGAATTGGGCAACAATAGTTCCGAAAACCCCGAGCTATGAAGGGATGCTGAAGAATGTTGAGCACATGATAACCTGGGGTGAGCCAAACCTCAAGACTATCAAGACATTTCTCAAGAAGGTGGAGATAATGGGCGACGGAAGGTTGGACAATGAATGCGCGAGGAAGCTTGGTTTCGAGTCCCTTGATGACCTAGCAAGAAAGCTCTACACAGCCGAGATAACCCTGAGCTCATTAAAGGAGAAGGGGATAAAGCCGTATGTGAGACTCCACCCGCCAAGGGGAGGCTTCAAGAAGACGATCAAGAAACATGTCTCCGCTGGCGGAGAGTACGGCTATCGCGGCAAGAAGATAAATGAGCTCTTCACTAAGATGGCCGGGGTATAGCCGCTGAAAACTATATTAAAGGCAGGAAGCCGGCTGTCTCTGGAAACACTCAACGAAGAGGTGTACGAAAGACATGGGGACGCGGCATCGAAAGAGTAGGAAGCGCAGGGGAAGCAGGACATGCGGCTGGGGCCAGATAGGCCAGCATAGAAAGACGGGCGCAAAGGGTGGGCGCGGGCACGCCGGGATGCACAAGCATAAGTGGACTTGGGTTCTCAAATACGACCCGGACTACTTCGGTAAGCACGGCTTCTATAGGCCGAATAAGCGCGAAGTCAGATCGATGAACCTGATCCAGCTCTCGGCGCTCGTGGAGAGCTTGGAGCGAAGGGGTGAGCTCAAGCTCATTGAGGGGATGCCGGTCATTGATCTATCCGCTCTCGGGATCGGCAAGCTTATCGGAGGAGGAAATGTGGATAGAAGGATCATGGTGATCGTGGATAGCTGGACTGAGCGCGCTGAGAAGGTGATAAAGGAGGCCGGTGGAAGGCTCGTCAAGCCCAAGGAGATCGAAGGTGTGGCCTCTTGAGCCTAAGGCAAGCGATCGAGAATATTGCGCGATATCTTCCCGAGGTTAAGAGGCCCGTTAGAAGGCCGGGTCTAGGGGAGAGGTTGATCTGGACAGCTCTAGTTCTCATTATATACACACTCATGGGCCACACGATGCTCTATGGCGTCACCCAAGCAGCTGGGCTCGCGGGCCGAAGCCCCTTAATCATGAGCATAATCTTCGCCCAGAGGGTCGGGACCCTCACGACCCTAGGCATAGGCCCAATCGTGACAGCCGGGTTAATCCTGCAATTGCTTGTTGGAGCGCAGCTGATAAAGCTTGATCTCTCAAAGCCGGAGGATAGAACGACCTTCACAGCTCTGAGCAAGCTTTTCACAATAATCGTGATTCTCATCGAGGCAGCGGTCTATACTGTCTCAGGGATGCTAGGGCAGCTCGATCCCGGAACCCAACTATTAGTCTTCATACAGCTTGTGGCGGCAACGATGCTAATAGTCTTCATGGATGAGCTGGTACAGAAGGGCTGGGGCCTTGGAAGCGGAGTAAGCCTATTCATAGCCGCTGGGGTTGCCGAGACTATATTTACTAACCTATTCTCGCCGATAATGCTTCCGGACGGTTATTATCAAGGGATAATCCTAGCACTTGGACAGGCGGCCGCCGGCGGAGGCTCTATCGGAGATCTCTTTTACAGAGGCCAGTTTCCAGGCCTAATGGGCCTCATTACCACAATGGTCCTACTCTTCCTCATAGTCTACCTCGAGTCGCTGAGAATAGAGGTGCCGATACAACATGCCCGCGTCTCTGGATACGTTGCCAGATACCCAATAAAGTTCCTCTACGTCTCCAACATTCCGGTAATCTTCACGTCCGTCGTTTTTACGAACATCTACTTCTTCTCCACGATAATCTGGAGCAGGTTCAATCCCGCGAACCAAGATCCAATCCTAAACCTAATTGGAGCCTTTAACGCAACAGAACATGGTCCAGTTCCGCTCGGAGGCCTTGCATATTACGTAACATCGCCTGGAAGCGTAGCAGGGGCGGTAGCCGATCCAATGAGAGTGGTCGTATACACTCTACTTATGCTCGGGCTCTGCATATTGTTCGCGAAGTTCTGGGTCGAGGTGGGGGGCTTATCGCCGCAGACCATCGCCGATCAGCTCATTAAAGCGGGGATGCAGGTTCCAGGATTCAGGAGAGCGCCGACGATAATCGCCAGGATACTCGAGAAATACGTTCGAACACTAACTATCCTGAGCGCGATAATAGTTGGTCTCATCGCGGTCTTCGGAGACTACTTCAATGTCTACGGCGGGGGAATAGGGATACTTCTAATGACAGGAATATTGATGCAGTACTACGAGCTCCTAGTAAGAGAGCGTTTAGAGGAGATGAGCCCGATCTTTAGAAGGCTACTTGGAGAATAGCCGCCAAGCGCTGGAAAAGGGTATATTATCCCCCTTGGGCTTCAAGATACGCTAGTGATCCGATGGGGCAGCCCATGCTGGAGATACTTCTGATAGCTGTAGCGGTGAGCCTGGCAACGGCCTTGCTTAGGAGAATAATTCTGACGCCCGAGGACATGGCTAAGATGGCTGAGTCCCGGAACTATAGGAAGTTGCTGCTCGAAGCGCAAAGAAAGGGTGATAAGAAGACGTTGCAGAAGCTTATGCGAAAACAGGAGTACTATCGGAAAATTGATGCGGAGGTGGGGAAAAAGAATATAATCCTCTTATTCGTGAGCATAATGATCTTCTACGTAACCTTCTTGGGCGTATTAACTCCGCTATATGGCGGGGCAGAGGCCGTGGCAACATTGCCCGGAGACATGTCACTCCCCTTTATCGGCAACAAGTTAGACTATCTTACTTGGTACGTTCTAAGCCTACTCGCGATCGGCTTCCCAATCAATAAACTATTTCAGGTAAGCCCCGAGCAGGCTACCTCGAGAAAGAGCTAGGCGGGGAAATATTATTAGACGGCCCTTCTTCAACCAATATTCATGGCCCAGGTATATCTTGACGCGGATGCCGATATCTCGATTCTCAGGAATGAGGTTATAGCTATAATAGGTTATGGGAGCCAAGGCAGAAACCAAGCGCTGAACCTGAGGGACTCAGGGCTGAAAGTGATAATCGGCTGCAGGCCTGGAAAATCCCAGCAGCTCGCCGGGCAAGATGGGTTCGAGGTCTACGGGATGAGTGAGGCTGCGAGAAGAGGCACCATAATCTACATGCTCATCCCTGACATGGCTCACAAAGAGGCGTACGAGAAATACATCAAGGATAATCTCTCGGAGGGGAAGGCTCTCTGCTTCTCCCACGGCTTCAGCATACACTATAAGCAAGTGGTTCCACCGCGATATGTTGACGTGATAATGGTCGCGCCGAAGGGTCCCGGCCCAATAGTCAGGGAGAATTACTTGAGGGGTAGCGGTGTTCCAGCATTGATCGCGGTCGAGCAGGATTACACGGGGAAAGCTAAGCAGAGAGCCCTCGCAATAGCCAAGGGGATAGGGGCGACAAGGGGCGGCGTCCTCGAGACGACTTTCAAAGATGAGACGGAGAGCGACCTCATAGGCGAGCAGACGGTTTTGGTCGGGGGCCTAATGGAGCTGATAAAGAAAGGTTTCGAGGTCCTTGTAGAGGAGGGCTACCCGCCCGAGCTAGCATACTTCGAGGCATGCAACGAGGCCAAGCTCATCATAGACCTGATCTATCGGAGTGGATTAACCGGGATGCTGAAGGCGGTCTCGGATACCGCGAAGTATGGAGGGCTGGTGGTGGGCCCGAAGATAATAGATGACAGGGTGAAGGAGAATATGAGAGCGGCGGCGAGGCGCGTCAAGGACGGCAGCTTCGCCCAAGAATGGATCCGGGAATATGAAAGTAGCGGAGAAGCCCTAAGGAAGCTCATGAGGCAGATTGAAAACCACCCGCTAGAAATCGTCGGGAGAAAGCTCAGGAGAATGGCGAGCCTAGAAAAATAACTAAAATTCACCCCTCCCCAGCTAGAGGGAGCAATGAGTGGAGGGTTACAAGTTGAACATCGTTGAGAAAATCTTGGCGAGAGCATCCGGCGAGAAGGAGGTTTCGCCGGGGCAGATCATTGACGCGAGAGTTGACAAAGCTATGATGCATGACCTGACGGGGCCGAGGGTCATAGACTCATTCAGGGAGATAGGCGTTAAGAGGGTCTGGGATCCGGATAGAGTCATCGTCATATTCGATCACGATATCCCGCCCTCGACGATAAAGGCCGCAGAGCTCCATAAGAAGGTGAGGAATTTCGTCAGGGAGCAGGGGATAAGGCACTTCTACGACATAGGGCGCGGAGGAGTCTGCCACGTCGTGATGCTCGAGAAGGGCCACGTCAAGCCGGGAGAGCTGATAATCGGAGCGGACTCGCATACAGTAACATATGGCGCGCTGGGAGCATTCGCCACCGGGGTCGGCGCGACCGACATGGCCGCCGTCCTCGCGACGGGCTCGATTTGGCTCAGGGTTCCGGAAACCCTGAAATTCGAGGTCAATGGCAAGCTCCAGAGACGGGTCTACGCGAAGGACCTCATACTCTACATCATCGGAATGATCGGAAGCGAGGGGGCGAACTACAAGGCCATGCTCTTCTCGGGCCAAGCGATAAGGGATCTCGGGATAGATGGAAGGGCGACGATCTGCAATATGAGCATAGAGGCCGGCGCGAAAGCCGGGATAGTCGAGCCTGACGAGAAGACGATACGATACGTGAAGGAGAGGGCTGGAGAGCCCATAACCCCGGTTCGAAGCGATGATGACGCGGAGTTCGCCAAAATCTACGAGGTAGATGCATCTCAGCTGGAGCCGCAGGTCGCGATCCATCCATCCGTCGATAACGTGAAGCCTGTGAGCGAGGTCGGTGACGTAGAGATAAACCAGGGCTTCATAGGAACATGCACGAATGGAAGGCTTGACGACCTCAGGGCCGCCGCCGAGGTCCTGAAGGGCAAGAGGGTGAAGGATGGAGTTAGGCTAGTGATAATTCCGGGATCGCAGGGAGTTTACCATGAAGCCCTCAAAGAAGGATTAATCGAGATATTCGTTAAGGCCGGGGCTATAATATGCGGCCCGGGATGCGGTCCATGCATAGGGATCAGCAGGGGGGTCTTAGCGGATGATGAGGTCTGCATAAGCTCCGCGAACAGGAACTTCGTCGGAAGAATGGGAAGCCCCAAGTCGAAAGTCTACCTAGCCTCTCCGGCGACTGTGGCGGCGTCGACCATAAAAGGAAAGATAGTGGATCCGAGGGAGGTAGATTAGGGGGATGAAGGTCGAGGGGAAGGCAGTCGTCTACGGAGACAACATCGACACGGACATCATTATTCCCGGCAGGTACTTAGTTCTTCAGGAGCCGTCGGAGCTCGCGAAGCATGCGATGGAGGGCGTGGACCCGAGTTTCCCCGAGAGGGCGAGGGATGGCGTGATAATAGTTGCGGGGAGAAACTTCGGATGCGGGTCTAGCAGAGAGGAGGCTCCGGTAGCCCTGAAGCACGCCAATACTAAGTGCGTGATAGCAGAGTCATTCGCGAGGATCTTCTACAGGAACGCGATCAACATAGGTCTCCCAATACTCGAGGCGAGCCTAAGGGATAAGGCGAGCAATGGGGATCTACTCTTGGTAGACTTGGTTAGCGGCATAATAGAGAATAAGACGAGGGAGATTAGAGTTCAAGCGAAGCCCTTATCGCCGCTCGCAATCGAGATAATAAGCGCCGGCGGGCTCACAAAATATGTTAGGAAAAAGCTGGGTCTCGAGTAGCGGAGATCCCCCATGAGGTACCAGATAGCCCTAATACGCGGAGATGGAATAGGGCCAGAGCAAGCCGAGGCAACGCTCCTTATACTCTCGAGACTTAAGGAAATCCTCGGCTTGGAGCTGGAGATCGTGGAGGCCGAGGCCGGCGACAGATGCATGGAGAGGTCCGGGACGCCGCTCCCCGACGAGACAATACAGATTCTGAGAAGTTCTCACGCGTGCTTGAAGGGGCCTGTAGGAGAGACAGCTGCAGACGTGATAGTGAGGCTTAGGCAGATGTTCGACCTGTACGCGAATGTTAGACCAGCGAGATCTTTTCCAAACGTCCCGTCGCTCAAGCCGAAAATAGACCTTGTCATAGTCCGCGAGAATACCGAGGATCTCTATAAGGGATACGAGTGGGAGTTCGACGATGCTGCGATAGGCATCAGACTGATAACTAAGAGGGGGTGCGAGCGGATAGCCAGATACGCATTCGATCTCGCGAAGAGGAGAAGGAGGAGGGTCGTGGCAGTCCATAAGGCGAACGTCATGAGGATTACATGTGGCCTCTTTGCCAGAACATGCAGAGAGATCGCGAAGGAGTATCCTGACGTAGCCTACTCGGAGATGTACGTTGATGCGGCCGCGATGGACTTGATAAGAAGGCCGGAGCAATTCGACGTGATAGTCACGACGAACATGTTTGGCGACATACTCTCAGATGAGGCCGCCCAAGTTGTGGGAGGACTCGGTTTAGCGCCAGCCGCTAACATAGGGGATAATTACGCAATTTTTGAACCCGTCCATGGATGTGCTCCAGACATCGCGGGAAAGGGAATCGCGAATCCGATCTCAATGATACTTTCAGCCTCTATGATGCTTGAGTGGCTCGCGGCAAAGCACAAAGATGAAAAGTGCCTCAAAGCATCTAAGCTGATAAGCGAGGCCGTCGTAAAAGTCCTAGAAGAAGGAAAATTTTTGACGCCCGACCTTGGGGGTAACGCGAAAACCCTTAAGCTAGGTGCAAGAATTGCGGAGATGATAGGTCAGATCGAGTCTTCATAAAAAGGTTAAGGGAACTAATCCAATAAGTCTCGCGAGGTAAAGGTTTAATTATCCCGCGCTCTTGGCAAGCTCCAGAATTGAGCGAGATCATCAGAATATTTGACACAACACTTAGGGATGGTGAGCAGACTCCAGGAGTGAGCCTGACGCCGGAGCAGAAGCTAGAGCTGGCGATACAGCTCGATAGGCTTGGGGTCGATATAATCGAGGCCGGATTCCCAGTTGCTTCCGAGGGCGAGATGCAGGCATTCAAGTTGATAATGGAGGCCGGTCTCAGGGCTGAGATATGCGCTCTGGCTAGGGCGGATCAGAGGGATGTGGATGCCGCGATCAATGTCGAGCCAGACTCAATCCACGTCTTCTTCTCCACCAGTGACATACACTTGAAGAATGTGCTAGGAGTGAGTAGGGAGGAGGCTCTGGAGCGGATCTCAAGGTACGTCTCATATGTTAAGGATCATGGCTTCATATGCGAATTCTCGCCGATGGATGCGACGAGAACCGACCTCGAGTTCTTGAAGCAAGTCTGCCGAGTCGCTGAGGAGGCTGGAGCTGATCGGATCAATATACCTGACACTGTTGGCGTAATGACTCCTAGGCGAATGTACGATCTGATATCTGAGATAAGGAGGGTTGTGAGGATTCCGATAAGCGTCCACTGCCATAATGACTTCGGCCTAGCTGTGGCCAATACCCTCGCCGGGATAGAGGCGGGAGCAGCTCAAGCTCACGTCACGGTAAACGGCATAGGTGAGAGAGCTGGGAACGCCGCCTTGGAGGAGGTGGCTATGGCCCTCACCCTGTTATACGGCAAGAGGACGAATATTGATGCGAGGCAGATATATGCGACATCCCAGCTCGTCAAGAGGCTTACAGGAATCCAGCTCCAGCCCCATAAGCCGATAGTGGGGGATAATGCTTTCGCCCACGAGTCGGGAATACATGTGAAGGGCGTGGTCGTGGACCCATGTGCTTTCGAGCCATTCAGCCCCGAGCTCGTCGGAAGGGTCAGGAAGATAGTCGCTGGAAAGCATGCGGGCAAGCACGGGATAAAGACTATACTGGAGGAGGGCGGATTGAAGCCGACGGAGAGCCAGCTCGAGGAGATAGTTAAGAGAGTTAAGGAGCTGGGCGACAAGGGTAAGACGGTGACGGACACGGATGTCCTCACGATAGCCAGATCCGTGATCGAAGCGCCGATCGAGAGCATGAGGGCTGTAAACCTTGAGGAGCTGGTAGTGGTGACTGGGACCGGCGTCATACCAACCTCGTCCGTCAAGCTAAACGTGCTCGGGAAAGAATACACCTCAGCCGAGACGGGAGTGGGCCCCGTCGACGCGTCGCTAAAGGCGATACAGAAGGTGATCCAGAGCCTCGCCAAAATAAGCCTGCGGGAGTTTAGGATTGAGGCGGTTACAGGAGGCTCCGACGCGATCGCCGAGGTAATAATCAAGGTCGAGGATGAGACCGGGAACCTCATATCAGCAAGAGGAGCGAGAGAGGACATAGTGATGGCGAGTGTAGAGGCTATGATAAACGCGATCAACAAGCTTCTAGCAAAGAAGAGCATACAGTAAGCTGATTTTGCTATAAGTCCTCCGACGAGGTCTGTCCACCAATGAGCTGATTCCTAGTGATATTCTTCATCTCACATTCCTCCTAGCCGCTAACACGCTGAGTGTTGCGTGTCTCGCCAAGCTCCTGAAACCCTTAGTATCCTCGGATGCCGGTTCTGAGATTATAGGCCTGCTCCTCTACTTCTGCCAGGATGTTTTCCGCTCGCAGCCTGAGCGTCTGGAACATTCCGAGGCTTTAATGGCATCTTCCAAAGAGGCCTGCTGGAGATCGTAACAATTATGGCCTTGTCATCAATATTGTTTGGACGGTGTTAGGAATGAGTCACCGGTATCAGGTGGAGATTTACGGTGAGGTAGTCTAGTTCATTCCAGTCAACCTCCGACAGCATACGCTTTACAGCACCACCTACCAGCGCCCCTCCAGACAATAAGCGTGTCACCATGAGTGAGAAGATCCATTGACATCATTTTCAAACCCAAAGCCCTTGGTAGATGGTTTTTCCTTCTCTCCAGCATCAAACCGATAGGAATGTATAAAGCGCATAAGACTTGAGTCATGGACGCCGGCATCAAAGATCCTGACGGAGGCTCCTACCTCAGAAAGAACGACGACAAGCTTAGCAGTTACGGTAATCCCCCCGGTAATCCCCCGTCCGCCTTTCACGCTACCCACCGTGATGTGTTCTTTATCCTAGGAATCTCTCAGGGTAGGCCTTGCTTCCAAATGCTGCCTGACCCTCGCCGCAACTCTCATGCTCGCGACCTTAACTCCAGCATTTCCTTCACAGGCTCCTCAACAACCTCTCCATCTGGAAGTTATGGGGGCAAGTGTCATCAGCTCCGGTGCGAAGAAACCTCACCACTTCCTACACTCAACTCCTTTACCATCTCCATGTTACAATCCACACCGGATTTCAGAACCCCCACACCTCAAGGGCTTCAAGAATCTCTCTAAGTCAGCTTCATTAATCAAAGGAAACTAAAATTCTTAGAGCTGCTGACGCGAATTTGCAGGAAGGGTATATAAGTCACGAATATGCGCACGCAGGCAATGAAAATGTTTGAGTCAAGCCAGCTCGGCAGGCCCAGTCTGAGACTTAGCATGTTCTTCAACGATCTCTACGAGCTTAACGGGGAAGGGGTGCCGGTCTTTAAGATATTTATAAATGGGAAGTGGGTGGAAAGCCGGACTGGAGAAACATTTCCGGTTGATACTCCCATTGATAATAATGTTGTGGCGTACGCCCAGAAGGGAGGTGAGCTTGACGTAGATGCAGCCGTTAGCGCAGCCCGCGATGCGAGGCCTAAGATAAGGTCTATCGCGGCAATTGACAGGATAGAGATTTTCCACGAAGCCGCTAGGATAATTGAGGAGAGGTTTAATGACTTCGTAAACGTTTTAATGCTTGAGGCCGGCAAGCCCTATGCGGATGCCGCCGGCGAGGTAACTGCTGTCATTGAGCGAATGAAGATGACAATGGAAGATTTCTCGAAGGTCGGAGGTGAGTACAGGCCTGGCGACTGGTCCGCTGATACGAGGGGTAAAATAGCGATTGTTCTCCGCGAACCCGTGGGGATAGTAGGCGCCATAGGGCCTTTCAACTACCCTCTATATATACCGGCAGCCAAGATCATACCAGCCCTCCTTTCGGGAAACACGGTCATCCTCAAACCCGCTAGCGACGCACCATTAAGCCCGTTACTGCTTGCCAAAGCTCTTGATGAGGCGGGGATCCCGCCCGGAACACTCAACGTGGTGACGGGGCCGGGCCTTGTTGGCGCAAGGATAGCAGCGCATGAGGACGTTGGCATGATATCCTTCACCGGAAGTACGGCGGTGGGTAGAGAGATCGCAAGGATAGCGGCCAATAAGCGGCTTCACCTAGAGCTTGGCGGAAAGGCGTATGCGATCGTTCTGGATGATGCAGACCTAGCTCTAGCGGCTAACAAATGCGTGGTCGGTTCTCTCAGGAATGCAGGGCAGAGGTGTGATGCCATAAGCGCGATATTGGTGGTCGAGTCGGTGGCTGATGAATTCGTAGAGAAGGTGTTAGCTGAAGTAGATAAAATAAAGTTTGGAGACCCGAGAATTGAGGGTGTCAACGTGGGCCCACTCATAAACATGGTTGCTGCTGAGAGGGTCAATGCCCTAGTGAAGGATGCTGTGGCTAAGGGTGCGAAGTTGCTCAGAGGAGGGAATTACAAGGATTGCTACCATGAGCCAACGGTTCTTGACAGGGTTCCACTGGATGCCAGAATACTGTGGGAGGAGACCTTCGGGCCCGTGGTGACAATAGCTAGGGTCAAAGACGAGAACGAGGCAATAGCAATAGCATCGAAGAGTAGGTACGGCTTGGACGGCTGCGTGTTCATAAACAACTTTTACAGAATGTGGAGGGTGGCTAAGATACTTCAAGTAGGAACCGTAACCATAAACGACTTCCCGCGCCACGGAGTCGGATACTTCCCGTTCGGGGGAGTCAAGGACTCAGGAATAGGTAGGGAGGGGATAGGATACTCGATCGAAGAAATGATGGTCCTCAAAACTATTATATTTAACTTGGAGCCAGCTCGGCAGGGTAAAGAGAACAAATACAAGCAGCACTAAACATAGTAGAGAAGATGATCATCAGTAATCCCGACGGTGCTTTTCAAGTTCCTAATATCATCCTTACCGATCGCATCTATACTTCCTCACGAGTTAATCTGACAACTTTGACGTCCTCACTTACGTCACGCCTCGATACGTTACCTACGGATGCCTCTTCCCATGAATATGTACATCCTTTCAGTTGTGTGGCCAGGGGAGGCCATGTTTTTATATCAAGCCCAAGATCCCTCGCCCTAAAGTCATCTCCTCACCTTCATTAAGCATACCAGTGGGCATCTCGAAAGATCTTCGCCCACGCTCGCCTATCCCTAATCAGTCCACCGTTTTAGGATTATTATAAGGCGTTTGCGATCAAGAGTTTGAAGAAGGGCAGTTTGGTTGCGGCACCCATGGCAGTGACTTCTGTGAATTTTTGGTTTCTACAAATCTAGGTGACAAATTTTGTACGCCCTAGCTACAAAGTCATTTTTGGGGTATAGTTTCTTTCATGAATCGTTTCCGCTGAGGCAGAATCGCCCAAGGGAGGTGAGGTATATGAAAGGGGTCAAATGAGCTCGAGAGGGTCCTAGGCTGGGTTAAATCCCAAAAAGCTACACATGTCCATCAATGAATATACGGCTCGGAACCTTTTTTAAGAGGATCGGGCGTGAACAAGCTTTTTCATCACTCACTTATTGGAATAATATTCCGCGATTAAAAATACTTATTGCGCGCTCGCTGAGGTTCGTTGGGGGTGATGGACTCTGGAGCAGCCTGCAATAAAGTTCGAGAATGCATGGAAGATTTACAAGCTGGGCAGGGTGGAGGTTCCAGCTCTTAGAGGTCTCAGCATAGAGATTGGGCGGGGCGAACACGTGGCGGTCATGGGCCCATCTGGAAGTGGCAAATCCACGTTCCTCCACTTGGCGGGCGCCCTAGATAGGCCGACCAAGGGCAGGGTTCTAATCGAAGGCAGGGATCCGAACAGGATGAGCGATGAGGAGCTTAGCAGGCTGAGGAATGAGTTGATAGGCTTCGTCTTCCAGACATTCAACCTGATCCCGAGGCTCACGGCGCTCGAGAACGTCATGCTTCCTCTCATGATAAAGGGCGTTAACGGAGAAAAGAGAGTCGGGAGGGCGAGGGAGGCGTTGGAGTTGGTCGGCTTAGCCCGTAGAATCAATCACAGGCCGACGGAGCTTAGCGGTGGGGAGCAGCAGAGGGTCGCAATCGCTAGGGCAATAGTGACGAACCCGAGGATAATATTGGCAGATGAGCCGACCGGAAATCTTGACTCCGCATCGGCGGCGGAGGTCGTGGAACTACTCACTAAGCTTAACCGGGAGTTCGGGGTGACATTGGTGGTCGTGACCCACAACCCTGAGGCGGCTGCTCCTGCGAGGAGGATCGTGAAGATAAGGGATGGTGTTGTCTATGAGGAGAATTAGCCTAGTTTTAGTCTGCCTGCTCCTAACCGTAATCACCGCGCCGCTAGCAGTCTCAGCGGGCGCCGTCCCCGACATAATATTCTCGGATGCTTGGTTCGGAGACTTAAGCAAGCGGATCGAGGCAGCTCCCGGAGATAAGAATATGCAGCTAGTAGTTGAGCTGGTAAACACGATGGAGGAGGATCTCAGATATGTTCAGGGAACGCTTTACCTGCCAGAAGGATTCACG
Organism: uncultured archaeon; assembly: GCA_937974645.1. Classification (GTDB taxonomy): domain Archaea; phylum Thermoproteota; class Nitrososphaeria_A; order Caldarchaeales; family Wolframiiraptoraceae; genus Wolframiiraptor. The sequence goes on along the minus strand of CALJVH010000010.1, from coordinate 81,910 downwards.
GATACTAAGAGCGGGGGACATATAGCCGGGCCATCAACGAGTAGTTATGTTAGGTCTGGTGAGCGCTTCTACCTAACTTTCCTCCTGGATATAGGCGAGGAGGTGAAGGTCGGCGAATATGAGATGAGCCTCGCCCTAAAGTATGTCGAGCGGGATGAGGATACGATAACAACAAGCTATGTCAAGGTCAAGTTCAGGGTCACGGGGAAGGCCGCCCTCAAGCCCTCCTTAACCCCAAGCATTCTTAAGCCCGGATCCTTGGCAGGACTCGAGCTGGTACTGGAAAACCTGGGATCAGCCCATGCGTCATCTATCGAGCTCTGGATTAGATCCGCCTCAAGCGGCCTAGCCCTTCTCGAGGGAGGTGGCAGACACATAATTGGAAGCCTAGCACCGGGCTCATCCGCGAAAATCCCCATAAAAGTATTCGTAAGCAGGGCTCTGGCCGATGGTATAGCCAGCTTGATCACTGAGGTGAAGTACCAAAACTCCTATGGGGATATTGTCGTCGAGTCCCATGACCTCATGATTAGAGTAAGGCCACTCGGCGGTATTGGAGTGCTCTTGGACGTATTACTCGAGGATCCGGTGCTGGAGCCCACTCAATCACGAACACTAAACGTTATGGTCAGGAATAGTGGAAACGAGACCGCTAGGGATGTTAACGTTGAGATAGGGTTAGATAGGCTCGCCAACCCGCCCCTAACGGTTCTCGGCAGCCCACTTTCATTCAAGATTGGAGATCTCGCGCCCGGATCGGAGAAAGTGCTCTCGATAGATGTTCTCGTGAATGAAAGGGCGGCTGGGGGCTCCTACTCCATACCAGTCATCGTGACCTACGCCGATGAGGAGGGAAGACATTTAGTCGAGAAGGGTCTCACGATAACGGTTCTAGAGAAGAGCGGAGGAAATAAGCTGAGAATCTACTCAGGTGAATATGTGAGGGGTGGAATGATAGAGCCGATCAATATAACGATCGAGAATATCTCGGGTGAGGGTCTTGAGGATATAACATTGACAATAGCGCCGACCGCTGGCTGGGTAACGCTTCTCGGCCCGACGACTTGGAATATACCAACGCTCAATGAGGGTGGGAGGATCATCCTAAACCTCAAGATCTATGCGCCATCTGAGACCGCCTCAGGATCAACGATTGGGGAACCATTCAACCTAAAGGTTAAGGCGAGCTTCAAGGAGCCTGGAGGCTGGCTTAGAAGCGAGGATCATTTAATTGGGATGTATGTCAGGGGCATAATAGACATCAATCTCCAGGAGCTATCGCTTGAGAGGATGGGCAGAGACCTGCTACTAGTTGGAAGAATATTGAACGAGGGGACGGAGAAGGCATCATACACGAGGATCGAGCTCGTGGGTGGCGATCTCGCCTCAACCCAGATAAGCTACTTGGGCGATGTCGAGCCGAATGCGCCAATACTTTTCAACATACCCATAGAACGCTTGGGGAAGCAGGAGGGCAGGGCGAGAGCAGTCCTTAGAGTAAGCTATCTAGACTCTCTGAGAAATAGGGGCGAGACGATATTGGAGACCGTGGTCGATATCCCGCAACTAGTTGAATCCTCTACTAAGGAGCAGGCGCCGCAGATCCCCCTTGGCCAGGTAATCTCGATAATCGTGATAATGGCTCTGCTGATAACCATAGTGTATCTGGCGAGGAGGTCGAGGAGGTTTGAGACCGGGTGATATCCTATGGTACGCGCTCAAGGGTCTCAGGGATAGGAAGACGAGGAGCGTCTTAACAATAGTGGGGATAACGATAGGGATACTTGCCATAATAACCCTCATATCGAATACAAGCGGATTTGATAACTTCCTCACCGAAGTACTCTCGAGGATCGGGAGCAACAATATCTGGATAGTCCCGGTCGAGGGCTCCGTCAAGTTCACGGACACTGATGTTATGATGCTATCAAGGCTTCCCGGGGTTAAGGCCGCAGCACCATTCTACTTCACGAGAGTAATGCTTAAGTCTGGATCGATCGAGAAGCAGGTAAACTTTCTCGCGACGGACCCGAGGATAATTAAACTAATACTGCCGGACTTGGAGCTCATGGAAGGAGAAACCCTTCAGCCGGCGGATGTGGCTGTGGTGGCCCTTGGCTATAAGGTCGCGCACCCGCCAGAGGATCCCAGCAAGCGGATAAGGCTATACTCCTCTGTCTCCGTGCTCCTTCAAAGCGGGCAGACTATTAAGACGAGGAGCTTCATGGTGGGCGCGATCTACAGCGAGTTCGGCTCAACACCATATCTCGATGTTGATAACAGCATCCTCGCAACAGTCGAGGCTGCGAGAAACATCTTCGGCACAAAATACTATCCTGCGATAGTCATTGTCGCGAGCTCCCCCGATGCCGTCGAGCCCCTGATAAAGATGCTGAAGGAAATCTACGGAAATGATATCGAGATAATAAGCCCCCTGACGATCGTCAGGAACGTTAGGGCGATAATCTCGAACTTCTCGATATTCATGCTCATAGTGGCGAGCATCTCGCTGGTCGTCGCCGGAATAGGGATAATGAACACGATGATAATGTCCGTGATGGAGCGGACTAGGGAAATCGGGGTCTTGAGAGCGATAGGCTTCACCCAAAGGCATGTTGCGGCGGTCTTCTTAGCGGAGGCCGCGTTGATAGGCGCCATAGGAGGCATTCTCGGAATAGCGCTCGGGGTCTCGGCATCACTCTTCATGGGAGATGTATTCGCGAGGATGTTCCAAGTAAGGGAGGCCGGCACACAAGTAGCTCAAATGCTTCAGATCTCGTACACGCCTGTAATCACCCCAGATCTAATCGTAGAGAGCTTCTTTTTCGCGGTACTCGTTGGGATATTCTCAGGATTATATCCCGCGGTGAAGGCATCTAGAATGGATCCGGTCCAAGCTTTAAGAGCCGAATAACCTTCTCGGATGAGAAGGGGGGTGGGCGTGAGGATAAGCTCTTGGGAGGAGGCCGAGAGACAGGCCATATTGGAGGCCGAGAAAAGGTTTGGAGCCAAGATTAAAAAATATTGGGTGAACTCAATAGCGCTTGAGCCCAGCACACATGGCGGCTTATGGAGCATCAAGCTCGATCTACGGGTCAAGAAAAGATGGAGGAAGAAGCTGGTAAGAGTGGTGATGAGGCTTAGCCCGAAAACGGGCGAGCTGGTCGAGTTTAAGATCGGGGATTGAGAAGCCGGCTCGGCGAGGGCTTATTTACTTCACCGCTCCGAACTCGGCAAACTCATCATCGCCGGCAATAGGGAAATGGAAATCCCTAGATATGATCCTTACTATTGACCACTTGGACTATGAGCGGTGCGCTGCCATTCTATGATGTCCCAGCCGAGGGCTATGACGAGCTCTATGGCGAGGAGCAGACCAGAAAGTACACTGCGGTATTTCGGGAGCTGGTCCACTTCTCACAAGAAACCCGGGTAGTGCTTGATGTTGGTTGCGCGACCGGCCTCCTCGCAAACTTCCTCGAGCTAATGGGTTTCAAAAGTCTCTACGTTGGAATAGACTTGGCGGCTGATAGGCTAAGGATTGCCAAGAGTAGATCACAGCTTGTAATGGTCGTCCAGGCTGATGCACATGCCCTGCCAATAAGATCTGGGGCCGCGGATCTAACAGCGTGCTTCACGGTAATCCATCTAATGAACCCTGGGAAGGCAGTAAGGGAGTTAGCAAGAGTCTCGCGTAGCACTGCAATTATAACACTTCTCAGGAAGAAGCTAGACCTCAAACCTGCAATCCTGAAGCTCTTGAGAAAATACTTCCGGGGCTGGGCCCTTAAGATACTCCAGCCTACTGAGGAGATTAAGGACGAGGTCTACATTCTCGTGAGATCGCGCGGCGAGAAGGCTCGCAAAGATTTTTCAGGGCAGCAATCTCTCAGGAGTTCTTGGAAATGGCGCGGCCTCCCTAATATTCTCCAGCCCGAGGATCACCATAGTCAATCTCTCAATCCCTATCGCAAATCCGCCATGAGGAGGCGCACCATACCTGAAATGCTCGGCAAACCATCCGAAGTCCTCTAGGTTTAGCCCTTTCTCACGGATCTGTTGAACGATTCTTTCATAGCGGTGCTCCCTCTGGCCTCCGGAGCTCAGCTCGAGCCCGCCGCCTATCAGGTCCGTACTCCTCGCCCACTCAGTCCCATCCTCTCTCATCACGTAGAATGGCTTAACCCTATACGGAAACTTGTTGACGAAGAAGAAGTCATGATCGTAGTTCTCCTTCACGTATTCCGCAAGAAGCTTCTCGGCCTCTCGATCAAGGTCCTCTCCCCACGGGATCCTCTTACCCAGATCTTCTAGGATCTCATAGACCTTCGGAAACTCGAGAACCGGGAATGGCCTTTTCGGGATCTCGAGCTCTACATCAAGCAATTTGAGTTCGCTCCCACATGTCTCCACAACCTCCTTTATCCCGGCGGCCACAAGTTCCTCCTCAACATTCATCACGTCTCCCTCATCCTCTATGAAGGATAGCTCGACGGCGCATGAGCGGTACTCGCAGAGATGCCTTGGCGTATGGCTCGGCTCAGCCCTCCAACTCGGCCCAAGATCATAGATCCTGTCGAGGCCGGCCACCATGAGAAGCTGCCTATGAAGCTGTGGATCCTGCCTGAGATAGGCCCTCCTCCCGAAGTAGTCCACCTCGAAGAGCTCCGCGCCACCTTCAGACCCCGCTCCGATGATGCATGGCGTGAAGACTTGGATGAAGCCCTTTGAGTCAAGGTATCTCTGCATCCCCCTGGCGAGAGACGCTTGCACCTTGAGGACGGCCATGCTTCTAGGATTCCTGAGATCTATAGGCCTCCAATCTAGGCGCGTGGCCAAGCCGGATTCAACTAGACCACTGACATCAAGGGGTAGCGGGTATTCGGATCGGCTGAGAAGGATGATGCTCATCGGCTTTATCTCGACACCCACCTTTGCAATGGGCTTCTCGAGAATAACCCCGCTAACAGCTATGAAGTCATGTAGCCCGAGCTTTGAGGCCACCCCATAGACCTCTTCCTGATCCTTATGCACCGTTACTTGGCATATTCCACTCCTATCTCTCAGCCAGATGAACCTAAACTTTCCAACATCCTTGACCCTATCAACCCAGCCGGCTATCTGGACTTCGCCGCCCATGCCGGGCTTAAGATCCTCGATATAATGGCTTCTCAGCATATCCGGTTCACCGCCCAAATGAGCTGGACTCCTCCTAAAAAGACTAAGTCTTCAGAGTATAACTTACCCTCTAGCCGTAGCTCCCCTCCGAGCTCGCTCCCTTCTCGGCGGCCTCCATAAACTCCTCTTCTCGAAATCTATCGTCAACTTCATTCCTTTAACCTCCTCCAAGACCCTCTTTAAAGCCTCTTCGCCAACCTTAAGATTTCTCTCATGGTCAAAGATCACCCTCGTTTCCTCCGAGCCGTCTGGAAGCCAGATTTTATTAGCCGCGACGATCCTAGCCGGAGCCGCGACTCTCTCCAGGAACTTCAATGGATCTGAGTGGTTCTCGACGAGCTTAACATGCTTCCCAAGCTCCTCGCTGAGAATTTTCCGGAGCTGGGCAAACTCCCTAATCTCCAGCTTACCTAGATCACCATCCCTAAAAACTATGAAGATGGTATCCCCGCCGTCAACAGACTTAACATAGCCTGCTCTCTGAAGCTTAGTAAACTTCTTCTCGAGTTCGAGGAGAAGTCTCATCGCCTTAACATCCAGATCCGTATAAATCCCCCTCTTAAGCTTCTCTGAGCATCGGGGACAAAACATACCAGTCTTAAGATCGAAGGAGCATAATGGAAGCTCCACCTACCCACCTCTCCCTCAGCCAACTACGCCCACGAGAATTTAATCCTAATGGGGTGAAGGGGGAAGAAAATTGTGGGGATTCAGGACTCCCGCTTCAGCAGTATCTCTATCGTGCTGATGCTTACGGGCTGGTTATTGGGGCCCATGAGCTCCTGCGTGCCCAGCTTTATGTCCGCAACCTTCAAGTCCTTGTAGAACCTCCTCTGGAGGATTTGAACGACGTCGACGGCTCTGCTGATAGCTCTGCCCCTCGCCTTAACCAGCAGTTGCCTAGCCCCTCCCTGGAGAGTTGTTAGACATGCAAAGACATAGTTCATCAGCGGCTTCTTGCCAATCAATACTGTTGGAATCTCACTCTGAGACATTCTTCTACCCCCGTGAGTTGTATTTTAAGTAGAATCGGCCTCCACATAAATTTATTTTCTCGTAAGCGTTAACTCGGGAGGAACTCGAGCTACACGGAGCGGATAATCGAGAATAATGGCTAAATTATTCCCCTCTAAGAGTTTCTTGAAATGCCGGTAAGGGACGTTACGCTTATCCAGATAGCCCAGAGGCGCAGGCTTTACTACAAGATCTGCATGAAGTGCGGCGCCAGAAACGCCCCCACCGCAGACAAATGTAGAAAATGCAAGAGCTATGATCTAAGGTGGAAGCGGAGGGAGATAAAGAGATAGAATAGCTGTCCTCTTCAATACTTTCTATATTACTCCACTATACTTAAACCGGAGTTCTGCTGATCTTGAAGCCTACAGGTGCACGATGCTACACTCACATGGAGATGTCTGGTGACGAGGCCGCGTTGAACTATGCTAGAAGGGTGCCCGCCTAAGGGACAACAATCCTCCACATTCTCCCAAACGGGCTCGAGGTTAAGAGGAAAAACAATAGACCTTGCAGAGGCTTAGCTGTGCAACGTTAACGAGAGGCTCTGGGCCCTCTAAGCGATCAGCTACGATAGGAAAACAACACTCTTACAACCACCCAACATTAGAATAGGCTACTACACTAAGGTGCTTTAACACGTTTTAATCCTCAGATTGAGGGAATATTAAAAATAAAGGATGACGGATATGGTCTAGTGCAGGTCGGGGCCGTGGTCTAGCGGTATGACGCCGCCCTGACACGGAGGAGAGGGGGAGGCGGCGGAGGTCGCCGGTTCAAATCCGGCCGGCCCCACTCTTAACTTCCTACCCCCAACCATATGCTTGCGGGAAAGCTCTCTAGGCTGACGTTATTAGATTCCAATAGCTTGGAAAGTTGATTCCATGGGAGCGGCTTGATGATCACTCCGCCGGGCATTTCTCTCCACAATCTCTCTACAAGCTTATCCAGCTTCACTCCTAGCCGCAGATATAACATGTGCGCTGAGAGTGTCAGATGTTCATGATAAGCTATCAGCCCCTCGATTTTATTAGAGACTTCATTAACCTCGCTTATTGCCGCATTTAAAATCATTATCCTATCAAGCCCCCTCAACACCTGCTTAATGAAGAGCTCCAGCTGGATCATGGACGGCATACCCGCGGCCAAGCTCACAGGAGCGTCTTCAAAGATCCCCACATGCTCTAGGAACTCTGCCGGATCATTGCCATCATATCCTAGACCCGCTGCAAAGGATCTCGTGGATAGAATCTTCTTTACGGTCTTTCCATCCGGATTGGGATATTCTATAATAAGTCTTGAGTCAGTGAGGCTCTGGATGCGGGCAGTATAGGGAGGCTTCCCTGAGGCGATAGGATCCAGTCTTGTCTCGAGCTGAATTATCGTCTTAATAAGGTCATTATCCGGCGCGATCATCATCCACCCGCTAAAGCCCTCCCTCACCTCAGCCCTAGTATCCGACGCCTCCCTCAGCACTCCATTAAGCCACGCCTCTATTACTTTGACCAGCTCTCGCCTACCCCCCGACTTCTCTGCAAGAATCATTCTGCTGGGGGAAGTTTTTTATGCGGCATTATAAGTTCTATCACTTAGAATGCTCCTGATAATAGAGAAGGAGACCCTACTCGAGCTCGCAAGACTTGTTGGCGGGGAGGAAGCGGCGAAGGTTATGAGGCTCCTGATAAGTAAGCCCGGGGTAGTTGATGAGGTTATCGCTGGGAAGCTCGGTATGGATGTGCGCGAGGTGAGGAAGATGCTTCACAAGCTTAATAGCATCGGGATACTCTACTATGAGCTGGCGAGGGATAAGAAGACCGATCATAGGATATTTAAGTGGTATGTTCAGGATGAGCAGGCAACCGGCTTCATAATCTCAAATATGCAGAAGATCAAGGAGAGGCTGATCGAGAAGCTTCGCTCAGAGGAGAATAACCAGTTCTACTGGTGCGGAACCCTAGGCCATCCTAGACTCTTATTCGACCAGGCGATGGAGCAGCTCTTCAGATGTCCAGTGTGTAAGAGGCCTATAGAGCCTCATGAGAATAAGGATCTTGTGGAGTCCCTCAAGTTAAAGATCGAGGAAATCGAGAAGGCTTTAAGCGAGATGATAGAGGCGAGGAAGCCCGAGATAGCAGAGAAAGCGGAATAAGCCCAGGGCATGTCTAGGATAACAGTTCTAAGGCTTGGGCACAGGATCAAGAGGGATAAAAGGGTCACGATGCATGCGGCCCTTGTCGCGAGAGCATATGGTGCCAACGAGATAATAATCACGGGAGACCGTGACGATGACCTAATACGCCGCATAGAAAGTGTCACGGAGAAATGGGGAGGCTCATTCTCCGCAAGATTCGAGGATAACTGGAGAGGGGTAATCAGGAGGTTCAAGGAGGCTGGAGCAGTGGTAATTCACCTAACGATGTATGGTATGAACCTCCCAGATGTAATAGATGAGGTTAGGAGGATCTGGAGGGAGGGAAGAAGCCTGCTAGTAATTATCGGAAGCGAGAAAGTTCCAAGAGAGGCTTATGATCTAGCGGATTACAACATCGCTGTCGGAAATCAGCCTCATAGTGAGATCGCGGCGCTGGCCACATTTCTAGACTGGCTTCATGAAGGAAAAGAATTCAAGAAAGAATTCTCGAACGCGAGGCTGAAGATAATCCCAAGCCCCAAAGGGAAGAGGGTGGTGGCAGCGGGAGGCGATGGATCATTAAAATAAATCGAAAATGCTGGGCCTACTTTGCATCTTCCTTTCTCAAAGGTATGATGTAGGGCCCCTCTGGAATCACCATGATTCTAGAATCCTTCTTTCCGATGATGTTAAATGCTATCTCTAGCGCTTCTCCGATCGTCTTGGCATGCTCGAGCATGAAGTCCCTCGCCATGCTTTCTGAAATGTAATCGCTCACCAAGATCACTTTAGCCTTTTTTAAGTCCCTCGCCAGTATTTGCGCCTCCCACTGGTCATTTATTGGCTCATTTCTTCTGACGAATTCGAGAACCTCATCTGGGTTGCTGGCTCCCTGGAAGATTTCTAAGAATTCTTTATGGCCTCCCAGCCCATCCCTACACTCTGACGCGATTACGATCACTCCTCCAGGCTTAACGATGTAGGCCGCAGTATCTATTCCCTTGACGGCTTGGTAAAGATCTCTATCCAGCGGGTATCCACCGTTAGTCGTTATCACAATATCGGCCGGCTTCTCAACATGGAGCTTAACAATTTGATCTAGAAACTTGACCCCGGCGAGGTGGGCCTTTATGGGTTCTCCCGCGAATATCCCGGTGATCATCTTCCTCTTGTCAATCGTTATATTAACTATGAAGTCGAGCTTAGTCATTTTCATGAACTCAATCATATCCATGTGAACGGGGTTTCCATTTAGAAGCCCTGCCCTAGATCTCGGATCATCTATCATCTTGAAGCCATGGTTCTTAAATATTGCCTCCATCCCCGCGACTCCCGGCAAGATTATCTTCCTGCCCCCGCTATACCCGGCGAAAAAATGAGGCTCGATGAGCCCAGCCCCAACGACGACATCGCTCTCGAGGGCAAACCTGTTTACATGAATGGGTGTTCCGTAACTTGTCCTTGCATCGAGCTTCGCAATCTGCTCATCATCGAATGCTCTATGGTTAATCACCTCGTATTTTTCCAGAACTTCCCTCCCGAGCATCCTTCTCAACTCATCTTTCTTTACCTCCATATGGAGGCCGGTCGCGACTAAAATCCGAATTTCGGCCATAGGATTAGCACTCTCCATGACCCTTAGAATCCGCGGGATTAGGCGCCTCGATGGAAAGGCTCTCGTATTATCGGGCACCACAAGCAGAACATGCCTGGCTTTCCTCAGAAGATCCTCAAGACTCGGGCTCGAGATGGGATTCGCAAGAGCCTTTTCAAGCGCTTCTTCAGCCAATCCTATCGCGGGTATCTCCCGCGACTCTAGGACCTCGCATTTCTCGATCTCAAGTTCAAGGCTGCCCTCGCCATAGGGTAGCTTAATCATCGCAACCCCACTCTGGATAGGTAAACCCGGTTAATGTCCATATCTCTGGACAAGCATGTGCTTTAATGTTTAAAATTTTTAAGGCGGAGCGGATTCAGGACGGCTTGGGCCGGTAGTCTAGGGGCTATGACGCCGCCCTCACACGCTTTTCTTGGGAGGAGACGGCGGAGGTCGTGGGTTCGAATCCCACCCGGCCCATATACTTAAGCGTTAAAACAAAATCTTTTTCAAATCTCTCCATATCTGTGTTAATGCTGCAAGTTGGCCCGAAAAAAGATTCTGAGATGCCCAGCCTGCGGCTTCGAATTCGAAGTTAGCTATGCTAGAGCCTTTGCCTGTGGCGGATGCCCATCATCGATTTCATGCGACTATGTTAGATGTCCAAAATGTGGTGAGGAATTCCCAGAAGTTTCAGCTGAGATAACATATTAGTCCTTAAAAACTTGGAATGGCGCGCAGAAATCCTTGCAGACTTAACGAGGTTGAGGAACATTTATGCTTTGGCTTAGCTGTGAAGAGGATCGTGAAATATTCTAAGTTGACACCTAATTCTATGGCGATGTTCGATGAGGCGCGTAAGTACCTTCCTGGAGGTGTATCTTACTCGATAAGGTATTTCGAGCCTTACCCAATTTATGTATCAGCTGCGCGTGACCGGAGGATCTGGGATCTTGATGGAAATGAGTACATTGACTATTGGACAGGGCATGGCGCTCTGCTCATGGGCCATGGATATCGCCCCGTGATTGAGGCAGCGATAAAACAGCTAAAGGAATACGCCCATATCGGCTTCCCCCATGAATGGGAGGTAAAACTGGCGAGGCAAGTATCGAGGATGGTTGAGAGCGTCGAGCTGATTAGGTTCACGAATAGTGGGACTGAAGCAGCGATGTATGCTTGCAGGCTTGCAAGAGCCTATACAAAGAGGAAGTTCATAGCCAAGTTTGAAGGGGGATGGCATGGAGGTTATGACTGCCTTCACATCGGAGTTCAACCGCCATACAAGGCTCCAGGTAGTTTAGGGATCATTGAAGAATCACTCAAATACACGATACTACTACCATTCAATGATCTAGAGGGCGTATGGAATCGCGTGAAGGGTATTGAGTTAGCCGCGATTATGGTTGAACCCGTCCTCGGAGCTGGAGGAGCAATACCGGCTGAGCCCGAGTTCCTGAGAGGCTTGCGGGAGATCTGCGACGAGCTCGGCGCATTGCTAGTATTCGATGAGGTGATCACGGGTTTCAGATTATCGCCTGGCGGAGCACAGAGAGTCTATGGTGTCAAGCCCGACTTAACGATCTTCGGGAAGATTCTCGGCGGCGGTGAGTTCCCAGCTGGAGGATTCGGCGGTAGAGCCGACATAATGGAGCTTTTGGATCAGATAAAGTATCCTAAGCCTCATGAGCGGGCATTCCAAGGAGGAACTTACGCGGCGAATCCTCTGACCATGAGAGCGGGCTACACGCTTCTCAAGGAGCTCGAGGGGAACCCTGAGATTTATCATAAGCTCGATCAGCTCGGAGATTACGCTAGAAATGGCTTAGAAAATGCTTTTTCCAGATATGGTCTAGCAGCTCATGTCACGGGGATAGGCTCGATGATAGGGCTACACTTCACCCGAGAGAAGCCTAGGGATGCTAGGACAGCCCAGCTCGGGAGGAATGTTGAGAAGGCTAAAGCCCTCTTCCACCACGCGCTGGAAAATGGAATAATCTATCTGACCCCAGAGGTTCCCCACCTCTTCATATCCGCAGCACATGCTCGGGAGGACTTGGATAAGCTGATAGACGTCGTTGAGGATTATGCTAGGAAAGCTACTACTCCCTGAAATATGACTGGAGGAATGCTTTGGGAGGCCTCGCCCTCTTGCCGAGGGCGGCTGAGATCGCCACCGTCAAGAGATATGGTATCGACTGGAAGAACTGGTATGGTATCTGGACGATCGATACGAGCCAAGCTTGGAGTGCGTTCAGGGATCCGAAGAAAATGCATGCGAGCCATATCCAAGCGGGGTTCCAGTTTCCGAGGACGACGAGCGCCATGGCTATCCAGCTCCACTCACCGCCGACGTTCAGGTTGAACGATCTTAGGTCTATGAGGGAGTAGAATGCTCCGCCGATGGCCATTAGCGCGGAGCCGGCGAGTACCGCGTAATATCTAACGGTGTGGACTCTTATGAGGGATGAGTCGGCGGCCCTCGGGTTCTCGCCAACAGCTCTTAGTATGAGCCCCCACCTAGTCTTCCCGAGAATGAATATCAAGACTAATGGTAGGAGATATGCGCCGGCATAGATGTACGGGCTCTGGCTAAAGGCCGGACCCACGATGGGCAAGTCGCTGAGGGGGCCTAGCTTCAGGGTTGGAGTTGCCGGGACTGTCGGCTCGACGAGGGGCGACCCGATTAATACGCGGTGGGCGAAGTATGTCAAATTCATGGCGTAGAAGGTTACAGCTATCCCGGAGATGTGCTGCTGGCATCCGAGGCTCACTACTAGGAATGCGTGGAGGAGGCCAAGAAGAGCACCGACGACGGCTGCCGCTAAGATTCCGAACAATATGTTGCCGGAGAAGTAGGCGGCCATGAACCCCCAGCCAGCGCCGGCGATCATTATCCCGAGTATGCCTAAGTTCAGAACTCCGGTCTTCTCTATCAGCATCTCACCGAGGGATGCGAAGATTATCGGCGTCGCTGAGACAAGAGTCAAACCAACAATACTCGAGAGGGCTCGCTCTAGGTAGCTTCCCCTCATTATCGCGCCCATAATTACCAGAGCCACGAGCGCCGCGAGTATGTAAGACGTAATCCTTGAAATGCGATGGCTAGGAATTACCCGCGGCGATGCACACCGCACCCCAGACCCTTCTAGCTTTATCAAGGATTTCCCGAGCTTAACTGTTTTCTTGAGCCTGATATGAATCCTATACGTCCCCAAGGCTCCGAGGATTAGGAAGATTATGAGCGTCTGTGCTTGTATGAGGTCTGAGAGGAAGGATGGCACGCCCGTGTTCCAGCTCATCGCATTAGCCCCATTTATCAGTATGCTGAAAAAGATTCCAGCGACTGTTGCTCCTATCGGGTCGAGGCCGCCGAGCATCGTAATCGCGAGCGCTATAAGCCCATAATTCGGGCCGACAAAGGGCGTCATGTAGTAAAGTATTCCCATTACCTCGCAGGCTCCAGCAAGCCCCGCGAGGCCGCCGCTGATGAACGCTATCCAGAAGTAGATCTTCGGGAGGCTGAACCCCTCAAGCTCCGCGACCCTCGGCGAGGTCGCCGCTATTATCCAATTCCTCAAAATTGCCCGATTCATCAAGAACCATAGGATCGCGAGGAGGATGAAGGGCGCTAATACGCCGAGGTGGAGCCTGGTTCCAGGGATAAGTATCGGGAGCTTTGCGTTGGCGCCTATCTCAGCCGACTGCGGATAGGTTGTGTATGGAGATCTCATCGGACCCGTGAGAAGCCCCGCGCATATCTGGAGGATGGCACTCCATATCAAGAGCGTTGTTAAGATCTCATCCTGATTACGGTAAACCTTCAGCCACCAGCTCACTAGGCATGCAGCCGCGCCGCCTAACCATCCCAAGATTAAGATTAATGGTATCAAGAGCTGAGGCATTAGATGCTTTAGCTGGACGCCGAAATATGCAGCGATCAAGCCTCCAACGATGAATTGGCCGTGGGCTCCGAGATTCCAAAACCTAGCTCGAAAGGCTACTAGGACCGAGAAAGCGAGGAGAATTAACGGAGACGCGGTCACGAGTATCTCCGCAGGGTTCTCAAAGGGCCAAGTGAGGAGATAATAGTATACTGCTCCGAGATCTCCTCCGGCCATTAGGACGTATATTGCGGAGGTTAGGATTGAGAGGGAGATTGCTAAAATTGGTAGGCTTAGCCTCTTGAGCGGGAAGGGCGCCCCCCTTCTCTCGAGGCTAAGCTCGAGCAACCTCCATCAACCCACTTATCATCATTCCAAGTTTCTCAATAGTTATCTCCGGCGGCCTGTACGTCCCAAGTATTTTCTTATTCGCGAAAGCCGAGACTCTATCGCAAACCGCTAATAGCTCCCTGAGATTCGGCGAGAATATCACCGTCGTCAATATCCTCCTTCGTCTCTCTAGGGTCCTATCGAAGAATAGCTTGACTCCACGAGGATCTAGACCAATGGTGGGATGGAGCGCTATCAGCAGCTTATCCCATCTCCCTAACACCCTCCCGATATAGGCTCGCTGCATGTTTCCGCCCGAAAGAGTCTCAACGGGGCTTCTCAAATCCCTCAAGACTATCTGAAACTCGCTCGCCAATTTCTCCGCGATCTTTCCACGCCTCTCTGGATCTAGGAATATTCTATGCGAGAAGTCTTTCTCGCTCCCGATCGTGAGATTATCCTCGATGCTCGCTCCAAGTATCAGGCCGTCACGTATCCTATCATCAGAGAGGAATCCTACTCCGCGTTTTCTTAGCTCCGGTGTGCTGAAGCCGGTTACGTCCTCCCCGAACAAGATTATCTTACCTGATGCCGGTCTCCTAACACCATAGATGCACTCCGCTAACTCCTTCTCACCCGTGCCAGGCACAGCCGCTATTCCATGAACCTCTCCCTCCAACACCTCAAGTGATAAATCTTCAACCACAACCTCACCTCTATCATCGATTATTGTGAGATTTTCAAGCTTCAGGGCAGCCTTCTCATTGGATGGCTCCAGCCTTTCCAGCTCCTTTAATGGTATAAAATACTCCATTTCTTCAAACATGCTTTTAATCAAATCATCAAGCTCGGCTTTCTTCGAGTCAAACCTCGAGACGATTCTGCCATTAGTCATAACGAGAATCTCATCTACAGCCTTAATCAGATCAGAGAGGTCATGAGATATCATGATCACGGTGTACCCGAGCTCAGTCAGCTGCCTAAGATAATCATTTAATCTTCGCTTCTGCCGAGCTGGAAGATATGCCATGCTCTCATCAAGGATTAGGATCGGCCTCTTACCCATCCTATGGAGTATCTCGGAGAGTATTAGAGCCCTAACAATCTCAAATGCTCTCAACTGACCTATTGGAATTCTCTCCGCAGGCTGATCTAGATCCAGCCTAACCCCAAGCTCCTCAGCTATCTTCTCCGCCTTCTTCTTAACAAGTCCTAGATCTGGTATGAAATAGGGGTAAAGGAGCGCAAGCTGCTCCAAGAGCGTCAAGGCTGGCGCGAGGTTTGGATGCTGCTCAACCTTCACGACGCCAGCCTTAACAATAGCCTGATGATACTCCTCGATCCTCACTCCATTGACGTAGACTTCCCCGCGATCAGACTTCAAGTATCCTGAGATCACGTTTGTCAGCGTGGATTTTCCAGCGCCATTAGGCCCGACGAGTCCGTATATCTTCCCCCCATTAAGCTCTAGGCTGACATCATCTAATGCTACAGCGCCCCCGATGAAGGTCTTACTCACGTTCTTTAGCCTGATCGCGGGGTTCAAATGGCTTTCACCAGATCTCTATTTCTTGATTCTCCTAACCCTCCGCGCAATCATCACTATTATTAACGCCTCGATTACGGCTACGACTGCTAGAACGTACGCTACTATCTCGAAGATCTGGATTGGCTGCTGGGGTGCCGCGCCGGCTTGCTGAAGTTCCGGCCAAACTTGCTCCGGAGGTAGCTCTATTATCGGAACCCATGTCATACCACTCCTAATCTTCTCCTCCCACTCGTCGACGAGTGCTAAGATCTCCCTATTGAGCGGAGGGTTCGGCTCCCCGAAGTGGTGGAAAGGCGCGAGATATGATCCATTAAAGCTCATCCACGAGTATGTTCCAAGATTGTCAGCGGTGAATGAGCCGGATAAGACTCTTTCAAAGACTACTCTGACGGTCGGTCTCATATCCCATACGAGGCTCGTTACCGTCACTTCTGGCGCTCTCTCATACTGGTCGGCCATGTTACCTACCACCCACACCTCCTCTCCCTCGGCATAAGCCTCTCTTGCCGCCTCCTCGGCGCCAACCCTCTCCGCGAAGATCACGTCCACGCCGCTGTCTATCAGGGTCTTCGCCAGCCTCTTCGCCGTCGCTGGATGATACCACGGCGACTCGCCGGGCGGTATGTTGCCGAGCAGGTAAACCACCTTCGCCTCGACACCCGGGTTAGCGACCTTAGCGCCGTGGATGAATGCGTTAACAATTCTATTGACCTCGTTTATCGGCATCGCCGCCACGATGCCTATCATATTCGTCTTCGTAATCTTTCCGGCGATTATCCCGGCAAGGAATGCCGGCTGATGAAGCCAGTTATCGAAGACCGCGAAGTTCGGCGGGGTCGGAGAATACTCGCTGCCAGCCGCGAACGCCACATTCGGAAAATCCTTTGCAACCCTTCTCGCGATATCTTCCTTCAAGAATGCATCGAGAAAGACTATGTCAGCGACTTTAGCCGCATCTCTCAACGCTAGCTCGAACTCCTTCGGATCCTGCTTCCTATCCACGAACTGGTAATCAACCTCGATGCCCTTCATCCTATACTCCTCAGCAACCGAGAGGATCGCCTGATGTATCGCTCCATCCCATGGCTCGCTCACAGGCGTCTGGAAAACTGCTCGGACAATGAGCTTTTTGTGAACCTCTTGGCCTTCAACGGATACTAAAGATAACCCCGCGAGAATTATGCAGAACGAAAGTAGTATGGCGAGAAGACCTACTTCCCTCACCGCAAAACTTCTATTCACTAAGGGCATATTGAATAATCATCAAGGCTTCATTTAACCATTCCCGAGCAAGGGGGGCGAAGAATATATTTCCTGGAAATATTCGAGTATGGGTTATGAGGGTAAAATTCGCTGAAGAAGATTTTTAAGAAGCCGGAAGAAGTTATTTAAAGACGGCCCCGGTAGCTCAGTGGGAGAGCGCCCGGCTGAAGACCGAGTCGGATAGAAACCGGGACGCGTGGGTTCGAGTCCCACCCGGGGCATAATTAATTTTGTAGATTTGATAAGTTCAATTAATCCTTAAATTTTTATATTTGTGACAAATAACTCTATTTCTAAGGCCTAGCCGTGCATAAGTATGTGATCTTCAAGCGAGAATGGAGTTATGCATGAGGCATCAAGGCTTGTGATGGTTTTTATTCAGATTGGCAAAGCATGGAATTATAACTCCTAAGGAAGAGTCTGAACCAGGTTGAAATGATAGGTGAAAAATAAGGGATTTAATCCTCTGATAATAACTTTTTGCATATTTAACTCTTTCTAATCGATTTAACTACTTTCATAAACTCTCTTACTCTCTCTTTATCAACGGGGTTTAATGTAATTTCATCAATCTTGAATGCTGTTCCAACTATAGCACCATCCACGTACTCTAAGTACTTCGCAATATTATCCCTCTTCATGCCTGTATTTGCAATAATTGGCATATCTGGTACCTCCTCCCTTATTCTCTTTATCTCCTCTATGTCCGGCGGCATGCCAGGCATTGGGCCGGAGACGCAGTAAGCATCGGCCATCCTCAGCTATCTCAAAGTCTTCGCAATTATGCTAAGCGGCCGTAATGAGAGAGGTGATGCGAATTCAGGATTAATGTATATGAATATTCTTACATCATCAGCCCCGGTGAATTTCTTATATCTCATCACCTTTGCCCCCTCAGTATTTATAAGGCCTAAGTCTCTTGCATGAACCCCAGAAATTAGTGTTCGAACGGACTTTGCCCCTATAGCCTTTGCTATCGCTAACGTAGCTCGCGCATCACCCCCAAAGAACGTCTACCCCAACGGAGATACCAACTTCCTTCTTGACTACTGAGGTGATGTAGGTCATGGATGCGACAGTCTCCGGACCTACCCTGAAAAGATATTGTATATCGCCCTCATTTGATATCATGATTCCATCAACTCCCCCGTCCTCTAAAGCTTTGGCCTCCTTAAGCGCAGCCTTAAGATTACAGGTTGGTAGCCTACATCATTCACGGTAAATACTTTATTACAGGTAAGCCATCCTTATACTCTATTTGATTTATTATTTGAAGCCTTCTCAGCCTGAGAATGGACTGTTTTACGGTGTTGGGATACATTTTGAAGAAATTTTGAGGGCGCGCAGTCTTCGTTTATTTCCAGTATTTTGGCGGCAAGGTTCTCCTAAGTTTTTCTTTCGGCTCCCACCTGAACCTCCACAAGCCCTCTCCAACATCTTCCAGTGAGATTTGAAGTTTTCCAATAAGCTTATCGCTTAAGAGAACTTCATCCGCTAATGGTGATATCACTAAGTCTGCCTCAACTATGGGTGATTCAGCATCTTCAGCTATTACTTGGACATCACATCCCCTAGGCACTACCCAAACCTTCAGGGGGCCTCCAGCAGTCTCGAACTCGGTTTCGATCTCCGGTCTCGGGGGCCAGTAACCTAGTTCTCTCGCAAAATCTATGGGAGCTAGGATTTGTGGGGTTTCGGCTTCATATCCACTATTTGTCAAAGCGATAGTTTCGAGGATCTTTTCTCCAGTTTTAACCCTTAACTTCACCCTCACGACCATGTCTTCCCTCTCCAACTCGCTCACCAATAATTCTACCTACCCTGGTTCTATGATCTCTTATCAAGCCAATATATCTCTTCTTAATCATGCGTCCATCTATATAAAAGATATCCGTCCTGATTAATCTTATCATTGTGGGATGGTTAGCTTTTTATGCGGTAGATACGAACCCATATAAGCGCCTATTCGACGAGGCTAATAACCGCGCCGAACGCCCTAAAAATTTTTGGAGGTGAAGAACCCCCAATGCCGGGGCGAAGCTTTTAGAATTTTGGTGCCTCTTGATTCCCTGGCCCAAAGTTTTTTAGAATTACCAGATTCTCGTTTCCTGTGTTCTCTATCTTGATCCCTTCTCTAGCGGCCTCTCTCGTTATGAAGAATTCATCATGTGTTAGCTCCCCGAATCTAATTATGGTTGGCGACTCGATTTCAAATCTCCCAAGTTTACCTCTTCCTTGGACAACTATCATCCCATAGGCTTCCGAATCCCTTATCATGACGGATTTCTTTGGGTATATTGTTAGCTCTTTTGCGCTGAAGTCTTCAGCTCCATATACAATCCATTTCTCGTAATATCCATCTTCCTTCATCTCCTCCGGCCCCCTCACAGGAACATGTTTTATGAAGTGGTTTTTCTTGAAGTCTGGATCTGTGTTCAGCTCCCAGTCTATGAGGTTAACTATGTATTCAAGGTCGTTTTTATGCTCTTCAGGGACGTCTTTTGTCGCCAAATCCCATGGTATGGTTCTGCCATTTACCATGGACTGGTACATCACGAAGACGTCGGAGGATTTCTGGGGTTCATAGGTTAAGAGTGATCCTGGGGCGTGAAGTATTCCTGCTTGGACCAGCCAGCTTGTCCCAGGCCTTATTCTATATGCTCTTGATAGGTCGAGGATCCCATTATCCCCCTCATTCCATTTCTTCAGACACTCAATAATCTCTTGCTTTGTTGTAGATGGATGTAGACCAAAGAAAGTATATGGAAACTTTCCTTCATCAAAGTTTAGTTGGGGCGGGAAGTAGTAGGCCTCAGGTTTTCCTTCCTTTCCATACTTTATTACATGTTCGTCTTTTTGATGTAGATGGAAGGGTAGTGGGCCAGCATAGTCAAAAAACTTTGCATAGGTTTTTAGTCCATTATATTTTCTCATGACATCTTTGCCCAGAACTTCATCTCCCATGACCTCTATCATTTCCCTGAGTAAAACCTTCTTGACCTCTGAATTGGATTTGAAGACAACATAACTGAGGCCCTCATCCTCAGGCGCGCCTGGATTATCAGCTCTAACTGTGGAAGCAATCCATCTCTCACAAATACCTCCTCTCTCAGCTCCAAGGATGTATAGATCACGTTTATCCAGTTTAAGTCTTCCACCCGGCTCTCCTATGCTCGGTGGTCGCGGAACCCAGGTCGGTGCAAGCCATAAAATACCATCCCCAAACTCCAATGCTTGCCTGGCAAGTCTCTCTCTTGACAAAATTGTCACCCCTAAAGCTAAGCTAAGATAATAGTTAAGGTGGATTTAAAACTATTGGCAACCCTCTTCAGATAATGCTAAACTATACCATTTTTAGAAACTTTAGGAAAAATATGAGCCGTACTCTAGATAAACTTTCTCTCACCGATCCACCGGCTTTGGAGATTTTCATGGTGGAGCATTTTTAATCTGCTTGGAAATGCAATGAGAAACGCGGTCACGATAATTAAGTTGATCGGCACTCTTCTTTGGCTCTAAATCAAATTTTATTCCGATTCATGATGAGCTCCAGCTTTACTGACATGGGAGATTACGCGCTTGGGCTGGGTAATTCTAATATACCAGCAGAGTACATTTGGTGATTGAAAAGCAACTTCAATTTCGTAAAGATACGGTGACTTCTACCATGGGCCAAGAGTTCAGGATTATTGTCTTGATCAAGCAGGTTCCAGATATCGAGAAAGTTAGGTTCGACGTCGATACCGGGAGGGTCGATAGAAGCTCAGCACCCGGAGAGACTAACCCCTTTGACCTTCATGCTTTAGAGGCTGGCTTACAGATTAAGGAAAGATTTGGAGGCTCAATAACCATTATCAGCATGGGGCCGAGGCAAGCAGAATCCTCGCTTAAAGACGCTTTGGCCAGAGGTGCCGATAGAGCAATACTATTAACGGACCCGAGGCTAGCCGGAGCAGATACGATAGCCACGGCGAAGGCTCTCGCGGCAACAATCAAAAAGCTTGGGAGATTTGATCTAATACTCTGCGGCGAGAAGACCGTTGACGGTGATACGGGACAGGTTGGCCCTGAAGTAGCAGAGCTCCTTGAAATACCCCACGCAGCATATGTCTGCGAGATCAGGGAGGTTACGCGTGAGAGCATTAAAGTCGTGTCGGATATGGGGGACAAATACCTCTACGAGCTAAAGCTTCCAGCACTATTAACTGTTACCAGAGAGCTGAATTCGCCGAGGCTTCCAACGCTGAAGGGCCTCCTCAGGGCTAAGCGCGCTGAGATAGAGATCTGGACAGCCGATAATCTATTGGAGTACGCTTCAATTGATCAGCTTGGATTTCAGGGATCCAAGACCAGAGTTACCAAGGTCATAATACCGGGTGTGGAGCATAGGAAAGGGATAATTTTAAGGGGCGATGATGCCGTTAAAAAGATCAGCGAAGTTATCTTAAGAGAGGTGCTTAGAAGATGAGCGATATCCTGGTTTATGCCGAGACTGCCGGGTCAGCGATTCATCCAGTAACTTTCGAACTTCTTGGCAAGGCTGGGGAGTTGGCGGAAAGGCTCGGCCTAAAAGTCTCAAGCGCCGTTCTCGGCTACAACATTTCAGACGAGGCTCCAGAGTTAATCTATCATGGCGCAGATAAAGTCTACGTCTATGATGATGAGCGGCTCCGCGACTTAAATGTCATCTCCTATAAGAATGTGCTCGTAAGGTTGGCGAGAGAAATTAAGCCTGAGATCTTTTTGCTCGGTGCAACCCCGTGGGGCCGGAGCCTAGCCCCCAGGATCGCCGCGGCTCTGGACACAGGCCTAACAGCTGACTGCATAGACCTCCAGATCAGCGAGGATGGCAGGTTAATCCAGGTAAGGCCAGCGTTTACAGGAAATATTCTCGCATACATAGAGACCACCAGCAAGCCTATCATGGCGACCATAAGATATAGGGTGATGAAGAAGCCTCCTCGAGATCCAGATAGGAGGGGTGAGATAATAGCCCGGAAGCCTGAGGGAATAGATGAGGAATGGGTGAGGTGTCTGGGCAAGATCTCTGAAAAGAGGGTGAGTCTCGCGGATGCGGAGGTTATAGTCGCTGGTGGGAGGGGGTTGAAGAGAAAAGAGGATCTAAGGCTCCTGGAGGAGCTGGCGGGCCTGCTCTGCGGAGTTATTGGGGTTAGCAGGCCGCTTGTAGAGGAAGGCTGGATCTCAAAGGATCATCAAGTTGGGTTCAGCGGAAACGTAGTCAAGCCAAAGCTTTATATTGCCTGCGGGATCTCCGGCTCACCCCAGCATTTAGCCGGGATGAGGGACTCAAATATGATCATAGCCATAAATAATGACCCCTCAGCACCAATATTCAGATATGCAGATTACGGGGTGGTTGCAGACCTTTATGATGCCATACCAAAGCTAATCCACTCTTTAACGGAGGCGATGAGCCGTGAGGGAAGAAGTTCTAGGAGAGCTTAGATCAATAGTTGGAATGGATTGGGTCATAACCTCTGAGGATGCGATCAAGCCCTATCTCTACGATGAGACGCCGGTGCCCATTAGGCCGAGGGCAAGTGATGATGTGGTGGTTGTTAAGCCGGGAAGCACGGAAGAAGTCTCGAGAATACTTGTTCTGGCAAACAAGTATAGGATACCCGTCTTCCCGAGAGGCGGTGGAACAGGGCTTGCTGGAGCATGCATACCCACTATAAGCGGAATAATCTTATCGCTAGAGCGCATGAATCGGGTAACGGTTGACGTCGAAAACCTGATTGCAGAAGCTGAAGCTGGAGCAACCCTAAGAGATCTAATGAATGCCGCTGAAAAGGCTGGCCTCTCATTCCAACCGCATCCCGGCGATGAGGGCGCTCAGATCGGAGGGCTCATCGCATGCAATGCTGGCGGAGCTAGGGCTATAAAGACCGGCATAATGAGAAACTGCGTCAAGGGAATAGAAGTCGTCCTGCCAACAGGGGAGATAGCAAAGCTTGGTGGAAAAATATTGAAGAATAATGCCGGATATGACCTGATGCAGCTGATAATTGGGAGCGAAGGGACGCTGGGAATAATTACTAAGGCTTGGATCAGGCTCCAGCCGATAGATGCCGCAGCAATGACGATAATCGTTCCATTCGATAATCGTGAAAAGGCTCTCAAGGCTGTTCCCAAGATTTTTCAGGAAGGGATTATCCCGCTGGCGGTGGAGTATGTTGAGAAGAGGTTGGTCGAGCGCGTCGCAAGAGAGATTGGTCTTCGGTGGCCCTGCAACTCAGGAGAGTATCAGCTCATGATAATACTCTCAGAACCGTCGGAGGAAGCGTTGCTAAGTACATCGGAGAGGCTACTGAATATATGCGAATCGCTTGGAGCGCTGGGCTCCGTGGCTGCTGAGGCGAGAAGAGAGCAAGAGGAGGTTTTAAAGATCAGGAGCGAGATCTACACGACCCTTAAGCCAGACATGGTTGACATACTTGACGTGACAGTTCCGCCGAGCAAGCTGATAGACCTGATACGCGCTATAAACGAGATTGAGGCAAAATATGGCGTCTACATCCCAGTGTACGGCCATGCGGGGGATGGAAACCTGCATATACACTTAATGAGGTGGAATTGTTGGAGTGAAGAGGATTACGAGATTGTTAGGAGAACGATCTATGATATCGCGATCGGTATGGGTGGAACGATAACGGGCGAGCATGGCATTGGTTATGTCAGGAAAAAGTATTTGGAGAGCTTTGCCGGAGGAAGGCTTCTTGAGCTCATGAGGGAGATTAAGAGGATCTTTGATCCAAACGGGATACTCAACCCAGATAAGGTTCTACCATAAGTTTTCAAAAACATTTTATGGGA
Organism: uncultured archaeon; assembly: GCA_937974645.1. Taxonomy (GTDB): domain Archaea; phylum Thermoproteota; class Nitrososphaeria_A; order Caldarchaeales; family Wolframiiraptoraceae; genus Wolframiiraptor. Next base: position 58,127 of record CALJVH010000010.1, on the reverse strand, counting down.
GCTCAGGCGGCAATATTATGCTTCCCGCCTATCTTTGATGAGGTTATCGAATTCCTTTAACGCCCTCTCAACATATTCTCTTGAGATCTTCCCCAATGGTGTGCGCGTCTCGGTTATTCTCTCTGGTATTCTTAGTCTACTCGCCCTAAAGCCTTCCTCCGACTTTAGTCTCTGCTTCTCGAAGTATATCTCCCGCCCTAGCTTTTTTAGATCCTCTGGAGAGTACTCGTAGCCGAGGCTTCTTAAAGCTTCTGAAACAAGTTCCTCATCATACACTCCTCTAGCGAAAAGGCATAGCGCGAGTGATATAAGGACTTGTCTCCAAGACTCCTCTTCGATTATCTTCTGGACAGCCTCTTGAGGTTCCGGTAGCTTCTCGCCTGATGAGAATAGCTTCTGGTCTAGCGAGTATGCGCCAGCATCTAGGTGCGAATGCCTGAACCCTATTGCGAGGGAGATGAAATACAGTGGACCGGTCAGATAGCCTGCTGGTTCAACCTTGTTAAAAGCCATGGCGAAATCTTCTCCACCATATTTTCTTGCCGCCTCCTCGACCCCCATTGCGAGGGTCTTATAGAACTCGTTTGGCTGTTTCACGATGTTCTCTAAGGCCTTCATATAATTCCTCCAATCACCCCATCTCAGGTCAACGAGCGTCTCGGATCTGCTGATTAACCCCCGCTCGAAAGCCTCTGTAGCCCAACCGAGGACTACTCCCGTCGAGATCGCATCGAGACCCAGATCTTCGACAGCCTTCAGGAGCTTGAGTAAGCCGAATCGATCTTTAACTCCGAGGTTTGTACCGAGGGCATAGATCGGTTCATAGTCGTATGATATGAACTCCGTCTTATACATGAATTTCTCGTCCTCATATTCTTCTCTTATTGCCGCGAGATGGATGCAGGCGACCGGACATGCTGAACAGGCTACCCTGCGCGCTAATACGTTCTCGACTAGAGCTTCTCCACTAATTTCCTCTGCTCCATCAAATCTACCTAGACTGAAGTTTTTTGTAGGCAAGGCACCTATCGTGTTGAGCACGAGTACATTCTCAGCAGTTCCGAGATCATGGTACTTCTTGGTCTTCGGGCCCCTAGCTAGCTCAAAGATCCTCTGGTAGACTTCCCTATAGCGCTTCATGTCGGGGAATCTGTAATTTTTTCTTGGAACCACGACTATTGCCTTGAGTTTCTTGGAACCAAAGACTGCGCCGAGACCCATTCTCCCGAAATGCCGGAAGGTCTCAACCATGACCATCGAGTATCTCACAAGCTTCTCTCCAGCTCCACCTATCCTGAAGATGCTCCTCGTCCCGGCGCCGGGGGTAACTCCCCTAAGTATCCTCCCAACGGTCTCTGCGCTTCTAACGCCCCAGAGGGCACTTGCATCTCTGAACCTTACACGATCAGGCTCTATCACCAGGTACACCGGTCTTTCGCTCACATTCCTTATCACCATGGCACCGTATCCCGCAAACCTTATCGCTAGAGCAGACCTCCCACCAGCATGGGACTCGGCGAAATAGCCATTTAGAGGCGACTTGAAGACTGCTATAGTTTTTGATGCCATTGGGAAGATGCCTGTAAAGGGGCCAACCGCGAAAATTATCACGTTCTCCGGGCCTAATGGATCAACGCCTTTCGGAACCTCCTCCATGTAGAGCTGGGTTGCAACACCAATCCCTCCAAGCCATCTCCCGAAGAGATCCTCTCGACTTTCGACCCAATATCTCTTTCTAGCTAGGTCTATGTATAAAACCTTGGAGAGAGTTTTTACCCACTCGCTCATCAATTCTCCACCTCTTGGAGAGCTATCACATTATAAGGACAGAACTGAGCGCAATAGCCGCAGTAAATGCAGATTATCGGCTTCTGAGTCTCCTCATCCATCGTTATCGCGGCTATATCGCATGCTTCAATACAATGGCCGCATCCATTGCACCGCTCGGGTCTCAAAAGAACTCCTCCCCCAGGTCTAGGAATTAACGCCTCTTCGGGGCATACTCGAGCGCATGGTGGATCCTTGCACGCCCTACAGACGACGACGGTGAAACCTCTCTCAACCCCTCCAACGCTCCGGCTCCGGATTGCTGATTTATCATATCCCGCGAAGCCAAGCCTACTGGAGCAGGCAAGCATACAAAGCTGACACCCAACACATCTATTCGCATCAAGTATGGCGAGCCTCTTAACCAAGAAGATAACCCTCTATAAAAGAGGATCTGTGATTTTTAAACCATTCCTTTAAAGAATGCTCGCCATAAGTAGTTACAACCTAGCTATGACCCGCTTATCATAATTTCTCTCGCGGATTTTTTATTTAATTTATTTTGACCTGCAAGACTTTCTTCCTCCAATCACTAATCTCAATAAATGACAACTCGTAGCACAACATTAAGCCGTGAAATAGGAGATAAACTCGATACAATTTCTGGATCTAAAACGCCCTCTACCGACCCGGTTTGAGATAGGTTGCAAACAAGTGCGCACAATGTATCATCTTCATGTCAAATCTCAACCAGCTCATCGCGATTAGAGGAATCCTAGGATCATATTTGCCTATAGGAATGGGGTGATTATGTGACGATGAGAATGATAATTGATGAGATGCGGAGAATGGTATTCGATCAAATGCCTAGTTAAGGCTAACTCCTCATTAACAAGGGATAAGCGGATTAGTTTCTCGGAACGTCGTCCATGAAAAACCGGTCTTGTATTCCATCCAGAGGCATGCTTGGCCAAACTATATTCCATGCTAACAAATCATTTTTATGGGGAGGAGGGGCGAATTATCGCTAGCATGAGAAATCTCAATAATCTATGTATGTAACAATAGATTATAAGGGAATGATATTTATCATGAGCATCCTGACTTTTCACAGGATTTGGACCCAGCTCCTATAGCGGTTGGAATTGGCTTCCTTCTTACTTTCCTAATGGCGGTAGCGCTGGGAGGCAATGATGCAGCAACCCCGTGCGATACCTCTGTGGGCGCTAGAGTTATATCAGTCAGGAAGGCGCTAATTCTTTTTGCGGCCTTCACAAGTTTAGGGGCATTAACGCAGGGGTACATGGTGATGAAGACTATCGGTAGAGGGATAGTGCCTGCGGTAGACCTACTTGGAGTTCTGGTAACAATATCAGTGGCGTTCGCATGGATTATGTTCTGCAACTATTACGGTCTTGAAATCTCTGTCACGCACTCGATAACAGGCGCGGTTATAGGTTATGGTGTCGCCGCTTACGGTCTCGGCCAAGTCAACTTGAATCTTCTATATAAGATAATCATAAGCTGGATAACCTCTCCCCTTTTTGCATTACTTATGGCCTACACCGTTTACAAGCTTATAGTGCATATGGTAAGAGAGAATAATTCGCTTGCAGCAAGGATTATGCCAGCTCTTCTTATAGCGGCTCTCTGCTATTCGGCGTACGCTTTCGGCACCAATGATATAGCAAATGCTACGGGCGTCTACGTGACCGTGAGCCAGATAGTCTTTGGGGGAACACCAGAGCAGAATGTTATGTTTATTCTCGCTGCACTTGGGAGCGTCGGGGTGATGGCCGGAGGATTCCTCTTAGGACCTAAGGTCATCGGAACCGTGGCCTTCAGGATAACTAGGCTCGACCCAATCTCCGGCTTCGCGGCCGAGCTCTCGAACGCGTTCGTAGTCCACATGTTCACCACTATACCATATCTCATCTTCGGATACGGGATACCTATTTCCACATCTATTGCGGGTGTAGGGGCTGTGATAGGTGTTGGTCTCGCGATGTATAGGTCAGCTGGCGTGAACAAAAGCACAGTCCTAAAGCTCTTCATGGCCTGGATTGGAACAGTTACGGTCACGGCGGTTGCGAGCTACATCCTTTACACTCTCATCGCGCCGATAACAGGCCCTATACTCAAACCAAAAGCTTAATTATTCTCAACATAGAAGTTTTGAAGAAGATCTCGGAGGAGGTAGTTTTGGCGTTCAGGGGTCATCCAATGATCTGGCTTGGGAGGAAAAGGGAGCGAGAGATGCTGAAGCTCTCCAAGCTCCACTTCGACAAGGTCATGGAGCTCACGAAGACCTTCAAGGAGTATATCGACCTTTACTCCGATTGCAGGCCCGAGGAATATTCCAGCAAGTACCAGCTAATTTTCAAGCTTGAGAGGGAGGCAGATGAGGAGAAGGAGAAGATAATCTCAGAAATTTCGAGAGGACCATTTCATCCAATTGACCGCGAGGACATAATCGGACTCGTCCTGACGATTGATGATATTGCGGCAAACCTGAAATCCGCTTCCCGGAAGCTCCTCTATACTGATTCAAGGAATGTACCCGAGCCCGTTAGGGGAAAGCTCGTAGGGCTCACGGGCTTCATGATGGAGATCATCGAAAAGCTCGGAGAAGCTCTTAACGCGTTGATAGAGAAGTCGGAGGATACGTTAAAGCTCACCGACCTAGTTGAGCGGAAAGAAGAGGAGATAGACGAGTTCAGGCATGATCTGATAAATGAGGTGCTGAAGTGGGGCGACTCCTCGGGAAGGCTTAGCGACGTCTTAATGGTGAAGGAAGCTATAGAAAATATTGAAAACGCGTCAGATAGGGCTGAGGATGTTGCCGATCTCATAAGAAGAATAACTGTTACGAGGATTCCATAGCCTCGCCTACGGTCTCTTGCACCCCCCTCAGTTTAAGGGCTTCCTCAACAGCCTTCTTGACAACTCCTTCTCCTATCTCCCTGAAAGCCCTCACTCTTAGGTTCGCGTGATCCCAGATTATTCTCCCCTCGGAAATGACATATGGGGCCTCTATCCTGACTAAGTCGCCCTTCGAGAGGGCGAGGTATTTGACGAAGGCCTCGTAGAGTATCATGTTAAGTTCACCAGCCGCCCTCGCAATCTCCTTGCTATCTATCTCACCGGACTTCACTTTCTGGGAGAGCTGGGCGAAGAGAATCCTCCTAATCCTATTCGCATAAGCTCCTGTGAGAACGATCCCAGTTCTCAGAATCTGCTTTTCCTCAGATCTGCTAGCCCCCTCCATAACCAAATATTATTATATTTCTCAGCAGGCTTATAAGTGATCGAGGCCGAGGTACAAAAGACTTACATTACGCTTGCTAATCACTTATCCTATGACCATTCTTGGCGAGAGGGAGAGAAGGTACCTAAAATCGAGGTTTGAGAGAGAACTCTCAAACAAGGTTAGGCTCATAGTCTTTACCCAAGAGTTTGAATGCGATTATTGTGCCGAAGTAAGAAGCCTCGCTGAAGAGATAGCGGAGCTTGATCTGCGAATAAGTGTCGAGGTTCATGACTTCAAGTCTGATAAAAGCCTCGCGGAGAGACTTAAAGTGGATAAGATTCCAGCACTACTGGTCTTCGGCGAGAAGGAGTATGGTGTAAGGTTCTTCGGTATCCCCGGCGGCTATGAGTTCGTGACACTCGTCGATGATATAATTCAGGTCTCGAAGGGATCCTCAAGCCTACCACCAAGCCTTAAGGAGAAAGTTAGGCAGATAGATCGCCACGCTCATATACAGGTTTTCGTTACACCGACATGCCCCTACTGCCCGATAGCCGTCAGAACTGCCCATCAGATGGCTATAGAAAACCTGAATATTACCTCGGATATGATTGAGATTCTTGAGTTTCCCCACCTAGCCCAAAGATACCAGGTGATGGCCGTGCCTAAGGTCGTGATTAATGATGTGGTCAGCTTCGAGGGAGCATTACCTGAAGCACTATTCATAGAACATGTGCTCACGGCTATAAGAGGCTAAGCTTAAACCCGGGCTACTTCATAGATCATTGAGTATGTCGCTCGCGAGAATTCCCATAAAGATTGAGATAGAGGGATTTGGATTACTCCATGGAGAGTTAATCAGGTTTTATGCGCCACTCACTGTTAGGTCTTTAGCCACTATGCTTCCGATCGGAGGTGCAATAGCCAAGTGGAATTATGCCATATACTTTCAAGTTCCCCTGGATAGAGGGGCGGAAAAGCCTGTCGATCGCGTAACCGCGGGCGACATACTCTATTGGCCTCCCGGAAATTGTATAGCGCTGGCTTTCGCAGATGCTATTCCACCAGCCCAGATGACCAAGATCGGCAGGTATCAAGCGGATTACGAGAAGCTTAAGATGGTTCAAGTTGGGACGAGGATAACGATTAGAAGAAGTTAAGCGCTTTACTTCTTCTTAGCTTTCTTCGGCTTCACTTCGGCAAGAGCCTCTTTCACCGGAGCATAGATTCTAAGCCTCTTATCCCCAACAACGAGCCTGACATAACCTCTTTCTGCGAGATCGCGGAGAACTTGTCTAGCTATTGAGACCCTCACCCCGAACTTCTCAGCAAGAGCGTTTGGCGTCAAATATGGCTGATCTCTCACGAATTCTAGAACCTCGTCAACGGGCGGCGGAATCACGCCGGCAACAACTTTCTCTCTAATCTCGGATCCAGGGGCCGCTCCGCCCTCTCTCGCACGTAAAGTCCTTTTTTCAAGCTGGCTTAGGCTCGGCTTCTTCGGGGGCACGACCACACCTCCTGATCGGAACCAGCTAACACCCTCATAAATGTTTTCTAAGAGGCTCGTGGCAACGATCTAATCGGTGTGAAGCTAAGGGACTACCTAGCTCGGAGCATTCAAGGAGTTCCTGTAGATTATCTTCCATCTCACGCAAAGCTGATGGACAAGGTAGCCCTTATTAGGCTAAGAGGGGAAGTTGAGGGCTTAAAGCATGAGATAGGCGCACGCACTCTCCAGTTCTACAAAGTTCGGGCCGTATACCTCATCCGGGGCGTTGAGGGGGTTGAAAGGCGGCCTCGCCTCGAGCTAATAGCCGGCGAGCCCATTCGTGAGATAGTGCATCGCGAATACGGATGCGTGTTCAAGCTTGATCTGACTAGGCTGATGTTCTGCCTCGGCAACAGCTTCGAGAGGCTTAGGCTCGCCGCCCTCGCATCCGACGGCGAGGTAGTTATCGACATGTTCGCCGGAATAGGCCAGTTCACGATCCCCATAGCCGTTCTCTCAAATCCGGAGAGGGTCTATGCCATCGAGATAAACTCTGAGGCATATACGTACTTGGTTGAGAACATAAGGTTAAACGGGGTTGAGGGAAAGGTTCAGCCAGTTCTTGGAGATTGTAGGAAGATCGTGGAGGAGCATATGCAGGGCATTGCGGATCGGGTTATTATGGGCTATTTCTGGGGGACGATTGAAGCTCTTAGCCCAGCGCTAGGCGCTCTGAAGCCTGAGGGTGGGACAATACATTTTCATGATCTCGCGAGGAGAGGAGGCGAGAGGGAGTTCATCGAGCATGTCTTGGGGAGGGCGAGGCATTTGGGATACAGGGTCGAGCTCCTAGAATGGAAGAGGGTGAAAAGCTACTCGAAGACGAGGAATCATGTGGTGATAGATTTCTTCGCCATGAAAATTTAGATGACTGGGTATCACGCCCCACAGCCACACCCGCCACAGCCCCCACAATACTCCCACTTTCAACCCAACCCCTCCTCGCTCATATTCCTCCTGACTGGATTGTTTTTAGGGGTGAGCGCGGCTTGCCCACGCCCATCCAAGCATCCCTAGACCTCTATCTATGCCAGACATCTCTGGACGAGTTCATCGCATATCTCCATGAGCATAGGGCCAGGATCATCCATGAGGATTATGGAAGCGGATCCCCAAGGCTCAAGCTATCCAGAGCGGCCCTATGATGGATAGACGGATTCCAGCCGCTATAAACATATGCATGATGGCTAGGGGTATGGAGCCGAGCCCGCAGCTTTTCAAGGAATTTGCGAGGAAGATAAAAAGATAAGCCGAACATAATCATCGATCATAGAAGGAGGTTGAAGAAGCCGAGGATGAAGAGGGTTGCGGAGAGTCAGCTGAGGCCGATAAACACTCCACCCAACCACCCTCCTTCTCCTTTAGATGAGGGGTCTTCCCCCACCCCGATGGCCCCCGCGACGCGGGGCGTCGATGAAGGTGGGGCAGATTCGACCCGACTGGGGGCTATGACGATGAAGGGCCCCATGGCCCGGAGGAGAAGAAACCCCAAGAGCTATGGCCTGCACAAGGCTTATTAGCTCAGAACCTAGATGATTATACTCGCGGCGTTTGCTATTCTAGGCCAGCGCTCAGCGGCCTCTCTTGCCACGGGTCCCTTAATCTCCGTCGCCTTAAGATCGCCCTCAGGCGTGACTAGAACTGCCGCCGTTTCCTCGAACATTATCCAGCTTCCATCAGGCCTCCTATACGGCTTTCTCTGCCTTATTATCACGGCGTGCATCGGCTTCTTTCTCAGGTCTATCGGTCCTTTCTTCACGGTAACGGATATGAGATCCCCGACACCGGCGCAGGGGTGTCGCCGCCTCCTAGTCTTAATCCCGTGTACTTGGATTATTTTGAGGAGCTGGGCTCCCGAGTTATCGGCGCATGGAATGAGAGAGCCTACATTAATTGTTCTCGGTATATCGGGCCTTCTCTCGAGGATCCCTATGGCCGCGACGGCCCTGCTCCTCTTGGACATACCATGCCACCTGCTCTAGGTTTTCAGGGAAGTTTTTAAGGATCACTTTTTCTCAAGCTTCTCGATGACCACGAAATGGACGGTCTTGCTCAATGGCCTGCACTCCGCAATTCTTACTTTATCTCCCTCCTTGACATCCATGCATGAAGGGAGGTGAGCGGGTATATTGCTCCTTCTATGCTCATAACGCTTATATTTCCTCACGTAATGAAGGTACTCCCTCCTAACTATAACTGTCCTAGTCATTTTCCTCTTGTAGACGATCCCCGTGAGAATTATCCCTCTTACCTTAAGGTGGCCGTGGAAAGGGCACTTCGGGTCTTCACACTCCTTCTCTGGGGGCTTAACCGGTATTCCTATATCCTTAGTAGGCATGCTCAAGCGTCACCCTCTTTCTTGAGTCGCTGTTATTAGAGTTGACTCAAAGCCGCCTCCTAAATAACGTTTCCAGCCCCTACCACCTCCTTAACCTTTTCTTCAGCCTCTCCTCCGGCCTGCCGACCAGAATTCTCCCATCCACCAAGACTCTATCACCCGAGGGGAGCTCGAACACGAACCTGTAAGCGCTCTTCGGCAAGCTCACGACTCTGCCATCATCCCTCAGCATCTTAAGCATGTTCCTCGTCTCACCAACAATTTCGCCAATGTGGATAAAGCTCCCCTTAAATGGCTTAGCCTTAGCCCTGAGGCCCAGAAGCTCATGCCTTACCAGATTCCTCGGCGTCAGCGTCTTAATCTTCATCGCCGGAAGGAGGTTTTGGCGGCTTAAATCTCAATCGGGAGATCAGGGTTCAAGAGGATTATCGAGGAACTAACAGGCTCATATGCTATCTGAACCCCCTTAACCTCAAGCCCAGCTCCATGAGCCCTCACTATGAGATCGCATAAAACTGGATCTGCCTCATAATTGAGCTTGAAACCTCTAATATAGGGAATAGCTGCGATGAATACGAGAATGGCTCGGGCGCCGTGCTCGACGAGCTTAAGGAGATCCGTTACCTGCCTTACGGCCCTACTGGAAGGGCAGTCGGGGTAGGAGGCATAATAGCCCAACCTGAGAACTGCGCTCTTAAGCTCTACAAGTGCATCCCCGCCCCCACCGGTCATGAGATAATCAATCCTCGAATTGGCGAGCGGGACATCCCTCCTCAAGATTCGATAACCCTCAAGCCAGCAGATGAGGCCGTGACTAACTGCTTCCTCGAATACCTTTGAGTGGAGGAGTGTATCCACTACGGCGGCGAGCCCATTATCGTGGATCGCGAAAAGCCTTCTTCCAAGCTTCTTGGGACTCGCGACCGGCACGCAGAAGCCCGTTCTCCCGCGCACGATGTATCCTAGAAGTCTTCCAGTGTTCTGTAGGAATGCGAGGCCCTCACGGCCCTCAATCTCCACCTTCACGGTAAACCTGTTCACCCTCTCTAGTATCAGGCACTCCCCCACGCCTCGGAGAGGCAGCAGACTGTAACCCTCGCTTTTATGAGGATTCGAGAAGTTTTCTTGTGCTCTCTCTAATCCTCTGAACATCCTTCTCATCCGCGGAGCCCCGAAATTCGATAACCTCAATCACCTTGAAGCCCGAGCCCTCAAGCTTCTCCGAGATCTTCTTGGCCGCAACGCCAGCCCAGCCATAAGATCCTATTATAAGCATCGGCTTCGGCGGGATCTTCCTAGAGATCAGATCCACCAGTTGGTCTAGCGGCGGATAGATCCCGGCCTCGTAGGTCGGCGCAGCGAGGATGATTGCCCTCGAGTCTATGGCATCGCCTATGATCTCTGAAAACGGAGGCTGCTCGGAGTCGTTGAACCGGTAGAAGACTACTCGGCCTCCAAGCTTCTCCACCTCCTCCACGGCGGCCCTCGCGGCCACCTCCATCAAGCCATACATCGAGCCGGAGACAACCAGAATCTTATTATCGTCAGGAACCCCATTAGCCAAATCCCTGTAGTAATCTATGATCAGTTGCGGGTTCTTTTTCCAAATGAGCCCATGAGCCGGGGCTATCATATTGATGCTTAATCCAAGGCTTTGAATTTTCTCTATATTCCGGATTATATGTTGTCTGTAGAATCCTATTATCGTCGCAACGTATTTCCTGACGCTCGGCAGATACCCCTGGACAACATCTTCTTCGTCGTCGAATACGGCTCTCGGGATAGAGTATCCCCCGAAAGCATCGCATGAAACTAGTATTCTTCGGCTCGAGAGATAGCTCATCATTGTCTCGGGCCAATGCAGCCACGGCGTGTGGAGGATTCTGATTCTCTCTCCAGCTAATACAAGCTCCTCGCCATCCTTCACTATCCTGAACTTGGGGGATATCCTGTAGAAGGCCTCGATCATAGGTTTAGCCATGACGTGGGCCACGACCTCAGCTCTGAACCTATTCACCTCCAGAACTTTCGGAAGGGAACCTGAGTGATCGGGCTCAATATGGTGAACAATTATATGCGTTATATCTTGGGGATCAACGACTTCCTTAACCGCCTCAACAAGATCATCGGCATAGACGTCCTTCCAACAATCAAATAAAACAACATCATCTCCTACCAACAGATACGCGTTGTAAGTCACCTTCTCCGGGATACCCCAAAGAGCTTCGAAATACTTAACTTTCTCATCATCAATTCTTAGCAAGTAGAATTCACGTGCAATCTCTTGAGATAAGATCCTTGGAGCCATATCCCTCTAGACCCCTTCAGTTGAAAGGAAGAGTTTGATCAAGTGGAAATAAAAATTTTGGGTAAAAAAGTTTACTTGGTTTTCCAAAGCCCGTGAATGTTGCAGTATTCTCTCGCTGACAGCTTTTCGGCCCTTACATCGAATTCCGCTTCCGGCGCATCGCCCGGCTTTAGGAACTTCATGCAAACCTTATCATCGGCGGTCAGCTCTATCCACTCGATGTAATGGGCCTCCTCCATCGGGTGCGGTATCGATCCCACTTTGACCTTAATTCCCGTCGCCGTCTTCTCTATTACTGGGACATGCTTCTCCATTCCGACATCCTCGGACTTTTCTTCCATCAACCGCATTGGCTGGCCGCAGCAGACTAGCTTGCCGACGCCCGCGTGCATCACCATAACTATGTTACCGCAGACATTGCACTTATAGACTTGGAACCTCTGGGTCATGGCGCGCCCCTTAGATTTCCTCGAGGAGACTAGTGAAGAAGTCGTGATGCTCCTCCTCGTCCGCGAGTATCTTCTCGAATAGCGTGGCCGTGGTTATGTCGCCTAGCTCGCGGGCTTTCTGAATTATCTGCTTATACAATTTTATCGCGTTCTCCTCATCTTTCATGTCCTGCTCAATCATCTCCTTGAGCGTTTTCCCGACGTTTATTGGCGCCGGCTGGGTTGTCGGGATACCCCCAAGGTAATTTAATCTCTCTGCGATCATCTCGGCATGCTTCATCTCTGTTATCGCGATCTTTCTCAACTCATCACTTACAGCGAACCCTCTAACGCCCCTCCACTGGACATGCTGCCACATGTACTGTATCGAGACTTGAAGCTCTCTAGCAATAGCCTGGTTCAACAACTCGATAAGCTCTTTAGAGGACATAGCACACATAACTCTCTCGCCTCAATGGATTTAAAGTTTCTTGTAGCAGAACCACCAATCGTAGCACTCAAATTCCCCGACCTTCGCCTTCTCAAGCCTTTCCCTAGCGGACTTCTCGTCTCTCGGCGGCGGGATTATCACCTTGTCCCCAATTAATTCATTGTTTGGCCAGTTGGCGGGCAGAGCCACCTTATCTGCATCCGATACCTGCAGGGCTTTAACCACTCTAAGTATCTCATCCATGTTCCGGCCAACCTCCTGCGGATAGTAGAGTATCGCCCTCACGACTCCATCGGCGTCAACTATGAAGACTGCTCTAACGGTGTTCGTCCCCTTCCCGGGATGTATCATGCCCAGCATGCACGCTATCTTCCCCTGATCATCGGCGATTACCGGGAACTGAATCTCGACGCCGATCTTCTCCTTAATCCATTCGACCCACTTGATGTGGCTGAACACCTGGTCTATGCTGAGGCCTATGAGCTCGCAGTTCAGTTTCTTGAACTCCTCATACCTCTTTTGGAAAGCGACGAACTCTGTGGTGCAGACAGGTGTGAAGTCGGCTGGATGCGAGAACAATACCACCCATCTGCCCTTATAATCGTCTGGGAACTTTATTTTGCCGTGGGTTGTTTGGGCTTCGAAACTTGGAACCTTTTCTCCTAATAACGGAATGCTTGAATGTTCCACTTCCACCACCTCACTTCCACATTATGTATATATTATCGCCGAGATCATAAATATTATGGTTCGAATATCGGACTATGACCTCGTCAAGCTCTTAATGGAAAATGCCCGAAGATCCTACGTCGAGATAGCGAGGATCCTGAGCGTCTCGGAGGCAGCTGTGAGAAAGAGGGTTAAGAGGCTCGAGGACCTCGGAATCATTAAAGGATACACCATCGAAGTGGATCTCAAGAAGCTGGGCTACGAGCTAGTAGCAATAATAGGGTTGGACGTGGATCCGGAGCACCTACTCAGGGTAATGGAGGGATTGAGAAGATGTGAGGAGGTAATGAAGCTGTATCTGACGAGCGGCGACCACATGCTCATAGCCGAATGCTGGCTCAAGAGCTCTCAGGAGCTCTCGAACTTCGTTAAAAGCCTCGAGTCTAGGGAGGGCGTTAGGAGAGTCTGCCCGGCGATAGTCTTGGAGAAGCTCAAGTAGCCAGGGTTAAGGCTCCTTGGAAAGATTCTAAAGCTCTATCCCCCGCTCTCTAAGTATAGTCAAGATTCTCGCAATTCTCCTCCTCATGTTTCTTATCTGAGCAGTCTTCTCCAGCCCTCCGCCTGCAACAGTCTTGCTTCTGATTAGCACGAGCTCCGCCCGGAGCCTGTCAAGCTCGCTTATCAGCTCCTCGTTATTCTTTTCTCTCAGCTCCCTTAACTCCCTCACCGATCTCAACCACCTCCGCTTTGCTGGGCTCTCGTGCGGCCACCCTTATCTCTTCGGGCATCGGCGCGTCGGGCGGGAAGATTTTTACTTTTATTCCGTATATTCCGGGCTTTAGCAATAGTGAGGCTTTTCCAACCCTAATATATTTGAGCGCGGGATCGCCGGATTTCGGCATTATCCCAGCAGTATACTTCTCGGTTCTATGCCTGGCTGAAGTCAGCTTGCCGCTTATCTCTATCTCAACCCCCCGAGCTCCAGCTTCCATTATTCTCCTTAGAGCCCAGAAGGCCACCCTCCTATGCCTTACTCCTCTCTCCATCGCCTGCGCGATACGGTAGGCCATAACTTGGGGATTGAGCTCCGGGACCTCTATCTCGGCAACGGTGACATTCGGGTTTTCCACGCCAAACCTCTTCTCAAGATCCTCTGTTATCTCTTTAATCACCCTCCCCCTTGGGCCGATAACCCTGCCAGGTTTCATCGCGTAGATCGTTACTCTAGTCCCCATGGGCGTGAAGGTTATATCTACTCCTCCGAAGCCCGTATCCTTAAGCTTCTCAGCCAGATACTCGTAGATCTCGGCTTTCTTGATCTTGCTAGAAAGAATATTCTTGACAGCTGACATCTCAGCTTCTCACCTCCCCTATTACCTCAATATGAACTAGCTGCTTATCGTATGGTGTGGCTCTTCCAAATGCTCTAGGCATGAACTTCTCGATCCTCCTAGCCTTATGGGCGGCCGCATGTATTATGACCACGTCATCCGGGTCTAGACCCTTGAAGTCAGCATTGGCCTCCAAGCTCTCCAGAAGCTTGATCATGTGCTTAGCGACCTTTACCGGGTATCCTCCAGCTCCCTTTGTCTCGCTATGATGCGCCCTATTCTTCTTGTACCTGCGGTAAGGTATCATTCTCTTCATGGCAATAACGTCTTCCATAAGCTTCCTCGCCTCTGGTATCGTCAACCCTACGATCGCCCTGCAAACCTCCCTAGACCATTTCGGAGATACATCGACCTCTCTCAGGCTAGCTTTGACGGTCCTAGCCTCGTCCAGCTCCTTGACCGAGTAGTCCCAATGAGGCATCTCAAGCACCCTCAGCTTTCTTCCGGCCCCTTCTGCAAGCTCATCTGGAGACCTCTATTTAATCTTTGAATTAGGCCGCAAAACTCTTAGTAAGTCTCTTTAAGCGATTGATTTTTAGGAGAGACTTTTAAGCTAAAACTCTCGGGCGAGGTGCGTTATGAAGATCTCGGAGCTGATCTCTCCCGAAGGCCCACTATCACGCCTAGAGTTTTATGATAAGGTTAAGGAGATTTTCCGAAGAGCTGGGTTACCGCCCGATCTCGAACTTCGAGGCCTCCTAAAGGAGCATCTTGAGATCCTCGCGAATTTTTCGATTGAGGAGCTTGGGCCTGATGAGCGAAAGCGATTTTTCGAGATTCTTGCTAAGCTTCTAAGCGAAGAGGCCCATGAACTTTATGGAATTTTCGAGCCTAAGGTAATTTTAGAGAGGTCAGGGGATCGGGTAGGGTTTCATGAAGTTGTTTCAGGGGTTGACTTGAGAAGTGCCGAGCTCGAGGCGGATAGATGCCTTAGATGCAGAATTCCCAGATGCGTTAACGCTTGCCCGGTGAGTTTTCCCGTTCCGGCATTCTTGAAAGCTACTGCGGGCGGGAAACACGACATAGCGTATAGGCTATCTTCGAGCATATATCCGACTCTTGGAATATGTGGGAGAATATGCATAGGCTTCTGCGAGTCTGCCTGCACTCTCGGCCAGATATGTGGGAACCCGGTTAAGATCAGGGCGGTTAAGCGCGCGGTCGCCGACGCCGCGACAATCGAGAATAATCTGCCTAAGCCCAAGCCGCGCTCCGGGTTTAAGGTGGCCATCATAGGCTCGGGCCCAGCTGGGATTACGGCCGCATATCATCTGAGGCTCATGGGTCACGATGTCACAATATTCGAGGCCGGAGAGAAGTTGGGGGGTAGGCTCATTGACTCGATACCCGAATTCAGGCTACCCTCACATATCGTTGAAAAAGAAATTGGGATATTGGAAATGTTTGGTGTGGAGTTTAAGATGGGGGTCGAGATTGGGCGCGACCTGACGATCGACGACCTCTTCAAAGAAGGCTATAAAGCGATTTTTATAGCAACGGGTGCGAGCGACTCAAATGTTCCTCAGATGAAGGGAGTCGAGCTGGAAGGCGTTCACGCCGCATTAAAATTCCTGAAGCTCGTTAAAATGAGAAAGATCAAATCTATTTCAGGTAAAGTTTGGGTTGTGGGAGGGGGCAACGTGGCAATGGATGCCGCTCGAACGGCCCTGAGGCTGGGCGCTGAGCACGTCAAGATAATGTATCGGAGGAGCGCGGAGGAGATGCCCGCCAAGAAGGAGGAGGTCGAGGAAGCCATTAATGAAGGGATAGAGATACTGTTCCTTACTCAACCCGTAGAGTTGATAGGCGATAATGGAAAGCTTCGGAGGATAAGATGCATCAAGATGAAGCTTGGGGAGCCGGGGCCCGATGGCAGGAGAAAGCCCGTGCCAATAGAGGGCTCCGAGTTCGAGGTTGAGGCAGACCACGTGATATTTGCGACGGGTGAAATTCCCTCAACGAGATGGCTTTCAGAAAAGGATGGGATAGAGCTAACGGAGGATGGAAGAATAAAGGTTGATGAAAGACTGGAGACCAGTAGGCGCGGGGTCTTCGCCGGCGGAGACGTTGTTAGAGGGCCGTCACTTTACAGCATCGCGTCAGCTGATGGGATAAAAGCTGCTAAGGAAATTGACAGATACTTGAGGAGTCTGTCCCCCTAGCGGTATTCAAGTACTACCATGACGTGATCACGCTCATAGGGCTCAAGGGAGATTACCTCAATAGGCTTAAGTCCATTCCTCTCGAGTATCTCGACCTCCCTCTTGTATATTACCTCCGGCTCCTGGACGCTGTCTATGCTTCTAGCCTTTACGGCTAGGTACCCATGGCCCCGGCTCTTGAGCATGAGCCTCACGTTATCCGAGAATAGCTTCGCCTGCTCCGGCTGTGCTACATCGCAGTAGATCACGTCAACCTCTCCCACGATCGGCGCGTAAGCCTCCGGCCTCCTAGCATCGCCGAAGATCGGGATCACATTCATCCTCTTATCCGAGACGTTTCGCTTGAACTGTATCATGACCCTAGCTGCGAACTCGACACCATAAAGCACGCCCTGTTCTCCTATTATATCTGAGACATGACTTGAGGTGGTTCCAGTCGCTGTCCCGAGGTAGAGGATCCTCGAGCCAGGCTTAATGAACATGCTCTTCATGCCCTTCATTATGGATGCCGCCAGCTTGCTCCGGTATGGTATCCAGCTCCTATACTCCTCGCCCTTGACCCTGTAAAGCTTCTCACCATAAACTTGGACGCCTGGAACTAGGTTTCTGGTCGCGAGCACCCTTTCATCCTCATCCCTTATCCAGTAGACCCCCTCGAACTTCTCATGCGAGATTAACTCCACCATGACTTCTAGCCAGATCTAGATAGTGATAACCAATTATTATCTTTCGCCTCGTCATTAGAGGACCGTCACGCTCTTGGCGAGGTTTCTGGGTTTGTCAGGATCAAACCCCCTCTCTAGAGCCAAGTAGTATGCCAGGAACTGGAATGGGATGACGTAAATTATCGGGCTTAGGATCTCATGCACTTTGGGGAGGCCGAGCCACCAATCTGAATTTTCCCTCAACTCATTATCGCCCTCGGTTCCGACGCAGTAGATCTTGGCGCCCCTGGCCTTCATCTCCATAATATTTCCTAGCACGTGTTTTCGGGTTGGATCATATGGAGCTATGAAGAATACCGGGTAGCCGTTTTCGATCACGCTTATCGGCCCATGCTTGCTCTCTCCAGCTGGATAAGCTATGCAGGGTATGTAGCTGAGCTCCATGACCTTGAGTCTTGCCTCAAGAGCAGTTGCGTAGCTTATTCCCCTCCCTAGAAAGAAGATGCTCCGCGCATTCGCAAGCCCCTTGGCCAGCTCCCGCATCGGCTTATCCGAAATCATCAGCGTCTTCTCGACGAGCTCTGGAAGTTTTCTGAGCTCTTCCCTCAGCTCATCTATCTCATATTGCGCGAGTTTCCCCCTCCGCCTAGCTAGGCGGAGGGCTAGCTGGGCCAAGACGGTGAGCTGAGCCGTGAAGGTCTTGGTAGCGGCGACCCCGATCTCGGGCCCGGAGTTCTGAAGAACATATGCCCTCGACACCCTCGTCAAGGTTGAGCCCACGACGTTTGTAACAGCGAGTATTGTCGCCGCCGTCATCCTTGCATTCTCTACTGCTGTCAAGACGTCCGCGGTCTCGCCCGACTGGCTCACGGCCAGTATTATCGAATCAATGCCGATCGATCTACCATAGTTCTCGATAAACTCCGATGCTATCACGGGGATCGTGTTAAGCCTAGCGATCTTTGAGAACATATAGGAGGCCGCAACGCACGCGTTATGGGATGTTCCGGCCGCGAGGAGGAATACCTCCCTACCCCGGTCTAGGAATTCTGTCAAGAGGTCAAGATATTTCTCCTGAGCCTTGAGAGCCTCACTGATAGTGTGAGGTTGCTCATATATCTCCTTCAGTGTGAAATGCGGGTAACCGGACTTCTCCGCCTCCTCTACAGTCCAAGTCAGCTCTATTACCCTCTTCTCCACCTCGACGCCGGAATCGATCCTGAATATCCTGAATTCGGAGGGCGTCATATATCCGGCCTCACCATTATCGAGAAATACGGCTTTGCGAGTATGCTCTATGAATGCCGCGACATCGCTCGCGACGAAGTTCGCGCTATCGCTAAACCCGATGATAAGCGGAGATTCATTTCTCGCGAAGACTATCTTATCAGGCTCGAGAGATGATATGACCGCAAGCGCGTAGCTCCCCTTAAGTCTCCTAACCGCAGCTATAGTAGCCTCTAGAAGATTCTTGCCGGACTTCAGGTTCTCCTCTATCAAGTGAGCGATAACCTCAGTATCCGTCTTGGATCTAAAAGTGTGTCTCCTATCCATGAGCTCCTCCTTGAGCTCAAGAAAGTTCTCTATCACACCATTATGAACGATGGCTATCCTTTCATCACAGTCGAGGTGGGGGTGAGCATTAACTTGGCTCGGAGCCCCATGGGTCGCCCACCTAGTATGAGCTATCCCAATCGATCCCGGAAGATTATCCAAGTTCAGTCGGGCATGTATTTCATTAATCTTTCCAGAATCTTTCTTGAGATAAATAGCGCCATTATAGACTGTGGCGATCCCGGCCGAGTCATATCCCCTATACTCAAGTCTCTTAAGGCCCTTATGGAGTATGGGGGCAACGCTTCCAGCCTTTAAGACGCATCCTATAATCCCGCACATTGTTCCCAGTTTGTTCGGCAAGCCCCCTTATGGCTTTGACTATTCTAGAACCTCCAGGAATAGGCCTTCCAAAGAATGGAATCTTTAGGTTTCAAGCTACGCATGTCCTTGACGGCATGCATAATAGCTCTTGGGATTCATCATGCCCTTCCGGGATCGGAACAATTGCATCAGCAGCGTCCTTATTTCATCACCTGAATAGTTTTCATGGCCTATTTCTCGAAGAGTTTTTCCGCCCCCAAAAGCCCAGCGAGATAAACCTGTCCTACAGCGACTCCGCCGTCTCCCGCTGGTATCATCCTATTCACATGAACTTTGAGTCTTGAAGCATGCTCTATAGCTGAGAGTATTACGTGGTTAACTGCGGCTCCACCCGAGACGTATATAGCCTTAACTCCTAGCTCTTGGGCTTTTTCTGCGGCAATTATTCCAAGACACTCTCCTAAGAGGTACTGTGCCGTGTAAGCTAAGTCACGTCTAGAGTTGTTGTCAAGATTCTCCACGAGAGCTTTCATGATTCCTCCAGTCATTACGAGATGCGCATCTCCTTTTTTGGAGATGAAATCATCTGAACTCCTAACTATTAGCGCTCCGCCATGAGATGCTTCTTCGAGCATTATTGCTGGCTCCCCCTCATATGTTCTCTCGAGGCAGAGATTCAGGAGAGCTGAAATGCTATCTAAGAATCTTCCAGTGCTTGAGGTAACTGGTCCCTTCCCCTGCTTAATCTGGGCTAAAACTGCTTTAAGCTCTCTCATTCCATGCTTGAGCCCCTTTAGGAGACCATGTCTATAGACGTAGGATTCAACCTCCTCGAGGCTCATGAACTTAGATAATATTGACATGAGCATTCTAGCAGGCCTATATGAGGCAAGGTCGCCGCCAGGCATGAGCGAGTAGTCCAGAAATCCCACGCGCTCGAACACTCCATCCAACCATGCTAGAATCTCGCCTCCCCAGATCGCTCCATCAAGTCCATAGCCAGCTCCATCAATGGCTATCCCCACGGCGGGCTCCTCCGGGTCATGGCCTATCTCTGCCATGATTGAGGCGAAATGGGCGAGATGATGCTGAACAAGCTTAAGCTCAAAATCATTGCTGGAGGCATATCTCTCCGCGGCCCTCCTCGAGTGATAGGCTGGGTGAAGATCCGCGGCGACAACCGGATTTCTTTCCTTCAAGCCATAGCAGCTCGTGAGAAACTCTATGTTGCTGATATGCTCCTCAAGCACTCTCGGGCTATCCATGTCACCGGAGTAAGGCGCTAAAATCACGTTATCGTCGAACCCAACCGCGCCATTGGTCTCGAGATCCCCCCCAAAGGCTATTACCGGCTTTCTGAGGACATGCTTAAGCTTGAGAATCCTTGGAGCATATCCCCTCCCATATCTTAGGATCACGGTGCCCCCATGAGTCGACCTAACAACCGAGTCATCAACCCTGTGAACTATCCTCCTGTTATGCGCCAAGATGTAATCAACTATACTCGTGAGCTCCTTCAGCCTAGACTCATCGCTTATCATCGGATCTCCGTGAACGTTTCCACTGGTCATCACCATGAACTTATCCCTGCTCTCCATCAGGAGCAGATAGTGAAGCGGAGTGTACGCGAGCATTATCCCAAGACTCCGGAGCGAGGGGGCCACGTAGTCTGAAACCGGGCAGCCCTCTTTCTTTGGAAGGATTATTATGGGCTTGATGAAGCTGGTGAACAGCTCGAGGAACTCCTTGGGAATCTCGACGAGCCTTTCCGCGACCTCTAAGTTCAGCGCCATTATGGCGAAAGGCTTCCTAGGCCGCCCCTTCCTTTTTCTGAGCTCGAACACGACTTCATCATCACTCGCGAGGCATGCTATATGGTATCCGCCAACCCCCTTAACCGCGATAATCATACCATCATTAATCAACTTGGCAGCCTCTCTCACGGGGTCATCAACCTCGACCCTTTCCAAACCCCTATCCAGAAGGAATACGCTGGGGCCGCATCTCGGGCAACTTATTCCTTGAGCGTGATGCCTTCTCTCATTCCAGAGATCGTCGTATTCGCCCAAGCACTCGTCGCACAACGGGAAATCCCGCATCGCCGTATTCTCCCTATCATAAGGAAGCTTGTAAATCATCGAGTACCTGGGCCCACACCACGCACAGCTATTGAATGGATATTTATACCACCTCGAGTGTGGGTTCAAAATCTCCTTGAGACACTCTTCGCACATTGCAAGATCCTGGGGAATCTCTGAGGCGAGTAATCTCTCTCCGCTGCTCTCCAGAATCCTAAATCCCTGAATGCCTAATGGATTAACTTCTATGCTTTTCACACAATCCATCCTTGCGGACGGCGGCCTTTTTTCCTTGAAAAGTTTAAAGAAGAGCTCGATTTTTGCTTCATCGTTCGCCTCTACGTGAATCTCCACCTCTCCCCCACCAAGGTTTTTAACATAGCCGGATACGTCGGCGAGATGTGCAATTCTCCTTATAAAGGGCCTGAAGCCAACCCCTTGAACAACTCCTGTAACGTATATCTTAACAGCTTTCATGGAAGCCGATCTGAGAACACTAGACCGGGTTTCCGAAATATGAATTTTCCCGCAGCCATCCACAATATAAATTGTCAGTCACGTTCATTCTTACCTGTTATGTTGTGCATCAATCTAAGCCGACTCAATTACACCGCTTCCTAGGAGAAGATAGTGGCTAAAATTATCGCTAGAAGATTCCTTCAGCGGCTTCCCGGCAACAGGCGCTAATCTTACAGCTATGCCCGAATGGTTGCGCGCATGGTTCGAGGATGCTATGCGAGATGCTCGTTACGCGCTGAATTACTGCTTTAATGCTTAGCATATTCTGGGGGCGGGATCTCCGAGAGGCATCGGCAGATATCTTAGTCCCCCTATCTCGGTCTCGACTACTACCCCCTCATGCTCATCAGAGAACCATCCTACGACCTCGGCTTCACGGCCTAGCGGGTGAGAGCGCAGGGCTTCTAGAACTTCTCCAGCAAATTTCTCGGAAACCGCTAGGACTACTCTCCCCTCGCATGCTAACTCCAGCGGGTCGATGCCGAGTATCTCACATCCTGTCCTCACTTCTTCACGTACCGGTATGAGCATCTCCTTCACTAGGATACCGAACCCCGTAATTTCGCTCCACTCGTTTAGAAGCGCCGCTAGTCCGCCTCTTGTGGGATCCTTCGCGGCCAATATTCCTCCCACCTCGAGGGCTCTTTCCATCAAGCGGTTTAATGGCGCGGTGTCGGATCTTAAATCCGGTGCCTCGAAGCCGAGCTCACCTCTAGCAGCTATTATCGTCATGGCGTGGTCCCCGATGGGCCCTGAAACTATTAGCCTATCACCAGGCCTTACATTGCGGGGGTCAAGCCATCTTGATTTCAGGGATCTTCCATCAGAAGCCGCTCTCTCTAGATTCCTGTCTAGGTATGGGCTTCTCCTGCCTATGCCGGCTGTATTAATTATCATCTCGTCAAGCTTGCCCTTCTCGACGACTTTTGTGTCGCCGGTCACGATTTCGATTCCAGCCTCCTCGGCCGTCTCCTCCATGCTTAACAGGATCTCGTCCAGCTTCTCGATCTCGAACCCTTCTTCGATTACTAAAGCGCACGAAATTGCCAGAGGCTCGCTTCCAATAACTGAAAGGTCATTCACAGTTCCGGAGACGCTCAGCCTCCCAATATTGCCTCCCGGGAAGAAAAGGGGCTTAACTGTATACGAATCCGTTGTGAAAGCTATACCATCAATTACGGCAGAGTCGATGAGAAGCGAGAGGGGGATCTCGAGTTTCCTCCTCTGCTTGAACTTTGGCAGTATATGCTCCTTGATGAGCTTGTGCATTTGTAGTCCGCCAGCACCATGCGCAATGCTTATCCTCTCATCCGCCTTCATTAATGGAATCCGCTCCCTTCTTCACGATCTTTTCACGGGCTTCGCCTCCCGGCTTATTCCACATGCGCCGCTCATGCACTTAATGTCCTTGACGAGGATCCTGTTCTGCGCCCAGATCCTGCATGTTCCTTCAAGTCCGACCATTGCTGGACCGACCGGTGTTAAGGGCGTGCATATCTTCATGTAGAGAGGGCAGTCGGGCGGGTCAATAATCCCCTTTATTATCTCAGCGCATCTGGCTTCTGATGGAAAGTAGTCTCCCCTCCCATACTCTAGGCCGTAAATTCTCCTAGCATCAACTTGCGAAAACTTTTCTTTAAAGTTCATCGCGCTCGCCGGTATGATCGCGACTCCCCTCCAGTAGCCCTCCTCGAAGTCGAAGACTTCTTGAAGTGCTTGTTGCGCTCTCAGATTCCCTTCCCACGTCACAGACCTCACGTACTCATTCTCCATTCTTGGGGCTCGTTCTTTCAACTGCTTAAGGATCATGTAGATCGCCATCAAAACGTCTATTGGCTCGAAGCCAGCGAAAACCATTGGCCTCCCACACCTATCAAAATACGGCTTATATGCTTTCATCCCGCTCACGGTCGAGGCATGCCCCGGATTTATGAAGCCGTCTATTTCGAGATCTTCGGATTCCGCTAGAGATCCAACTGCTGGCGGAACATATCTGTGGGCTGAGAGGATCTTAAGATTTCTTGGAAGACCTTTCAGGACGTAGTATGCTACTGTAGGTGCTGTTGTCTCGAATCCCGCCCCGAGAAAGATGTATTCTCTATCCGGGTTATTGCTAGCGATCTTCACTGCGTCCATGAAGCTATATGCTATTCTAACCTTGCCGCCATCAACGGCGCAGTCTTCGAGTGAGATCATTCTAGAGCCCTTCGCTCTCGACATATCGCCATATGTGAGGACATTAATCCCATCGAGCGCGAGCTTGACAGCCACATCTATATCGGATGCTGGGGTTATACAGACCGGACATCCGGGACCAGCCCTAACCTCAACATTATCCGGAAGAAGGGCCCTAATGCCCCAGTGGGTTATGGTCCATTCATGGGTCCCGCATACGTGCATTATCCTAACTCTCGGAAGATCTCTGGCAACCTCCCAGATCTTATTAACTAGGCTTCTCGCCAGCGCCGAATCCCTGTACCTTGAGAGAATTTTCTTCATCAGATCGGCGGAATCCATACCTCCCATCACACGGTCGTGTGGATCCCGGCGCAACGATAATAAAGGTTTAACCTCGGTTTTTCCACGATATTACTGGCCCTGATATGAACTGGAGGAAGGAGCTCAAGCAGATCATTGATGATTTGTTGATGAGGGGTGGAGACTTAGTGCTAGTCGGCGTTGGCAATCCGCTTCGAGGAGATGATGGCGTAGGAGTCGAGCTCGCGAAAACTCTAAAGCGGCTCCTGAAAAATGAGAAGATAAAAGTGGTTATTGTGGAGGATAGGGTTGACCTGATTCCAAGAATGCTGAAGCCCATGGCCCCTGGGGCCATTATATTCTTTGATGCCGCGGATTTCGGTGGCAGATCCGGAGAAATTAGGCTTATGAAGTTAGAGGAAGCGTCAGGAAAGACAATCTCAACGCATGGAATGCCGCTAGATTTAATCATGAAGCTCTCAGAGATAAGCGTGCCAGCATATGTCTTAGGAATACAGGTGGAAACCTTAGAATTTGGAAGAGGCATAAGCCCCGCAGTTAGGGCGGCGGAGGAGGTGGTTACGAGCTTCTTATTAAGCCTCTTGATGAGGCTGTGATATTACTGTGTTACAGATTCTGCACATGCGGAGACCAAACTTAAATTTGAGTTACCAGATTGTAGTGTTGATCTTTCATGGAAGAGCTCGTTACTGCGCTTATCGTAACGTTTCTCACAATACTCTTCATCTACCTTCTGGGTGGAAGGTTATCTGTTAAGGCTCCTAAGAGCAAGATGAAGCTTGAGCCCTATGCCTGTGGGGAGAGCTTCCCCCCAGCTAGGAGTCCGATAAGATTGTTGCTCTTCAATTTCGCCGCACTATTCATGGTGTTCGATGTTATCGCGCTCTTCTTGGCATTCACGATAAATGTTCCGCCAGCATATAAGCCCGGCATCATCAGCCTCCTCATCATTTATGGTCTCGTGCTAGGGATCGCGATCCAGCTACTTGGGAGAAGGAGATGAGCGTGGATGGGTATTGCTGAGAAGCTGGTAAGGAAATGCAGAGCGAGAAGCCCGTGGATACTCCTATTTGACACCGGAGCATGCAATGCATGTGATCTCGAGATAGCCGCATGCTTAACCCCGCGCTATGATGTTGAGAGGTTTGGAGTTCTCGCCCGGGGGAGCCCAAGGCACGCAGATATTCTAGTCGTGACGGGTCCGGTTACCCGGCAGGCGAGGGATAGGCTCATTAGGATATATGAGCAGATGCCGGAGCCGAAGTACGTGGTTGCTGCTGGAACCTGCGCGACGAGCGGCGGGGTATACTGGGGATGCTATAACACGTATCCGAGCCTCGACTCTATTATACCTGTTCACGCGTATGTCTCGGGCTGCCCAGTTAAGCCGGAGGCCATCCTGAAGGCGATCAGCATATTGGTTGAGAAGATTGAGAGGGGGGAGGTCTAGGTTGAGCGAGGAGGAACTTCTTAGGAAGATATCCGAGAAGTTTGGCGAGAAAGTGCTCGAGGCGAAGGCTCTCGGGAAGAGGCGAATCTCGGTTCTAGTTTCCACCGACGCTTACAAGGATGTCGTGAGATATGTCGCACAGGATCTCGGGCTGGAGTTCCTTAGCTGCCTGAGCGGAGTGGACCGGGGAGATAACCTAGAGATCGTGGCTCACTTAGGATACTCGACATGCGTACTCATTAAGACGCATGTTCCAAAAGATAGCCCGATCATAGACTCGATAACCGATATTCTTCCAGCCGCGAGCTTCTATGAGCGGGAGACACACGACCTGCTGGGCATCGTATTCGGTGGTCATCCAAATCTCAAGAGGCTCTTCTTGCCCGAAGATTGGCCAGAGGGAGTCCACCCGCTAAGAAAGGATTACGCGCCAGAGCAGCCCAAACCGCTTAGAGGAGGTGAAAGAGGTGAAAATGGATGAGCTTCGAGATCCCAATAGGTCCCCAGCACCCGATACATGTTGAGCCCCTCATGCTTAGGCTGACAGTTGAGGGTGAGCTCATAGTTGATGTTGATGTGGACGTCAGCTACATTCACAAGGGCATCGAGAAGGCTCTGGAGACGAGGCCGTATATTCAGGGGCTCTACCTTGTGGAGAGAATATGCGGAATATGTAATGCCGCTCACTCACTCTGCTACTGCCTCAATATCGAGCAGCTTCTCGGCAAGGAGGCTCCTCCTAGAGCGAAGTACCTCAGAATCATAGTGGAGGAGCTTAGCAGGATTCACAGCCACCTCCTCTGGCTCGGCCACTATTTCCACACGCTAGGATTCGAGACCCTCTTCATGTACTTCTGGAGAGATAGGGAAAGGGTCATGGACATGCTTGAGCTCATCACGGGAAACAGGGTCATCACATCCTACAACACGATAGGCGGTGTAAGGAGAGATCTAGCGCCCGAGGCTGAGCAGAATCTAAGGAGGGCGCTGGATTACATCGAGGAGAGGATGCGCTACTATGAGAAAGTGATAGACTCTGAGCCGACGATCCTCGCGAGAACCCAAGGAGTGGGAATACTTAAGCCCGAAGACGCTGTGAAGATGGGCGCGGTCGGCCCGCACCTGAGAGCGTCGAGAATAAAGCATGATATCAGGCTTGATGATCCGTACAGCGGCCACGACGAGGTCCCGTTCAATGTAGTCACTTGGGATACGTGCGACTGCTATGCTAGGATAAAGGTCAGGGTTAGGGAGGTCTACGAGTGCGTGAACATGATTCGCTACGCCCTCGACCACATACCATCCGGCGACTATAGGTTGAAGATACCGTCATTCTTCAAGACTCCTCCGGGTGAGTCTTTGGCGAGGGTTGAGGCGCCGAGAGGTGAGCTTGTGCACTACTCGATCTCGGATGGCGGGGAGAAACCATACAGGTATAGAGTCAGGACGCCGACCCTCGCGAACCTCCTCTCAGTCACGGAGATGCTGAGAAGCAGGGGCGATTACGAAGTCTATATAGCCGATGTCCCAGCGATCCTCGGCGGAATAGATCCATGCATATGCTGTAGCGCGAGGATCGTGATCACCGACGAGGCGAGGAGAAGGCGGATGACCATGACGCTTGATGACATCATAAGGCTCTCGCGTGAGAGGAGGGTTGAGAAGAGATGATCGAGATGATACTTGCTACAATATTCTTCCCAGGAGTAATCTTCGTGCTGGCGGTCTCGCTCTTTTACGAGTGGATCGACCGGAAGCTATATGCTAGGTTCCAAAATAGAATTGGCCCGCATCTCACGGGTCCCTTTGGGCTCTTCCAACCCATCGCCGACCTCATCAAGCTCCTCTCCAAGGAGGACATTGTACCAATGGCTGCGGACAGACTCCTCTTCACGCTGACGCCGATGCTCGCTCCAGCCCTGATGCTTTTCGCTTGCATGTTTCTGCCGATAGCCGGGCCATCCGGGGTGCTCTCGTTCGAGGGAGATCTGATAGTCGTGATCGCGCTTCTATCACTTTACACAATAACAGTGTATCTCGCTGGCGAGGGCTCGAATAATAGGTTTGCCTCGATAGGCGCGGTGAGAGCATCTCTCCAGCTAATAGGCTATGAGATACCGTTGACGCTCAGCCTGCTAAGTGCCGCAGTAGCCGCCGGCTCACTGAGCATTCGGGGAATAGTTGAGGTTCAGGCCGAGAAGGGCCTCTGGCTCATCGCCGGCATCCAGCTGATAGGCTTCATGATCTTTGTCATAGCATCGCAGGCAGAGATGGAGAAGATACCATTTGACATACCGGAGGCCGAGCAGGAGATAGTCTCCGGATGGGAGGTCGAATACGGCGGCAGGAGGCTCGCGTTATTTAGGCTCTCAAAGGACCTCGAACTCTTCCTCCTCTCTGGCCTCGGCGCTGCCATATTCCTCGGAGGCCCCCTGGGTCCAGTAATTCCGGGGCTCGAGCCGATTCTATACGTGATCTACTTCCTCCTGAAATCTATAATTGTTCTCGCAATCTTCACCTTGATTAGAGCATTATTCGCGAGGCTAAGGATAGATCAGATGGTCTCCTTCTCTTGGAGGTATCTCATGCCTCCGGCCATGATACTCATGATCCTGACGGAGGTGATCGTTTAGGGATGAGAATTCCTGGACGCCTTTTGGCAGAGGCCTTGAGAAGCCTGTTCAGGAGAAGGGCCACGATACTCTACCCATACAGGGAGCTCGATAAAATCCATCTCCCCGAGGGGTTCAGGGGTAGGATAGAGTTCGATCGAGCGAAATGCATTGGATGCCAGCTCTGCTTCAGGGTCTGCCCCGCCAGGGCGATCGAAATGATCGAGGATGAGAAGGGCAAGAGGCCTATCTTCTACATTTACAAGTGCATATACTGCGCCCAGTGCGCCGAGGTCTGTCCAACCAAGGCGATAAGCATGAGCAAGACTTTTGAGAACATTGCTCTCAGAAAGGAGGATCTGGTGGTGAGATAATGGAGGCCGCCATACACATCGCCATGATAATACTCACGCTCGTCTTCACGATCCTAGCCGCGGAGCTGAAGGACGTGATGAAGGCGATACTTGCATTAATGTGTGCGAACATCGCTGTGGCCGCCATATTCTACCTCTTGGGAGCGCCATACCTCAGTGCCTTCCAGCTACTAATCTATGCGGGCGCGGTCACAATACTCCTTCTAGCAACGATACACGCCGGGGAGGAGAGAGGTGACTAGAATGGAGGCCACGAGAATGACTGCCGTGATACTGACGATGATTCTTGCGGTAACGCTCCTAGCATACTCGCCAAGAATAGTTCAGAGCATCAAGGCGCCGAGCCTCGAGCCGACGAGCATTGAGGAGACCCCTCAGTTCCTCTGGGCTAACAGATGGCTCGACCTCCTAATCCAAGCATTCATACTCTTCGCAGTCATCGCGGCAGTCTCCGCCCAGCTCAGGAGGGAATGGTAGATCTCGGTGGTGAGGAGAGAATGAGCCTTTACGAGATCTACTTCGGGGGGTCGTTGCTCCTGATCGTCGTCGGGCTCTATATAATCGCGTCCAAGAGGCATCTCGTCAGAGTGGTGATTGGATTGGAGGCCGTGACTCTCGGCGTGAACCTCGCGATAGCCTCGATGGGTATAAGGATCGTGGATGACGTTGTCATGATGGACGCCCTAGCCCAGAGCATGATCGCGATTTCGACAGCGGTGGCCGCGGCAATCACCGCGCTAGCGTTGTCCATAGCACTAAACATCTACAGGCATTACGGAACATTTGACGTTAGGAAGCTTAGGAGGTTGAGGTGGTGATGATTGCGGATCCCCTCAATTTGATCCTCATCCTAGTTGGAGCCGCGATAATCACCGTGATCCTAGATCCGGTCTTCAGAAGAGTTGGGCTCATAGAGTTCGGAGGCATAGTCGCAAGCTTAGCGTTCCTCTCCACGCTAATCTTCCTATCGCTTGAAGCGGTTGCCGGGGCCGTGATCCCTCGAACGATTGTATGGGGTCCTGACTCGCCCCTAACAGCCTCACTCAAGCTCGACATGCTGAGCATTTACTTCTCAATGATCTTCTCCGGCCTCGGCTTAGTGGCATCAATCTACTCGACGAGATACATGCTGTTCGACGTCGAGCATCTGCCAACCGACGACCTCCTTTGGATCAGGCGGAGGGAACTGGGCCTCGACAGGTACTATGCCCTCCTCCTGACCCTGATCGCTGGGATGATCGGCGTCACGATCGCGAACGACTTCTTCACGCTCTACGTCTTCTGGGAGCTCATGGCCATTTCCTCATACTCGCTCGTCGCCTTCAGGAAATGGTCTTGGGAGGCTGTTGAGGCGGGCTTCAAGTACCTCATAATGAGCACCCTCGGATCACTCGTCGCCCTCCTTGGGATAGCTCTCCTCTACGGGCTTGCCGGATCGCTCCGATTCGACGCTGTAAGGGCCGCGGTCTTCGGCGGCGGCAACATGGCGGCCACACTATCCCTTATGATGATCCTGATAGGCTTTGGTGTGACTGCCGCGATCGTGCCATTCCATTCTTGGCTCCCAGACGCCCACCCGGCCGCGCCGACGCCGATAAGCGCGGTCCTATCCGGGATTGTAATCAAGACTGGCGTCTATGCGATTCTCTGGCCCCTGTTCAAGATATTCAGCCCCTTGGCATATGGTTTTGGCCCGATCCTGATCGGCTTAGGTATCCTAACTATGACATTCGCGAACATCGGCGCCGTGATGCAGTCGGACGTCAAGAGATTCCTAGCATACTCGAGCATAGCTAATATAGGCTACATAATCACGGGCATAGGGCTGGCCGCCCACGTCCTCAAAACACATCCATCAGAGATTGGGTTAGCCGCCCTCGCACTGACTGGGGCATTGCTCCATGTACTCAACCACGCGCTCGGGAAGGGACTCTCATTCCTCTCAGTCGGATGCTACATAGTCAGGGTGGGGTCTAGAGAGGTTGAGAAGCTCGAGGGGATCGGATCGAGAATGCCCATCACGACGGCATCCCTCGGGGTCGGGCTGCTGAACCTCGCCGGGGTCCCGCCGCTAAGCGGATTCTGGAGCAAGCTCTTCATAATCTCGGCAAGCCTTGGAATTCCCTCGGACAACCTGATGCTCGCGGCATCCATAATCTTCATCCTGAACAGCATCCTAGCAGCGGGTTACTACCTCTGGCTCTTCCAGAGACTTGCCTTCAAGAAAGCGGGATCAAATGAGAAGTATGAGGAGGCTGGGGAGGCGCCTGCACTCATGCTTGCGCCCTTAGTAATCCTCGCAGCCGCTTGCATACTGGTCACGATTATGTTGAACCCAGTTCTTCAATTCATACGATCAGCCTTGGAGGTGATCTTGGGATGAGCCTCGAGCTCTGGGCGATTTATGCTTGGACGAGTTGGATGATGCCGCTGGTCGGAGCATTATTGACTCCATTGCTCGCTAGGATCGGCGGGAGGGCGAGGGACTATGGCGCTGTGATCTTCTCGTTTTTCGCGATGCTGACGACTCTGAGCCTGATACCGCTGTTGTTTGAGGAAGTTAAGTGGCCGCTGAGGAGCCAGATCTCGTGGGTGCTACTGCCAGGCGCGCCGATTCTCTCAGAAATAAAAGCTGGGGTGCTCTTGGATCCGCTCAGCATAATAATGGTCAATATAGTCTCGGTTGTCAGCTTTCTAATCATGGTCTACTCACTGGGTTATATGCGCGGAGACCCAGGCCTCACTAGATATTGGTTCTTCATGAACTTCTTCATCGCGAACATGCTCCTCCTAGTGCTCGCGGATAATCTGATCCTCATGCTGGTCGGCTGGGAGGGAGTCGGCCTCTGCAGCTACGCGCTCATAGGTTATTGGTATCGAGATTCAAGAGAGGGCTGGCTACATTACTGGGTTGGAGAGCCCCCGGAAGCATATCCACCATCCCACTGCGGAATGAAGGCATTCATGGTGACTAGGTTCGGAGACCTATTCATGATCGCGGGAACCCTGATGCTCGCCGCCACCGTTAAGACCGTGAGCTTTCCTGAGCTCTTACACGCCGACTCGCTGGCCCCGGCGAATCTCAAGTGGCTCCTTCCAATCTCCCTGATATTGATTCTCAGCGGCGCGGTGGGGAAGTCTGCTCAGCTCCCGCTGATGGAGTGGCTTCCGGACGCCATGGCAGGCCCCTCATCGGTCAGCGCTCTGATCCACGCCGCCACGATGGTCAAGGCAGGGGTATACCTCGTCGCGAGACTTTTCCCGATTGCCCTCAGCTGGAGCGCGAGCGTGCCCACGACCACCAGCTTTTTCTACGCTGTCATGTGGATCGGGGCCTTGACGGCCTTCATCGCAGCGAGCCAAGCAGTTGCCTCCACGGAGCTCAAGAAGATTCTAGCCTACTCAACAGTCAGCCAGATAGGATACATGATGATGGCTCTCGGGGCAGCAGGTCTCTCGACGGAGATAATCGGCGGATATGTCGCCTCGATCTTTCACCTGATGAACCATGCTGTCTTCAAGGCGGCCCTATTCCTCGCCGCGGGTTCCATAATTCACGCGGCCGGGTCTAGATTCCTGAGGGATATGGGCGGGCTCCGGAAGCACATGCCGATAACATTCTATAGCACGCTCCTCGCGGCCTTCGCGCTCATGGGTATGCCGCCCTTTGGGGGATTCTGGAGCAAGGATCTAGTCCTCTCCATGACGCTATCCTCCGGAGAATACGCCGCCTTCATACTTGGCTTAGTCACCGCGATCTTAACGGCCTTCTACAGCATCAGGATGATGGGCCTAGTCTTCTACGGTGGCGGAAAATCAGAGGAAGCGCATGAGGCACCGAGAGTCATGTGGGTACCATACCTAATCTTGGCGGTTCTCAGCCTTATTCTAGGGCTTGTCGCCCCATTGCTCGAGGGCGGCCTCGAAAAGGTCCTTGCGCGCATTCTCCCGGTCCACGCGCATTCAGCTAGCGGGGCACTAGGCCCTCAGCTCATTGTCCCACTGGCATCAATCATCGCGATCGTTATTGGAGCGGCTCCGGCGTACGCGCTCTACGTGAGGAGGGTGAAGGGTCAGGGTGAGATAGTCGAGAGGCGCGGATACATGAAGGCTCTCAGGACGCTTCTCATCAGGAGATATTACATCAATGCATTCTATTATAAGGCCATTGCACATCCCTCGATAAGGCTCAGCCAAATAGCCTCTAAGGTATTAGAGTTAAAGGTAATAGAAGGAATCAACAATGCGCTGTCGATCGGCGCGAGAAGATTCTCAGACCTCATTAGAAAGGCACATACGGGCGTATTAAACCACTACGTTATCGGGCTGATCCTCGGCGCCCTCATACTCATAATGCTAATTCTAACTGGAGGTGCCTAAAATGATTGATGCAAGCCACCTACTTCTCCAATCCCTGATCGTGCCAATCATCGCATCGGCAATAATCTTTGCCATGGGTAAGTTGCTCGGAAAGAGAGTTGGATGGATCGCACTGACCTCACTGGCCTATTCCATGATATGCCTCGTTGTCGCTGGATACTTTGTCCACAGGTCCGGCTCGCCGCTCCAAGCATCCTATCCATGGGCCCAGCTTCTCGGGGACTTCATCCTTTATCTTGATGGTTTAAGCGGGCCTGTCGCCTTGGTGACCGCGGTGGTTGGGCTGCTGGCATGCATTTACTCGATCGCATACATGGATCTCCGCGATGGATGGGGAGGATACTTCTCCCTATACCTTCTATTCAACGCTGGCATGCTCGGAACAGTGCTCTCTACGAACCTCGCGAGCTTCTTCCTCTTTCTCGAGCTTATACTGATAGCGTCGTGGTCCCTGATAGTCGTGTGGGGCGAGAAGGATAGGTGGCGCGCAGCTCTCAAGTACTTCCTCTATACCGAGACTGGAGCCCTGATGTTCCTAGTTGGCATAGGGCTAACATATTCCATCATGGGGACGCTGAACATCCTCGAGCTCGCCTCTAGAGCCGCGGGCCTAAGCCCAACCACTCTCTCCCTAATAGCCTCGCTAATGCTCGTAGGGCTCTTTGTGAAGATGGCGATCTTTCCGCTCCATTCCTGGCTCCCAGACGCCTACTCGGCCGCGCCAACGCCGATAAGCGCGATACTCCCGGTCGTGACAGGCATAGGCGGCTACGTGGCCCTCAGGATACTCTACATAGCGTTCCCGCAAATGATCGGACAGAATGACTTCATGATCGCGCTACTCGCCCTCGCTCTGATAACCATGATTTATGGCGGCTACGTGGCCCTCGCGCAGAATAGGCTGAAGAAGCTTCTAGCATACTCGAGCATAAGCCAGATGGGCTACATGCTGTTCGGGGTCGCCTCGGCCTCCGTCATCGGGCTGGCTGGAGCCATGCTAATGTATGTGGCGCACAGCCTCTCGAAGGCGATGCTCTTCATGATATCCGGAATGCTCTCGAGAACCGTCGGCACCGATAATCTGGATGAACTCGGCGGCCTAGCTGGTAGAATGCGGACCATGAGCATAGCCTTCATGATAGGCTTCCTGAGCTTGATGGGCTACCCACCCCTCCTCGGATTCTGGGGGGAGCTCTTCATATTCGCTGGCTCAATATACACCGCACTCCACTCCTCCCTCGATATCCCGAGGCTCGCGCTAACAATCATTGCAATAATCTTCTCGCTGATCACAGCCGGATACGGGCTCTGGACGATAAGGAGAAGCTTATTCGGGGAGGAGTCTGAGGCCGTGAGAAGAGCCCAGCCGGAGCCGAGGCTCATGTTAGTGCCAATAATCGTCTCAGCAATACTATTAGTGGTACTGGGAATATACCCGACAACGTTAACCATCCTTCTAAGGACTTTAGCTCCTCTCCTCCCCGGCTAGGCCGATGACTTCCTCGATTGCACGCAGCATCTCAAGAGCGCTCTCCCCATCCAAGACCCTTATCGCGTATCCTGCGTGAACTAGTACATAATCGCCTACCTTAGCGTCAACCATTGCTAGGATAACCTCCCTCCTAACGCCATTACCGAAGTCTACGACTCCAACATCTCCTCGGATTTCGACGACTTTGGCGGGGATTGCATAGCACATTCTATTACGATAAGTGATGGTCGTCTATCTATTTAAAAAGATTCTGGCGAGCCCTTTGACCTCATCACTCCGCCTCATCTGACTCTCAACGACCATCATTCTCTAGCCATTTGCTAGTGGCCGTACAGCTGAATTACCAGATCTACCTAAATCTTCCTTTAGACACCTTACATGGGAAGATATTCCTTAACCTCGGCGGAAGCCTGATGCCTTCTTTGAAGGCCATCACCTTTATATCAACCTCATCACCCTCAATATTATCCAAGCGGCGATTGTTCCGAGCCATAGCCAGAAGTATATGTCGAGCTTGATCTCAAGTCTTCCGGTTATAGCCCTGATCTCATTCGATTCATCCTCATCTTCATCGAATTTTGCCTCGATCTTGCCTACTCTAGCCTTGATCTCGGCGAGCGTCTCTCCATACCTCTCCATTAGTGCCTCTAGCTTTGCTATCCTCTCGCTCAACCCAATGACTTTTTCCGTTAATTCTTCTGGCGTGAACGGATTTGAGGCCTTCATTTCCTCATCCTCAACTGTAGCGGACATTTTTCATATCGGCCCCTCATCCTTAAAAATTATTCCAACCGCTATTGAGCCAGGTAGTACCAATCCACTTTTGCCTCAAGCTTATTGATTACCTCTTCGAGCCTATCGACCTTGTCTCTAAGCCATGTTCTCAGGGCTTCAATTTCCTCCTCAGCTCGGCGAAGCCCTCCCTATAAATCTCGGTCAGCGCTTTAAGCTTCGCCGCTTTCTCGCCCAACCCAAGCATCTCCTCCGTCAGTTTCCCCGGTGTAAGCAGATCACTTAAGCCTTTCAGGCCCATACTGTCTTAACAAAAATTGATCGCTATAGTGAGCACAAAGATCATCTGCAATCGAGATACATCACTTGATTGTGGCGCTCGCTCTGGTGGACTAAGCACCCGGATCCGTAGCTTGGGGCACATATCATACTTCATTCTCGCCCACTTTCCCCCGTAAAAGCCTATCGAGATGGTATCGCAGGATACGAAGTTGCGGATTCATCTCGCCATCAAGCACGAATCCACAATATGAGGCAAAGAATCATGTTGAACCCCGACGGTCTTACGCTCTTGATGATTTTCTAATTTCACTGTGACATCAATCCTCCTTAGTGATGATAGCGTTAAAACAGGGGCATCGCACTGCCGCTGTTAATATTACTTCGAAAGAGGGGTGTTTTTCGGGCTGAGTCTCAACTTAATCGCGGCAGTAACCAGACAAAAATCGGTGTTATGCCGGATAAGGCCTAGCAAATGGGCATCATCACATAGGTTAGCTGCTTTACCCTGCCAGCCTCCCTAAGCTTCTTTACAAGTTCCTTGATCTCAGAGGCCATGCCCCTGACGGCTATGACGAGCAAGCAGTCCTCCTTCGAAATATGAATGTGAAGGGCTGATGGTATTAATTTTAGAAATTCGTGCTGCGCGTCGGTCAGCTTTTCCTCGATACCGTATTTTTCGTGCGAATAGCGGACTAAGATCGTGCCCGCTACTTCCCCATCGGCAATCCTCCAAGAGTTCATAGCAATGAAGTCCCTCACGGCCTCCTGAATCGCTTGGGACCTAGACCTTATCCCAAGATCTCTGATAATTTTGTCAAAGGCCTTCAAAAGATCCTCGGGAAATGAGACGCCCGTCCTGATAATCCTCCCCATGATATTGAATTGTGATGTTCGGCGCTTATAACGGTATTCCAGCAACCCTCAGCAGCTTCCCGGATGGATTTAGATAAAGATGAATAACAATGGAGAATCATGAGGCTCTACATTACTTAAAGAGCAGAGAGGCACTATGAGGGTGATCCGGGAGTAGAATAAGAGAACAATCGTCGCTGAAAAATTCTAAACGGCTCAGAAAGCCTGCGCGTATATCTGAGCTCCATATACTCTAAAAGTGATCGCGCAGGCTTTCTGAATAAGACCTCCCAAGCCCATCACTAGATGGACTCGCGAAGTGTCAGGCCAAGGATGAGATAAGTCTCTCTCGGCGAGCTTTATTGAAGTCTCAATGCTCTCTCAAGAATGCTGAGTCAAGAATAGAGTAACTTTATGGCTATCACATCTCGTTTACGTATTCTGGGCATCACCAGAGTAATATACAATGAAAAAGAGAATAAATACTTATTAATCAACCGTTTTTGTCAACCTAACACGGATGTGTTATGGAGGAATCAGCTGGTCAGAATAGTCACTATTTCCTCGACTCTCTGCTTATCGATAAGTTAATCAGCGCTCTTCGCGGGCTCGGGTATTCCGTAATTGGGCCTGTTGTTAGGGAAGATACTATAGTGTACGATGAAATTGAGTCAGCATCTCAGTTACCGGTGGGAGTGAAGGATAAACAGGGACCCGGTTACTACAGGCTCGAAAAGAGGGGCGATGAGGCGTTCTTCGGCTTTGTGGTGGGGCCATTCTCTTGGAAGAAGTTTTTATACCCGCCCCGCGTCAAGCTTCTTACAGTCGCGAAAAACGGCGAAGTCTCCATTCATAACGTGGATGAAGGAAAAAAGATGGCCTTCCTTGGGGTCAGGGCCTGCGAGCTCGCCGCAATCTCCATTTTCGATAGGGTGATGCTGGGCGGCCCATACGTAGACCCGGTCTATTCCGCCATGAGGCGTAACATATTCATAATTGCGGTCAACTGCACCGAGCCCGGTGAGAACTGCTTTTGCCTGTCCACCGGCACCGGTCCTGAGGTGAGCTCGGGCTACGACATAAGCCTCACAGAGGTGGTGAGCGACGATGCGCACTACTTCGTTGCGAAGGTGGGATCAAGTAGGGGTAAAAGCCTCCTCGAGCATATTGGCGCGCGTGGAGCGACGAGCGAGGAGATATCAGAGGCCGCCGTCCGGATGGAGAGGAGTCATACGCTGTTCAGGAAAAAGCTGGACACAGATGGTCTGAAAGACTTGTTGTACAAGAATCTCGAGAGCCCGGTATACGAAGAGATTGCTGAGAAGTGTCTTGCTTGTGCCAACTGCACATTAGTGTGCCCGACTTGTTTCTGCACGACAGTTGAGGAGGTCACTGGTCTCTCAGGCGATGCTGCTGAGCGTTGGAGGAGGTGGGACTCCTGCTTCAATATCGACTTCTCCTACATCCATGGTGGGCCCATCAGGTCTAGTATATTGAGCAGGTATCGCCAGTGGTTTACCCACAAGTTTGCTACGTGGGTTGACCAGTTCGGCGTTATGGGCTGTGTAGGTTGTGGTAGGTGTATCACTTGGTGTCCCGTGGGGATAGACGTTACAGAGGTGGCGGCGAAGATCAGGCAGAGGGAAGTGGAGGTGAGTGCGACATGAGTAGCCACGGTCTTATAGCGCTTTTTTACGCTCCACCCAAGGGAGAATTTAGGATTGAAACCATGGGTAATGAGGGATCGGGGGTTGATGTGGCGTGATGACCGAGCAGAGCCTTGGGGTAGCGACGGGTCTAGAGACGTTCAAGATCGAATGGTGCCGCGTCGTCGGGCGGGTTAAAGAGACGCCGGATACCTATACTATTAGAGTCAGACCGCGCCGCCGAGGCGAGATAGCCTTCGAGCCAGGCCAGTTCAACATGATCTACGCATACGGTGTAGGTGAGGTTCCTATCTCCATAAGCGGGGCCCTTCCAACCGAGGGGATGCTGGAGTACACAGTGAGGGGAGTGGGTCCGGTGACTAGGGCTATAGCCTCGGCAAGGATAGGCTCTAGGTTGGGGCTGAGGGGGCCCTTCGGGAGGGGATGGCCGCTTAGAGAAGCTGAGGGTCAAGATATAATTATTGTGGGAGGCGGGATAGGTCTGGCACCATTACGCCCTGCAATCCAATATATCATAAACAACAGAGGGAAATATGGGAAGTTTTACATTCTCTATGGGGCCCGCACACCAGCAGACCTTCTCTATAAGGGAGACCTACGGGTCTGGAGGGGCAGGCTGGATATCCAGCTCCTCGTCACGGTGGATAGAGGTGATGAAAAGTGGCGTGGATACGTCGGCGTGGTCACGACGCTGTTCAAATACATAAGACTCGAGCCGAATAGCACCTATGCTTTTGTCTGCGGCCCTGAGATAATGATGAAGTTTACTGTGCAGGAGCTGAGGAATCAGGGGCTGCCCGATGAGAGGATCTTCATCTCCATGGAGAGAAATATGAAGTGTGGTGTTGGGTTGTGTTGGCGTTGCCAGTTCGGCCCAGTCTTCGTCTGTAAAGACGGCCCAGTCTTCAGCCTTTCAGAGATCTCAAACTTCTTCGAGAGGAGGGAGATGTGATGGCGAGGAGGCCTAGGATAGCCGTCTATAAATTCGCATCCTGCGACGGCTGCCAGTTGAGCATCCTCGACCTTGAGGATGAGCTACTAACCATTACCGAGAACTTTGAGATCGCGTACTTCTTAGAGGCCAGCCGCGCTGTCGTAAAGGGGCCATACGACATCGGTCTGGTCGAAGGGAGCATCACAACACCCCATGAGGCCGAGCTCATCAAGGAGATCAGAAAGAATTGCAAGGTGCTCATAACTATAGGCGCGTGTGCAACCGCGGGAGGGATACAGGCACTCAGGAATTGGGGTAGGTCGGCCGAGTTTATGAAATATGTCTATCCAAAGCCGGAGTACATCGAGATTCTGGACAAGTCGACACCCGTCTCAGACCACGTGCCGGTGGATTTCGAGCTCCGAGGCTGCCCGATAAACAAGTACCAGCTGCTCGAGGTAATGTCGGCATACCTCGCTGGAAGGGCGCCGAACATCCCGAACCAGAGCGTATGTAATGAGTGTAAGCTGAAGGGTAATGTCTGTATAATGGTTGCTAAGGGCATCCCTTGTCTCGGCCCAGTAACTCATGCCGGTTGCGGCGCTATTTGCCCAGCTTACGGGAGAGGGTGCTACGGCTGCTATGGGCCAAGGGAGTCTCCGAACTCGAGGCCGCTGATGAAGCGCTTCATAGAGCTGGGTAAGCCGCAGGAGGAAGCCGTCATGGCTTTCAGGCTCTTCAACGCTTGGGCTCCAGGCTTCAGGGAGGTGAAGGCTGAGGATTGACCGCTAGGGAGAGAGAATACCGCGTAGACTATCTCGCTAGAGTCGAAGGTGAAGGCGCCCTTTACATCAAACTCATGGGCCGCGAGGTAGTAGACGTCAAGTTCAGAATATTCGAGCCTCCCAGGCTCTTCGAGGCACTACTGGTGGGCCGAATGTACTATGACGTGCCCGACATAACGGCTAGGATCTGCGGGATTTGTCCAATAGCTTATCAGATGAGCTCGATCCACGCTTTTGAGAAACTCTTCAGAGTGGCCATAGACCCGGCCGTCAGGAGTCTAAGGAGGCTCTACTACTCCGGGGAGTGGATAGAGAGCCACATGCTCCATGCCTTCCTCCTCCACGCACCAGATTTCTTAGGGTACGATGATGCCGTCAAGATGGCTAAGAAGCATCCCGAAGTAGTGAAGAACGCGCTCAAGTTGAAGAAGCTGGGCAATGATATAGTCGCGCTGCTGGGTGGCAGGGAAATCCACCCGGTCGCTGCCTGTGTGGGGGGATTCTACCGCGTGCCATCTAAACGCGTTTTAGCTGGAATGAAGGAGAGGCTTGTCGAGGGTTTGGAGATTGCCGGAAGACTGCTGGAGTGGGTCGCAGACTTAGACTTCCCCGACTTCGAGCAGGATTACGAGTTCGTGGCCCTCAGGCACCCAGACGAGTATCCGATGAACGAGGGAAGAATAGTCTCGAACAAGGGGCTGGACATCGCGGTTGAGCAGTATGAGGACTATTTTGCGGAGGAGCAGATGCCACACTCGAACGCGTTACACTCCTACATCATTGGCAGAGGTGCATACATGGTCGGCCCCCTCTCTAGAATCAACCTTAACTACGACAAGCTCCATGACCGCACAAAGGAAGTTCTGAGGGCGATCGGCTTCAAAGTGCCCTGCAGGAACCCATTCAAGAGTATAATTGCGCGGGTGGCGGAGACGCATTACGCAGTTGAGGAGTCCCTCAGGATTATCGACGAATACGTCGAGCCACCGAGTCCCAGGGTAGAGCCGCAGGTTAGGGCTGGGAGGGCCCATGGTTGCACAGAGGCTCCAAGAGGCATACTCTACCATAGATATGATGTGGATGACGAGGGCCGCATACTCTCGGCTAAGATAGTTCCCCCGACCGCCCAAAACCAGAAGAGGATCGAGGAGGATCTCAAGGCTTTAGCGCCTGAAATAATGAGGCTCCCCCGTAGCCAAGCAATCTGGAGGTTTGAGCAGGCGGTAAGAAACTATGACCCATGCATCTCTTGTTCCGTACATTTCCTTAAACTGGAGATTGAAGAAGAGTAGCGGCAGGAAGAGGATAATGGTGGCATGCATCGGTAACAAGTATAGGGGCGATGATGGGGCTGGGCACAGGGTCGCTGACTTACTTTCGGAGGAGACTAGTGTAGATGTTGTCAGACTCCAGACCCCCGCCGAGCTTCTAAACCATCTAATGGATGATGTAGACTTTCTGATCATTGTGGATGCCATGGAGAAAATCTCGAAGGCCGGAGCTATTCATAGGTTCAACTCCGCAGAGAAATTATCTAAAATCACGGCATGGAGATCAACTCATACCATGACCTTGCCTGAGATCATTGAATTGGCTGACTCCCTTGGGCTCCTCCCGGCCAAGATACTGGTCTACGGTATAGAA
The DNA here is from genome assembly GCA_937974645.1 of uncultured archaeon. Classification (GTDB taxonomy): domain Archaea; phylum Thermoproteota; class Nitrososphaeria_A; order Caldarchaeales; family Wolframiiraptoraceae; genus Wolframiiraptor. The sequence continues at coordinate 16,968 of CALJVH010000010.1, read as the reverse complement.
GGTGAGCGCTTTGAGGAGGGTCTAGGCCTCTCCGAAAACGTAGAAAGTGCATGCGCGTCCGTGGCCTCAGAAATTAAAGGGCTATTACATAATAACGAATAATCAACCTAACTAATAATATGTGTCAGCAATAAGCAATCTTGGCGTCTCGTCACGTGCTAAGCCGCAGATAAACATTTTCACCAGCTCGTTAAGGACGGTATTTACCCTTTGTCGGCAATAGTCTTTCATTACCAATTCAGCTTTGCAGAGTCCAAGGCGCTCTCTAACTTCTTTAATGAGAATCAGCCCCCGAACTCATTCTTCTCTTTTCTTCAAGACTTTTCCAACGCTGATATCAAACAGGACCACAAATCCGGTAGTAGATTATTTTATTAATCTCCTAACCAATCGGCCTGTCACCTCGATATATGCCATTGGAAGGCCATCCGTGAGACAAGTGTAAGGCGTTGAGATTTCTGGGGGCGAAAATCCTCACATTCATCCTGAAGGGATCGTACCCGAGCACCTCTATGGCTCTAAGCCCAGCCTTGACGCCCAGAGCTAAAAATGGCCCGATGCGGCAATGAAGCGTGGATGCCCCCTCCAAGAGTTTGTCTAGAATGCTTGAGGCTTTCATCGTGGCCGCCCCTCCACGGCTAGACTCACCCTCAGCCTAGAATAAACGGATGCGCCTGCGAGAATTATGAGCGCCGCAATTGTTATGCACGATCCCGCTGGGAGGTCGTATAGAAAGCTCATTAAGAGACCCATGGAAGCCGAAGTGGAGCCGAGAAGCCATGAGGCGGCTATAATCCACTTCATATTTGCCTGTAGCTGAAGTGAAGCCGCGGCTGGAATATATAATAGCGAGAAAACTAGAAATCCTCCTGTCATCCTAAGAGCTAAGGTTATCGCCGCGCCCGCAATTATCAGGATTACGTACTTGTAGATCCTGACATTGACTCCCTCCGCCTCAGCGAGCTTGATGTCGAAAAGTAGTGAGTTTATTTTTCCCCAGAAGAGTGTTAGGAAAGCTAGGATTATTACGAATGTGAGGAGGAGATAGGCTATGTATGTCGGCCTGATAGCGAGTACGCTCCCCCAAAGAAGCTGGCCGACACTCTCAGTCATCAACACCTGGCCTGGCGCCGAGAGTATGAAGATAAACGTGAGGGCGTTATACATCGAGAAGAGGATCATTGAGACTAGGTCAAGGGGTATTCTGAGCTGATCGGCCAACGGCCCCAGTATCGTCGCCGATATAAGCGCGAAAAGTATTGCGAGCGAAATCATGTCGGCGCCTAATGTGAGGGCTAAAGCCGAGCCAGCCAGCGCAGCATGAGCAATCGAGAACGCTATCGTCGTAAGCCTGAGCCTATTGCACATTGCTCCGACCGCGCCGCATAAGCCCCCGGCCAATATTCCGCTAATAATGGAGTTAATGAGCAACATGAACATTTCTTATAATAACCTGCTCCACAAATCCATCCCGCATCCTAATGATCACGCTGGGATTTATTAACAAGGACTCAGAATCATGGCTGACCAGTAATATTGTGCAACCCTTTCTTAGAAGGTCCGGGAAGACTTCACTAACTATGTACGAACGTGTCTTTTGATCTATTGCGCTGAAGGGCTCATCAAGTAGAAGGAGCTTGGGTTCCCGGACAAGCGCTCGAGCTAGCAGGATCTTCTGCTGCTGCCCTCCGCTGAGCTTGCCAAATGGCTTATTGGCATACTCGAGCATACCGAGTAATTCAAGTGAGCGGTCAACCTTTCTCCAATCGTCATCCGATAGCATGCCCATGAAGCTGTTTGACGCGAGCCCCATGGCAACGACCTCTCTGGCCGTGAATGGCTCCATCGGGGGCTTCATAAAATCCTGCGGAAGGTAAGCGCATAAGGCCCTAGCTTTCAAGACCTCTTTTGGAATACGATATCCCAGAACCTTGATCCTACCCTCACGCGGCCTCAATAATCCTAGGACTGTCTCGAGGAGCGTGGTCTTACCGGCTCCATTTGGGCCGATAATAAGAGCCAGTGATCCAACATCAATCTTGAGATTGATGTTCTGTATCGCTGGCCTCTTCTCGCCGTAATAGTAAGTTGACACGGACTCGAGCTCTACGGCATAACGATTCGGCCCTTCTTCCATTTTCTCACCGCCAAGAGATAAGCTAAGATTATAGATTCAACTAAGATTATGATCGCAAGGCAATAGCTCAATGCTCGATAATACTCCACCTCACTCTTAGCCCTTGATAAATCCTTCTTCAGGGCAAGCATGTCCAAAGAGCTCAATAAATCCTCAGAATTTTTCTTTATCAGGTCCACTAAAGTCTTAGCCTCTGGACCGCCTCTGGGAAAGTTTGATAGGATCACGTGAATGGCCCCAACCTCTCTCGCGAGAGTTTCCCCGAGCTCCGTTCCGCTTTGGAGGTTGCTCACGATTACATCGACGTTATTCTCCTTACCCATTTTCACCAATTTCTCGATATCCGCGGAGGAGACTTTCTCAGGCGGGCCAAATGTTCCCACAATCTTGAAGCCGAGCCACTCAACAAAATCCTTCTGCCACTCCATTGCGATGACGTTAATTGAGGAAACATGCCTGCTCTCAGCTTCTTCTAGAATCTGCTGCGCGACTTCCTCAAGCTCCTTAAGCCGCTGCTCAAGCTTAGTGGACACGCTCAGTCCCAGCCTCGAGCTAAGCGCGCTCGCGACCTCCTCGTAATAGTGCCTTGCCCCATCAGGCGTTGACCACCCTCCGGAAATCTTTATCAACTCCGCACTAGATCCAGAGGTCTCATAAAGCTGGTTAAGCCATCCCTCCACCCCATGATAAAAGATTATTCTGGCCCTTGAGATGACATATACATCACTAGGCTTTACATCATAATGCGCCGGACAAATTGTTGGATTAACTAGGATGATTACCTCAACTTGGTCTCCAGCAAGATCCTCGGCTACGCTACCAAGCACGCTGGTAGTCGCGACTACCAGCGGCTTCTCGCCAACAGCTGGTTGAACAGCTGCTGATAGGCTGAGTAGACAGAGCATTATCAAGGGAATTGTAAGGGATGCTTTCCTTCTTAGTAACACCATAACGGCATTTCAGTATCACATAATCTCTATTTAACCTTCAAGCCGCCCAGCTTCAGAAGATTTCATACAAGTATATCCTGTGGAGCTTGTTTCCCGTGGAGCTCGACTTTATAGTAGCTATCTCGGAAGGTTTTATACCTGGGATTGGGAAGTCGTGACAAACTATTCTTGAGCCTCTCTTGAGCGAGAGAAGCTTTGGCTTAAGCACTTTCAGGGTTTCTGGAAGTAGATATAATGTAACTATATCAGCGTTCGAGAAGTCAAAGTTGTATAGGTTCCCATGTATGATTCTAGCTCTATCCTTTAGTAGTTTCGTGGAAATAGCGCTCATCGATTTTCTGAAGAGCTTTTCATCGAGCTCGATGCCGAAGGCTCTGCATCGGTAATTCTCGGCCGCGGCAATTATTATCCTCCCATCGCCGGATCCGAGATCCACGAGCAGCTCATCGGGTTTGGGATCTGCCAGTGATAACATCTTCTTTACGACGCCGATGGGTGAGGGCACGAAAGGTATTCTCTCCCCACCCCTTCTCATGCTCGTAGAATGGTGATTGGCGTCCAACCTATAAATCTTGAGCCCCTCCAGAGCTTTTGACAAACTTTATCCATGCGGCGATAGGAGTGCTGCGCCAATTGTTATCAATATTATTCCGAGGATTGTTTCGAAGCTGGGCTTTTCCCTTAGCCTGATTGCGGCGATGATCCCGGCGAAGATTGGCGTTGTGGCGGATAAGGGGCCGACTATATTAGCCCTCGCTAAATCTAGACCGATTAGGTAGATCATATCGCCGAAACCGACCGCTAATACGCCGCCGATGGTTGCTAGAAGCATTTCTTCCTTCCGCATCCCGAGAATTGATTTTCTAGTGTCGCTGGAAAGCATGCTGTAGAGGCCGAGGAATGGAAGAAGAACTAGCATTCTGAAGAAGGCTAGGAAGATTGGATCAATAGAAGTCATCAGGTACTTGAATGAAGCGACGCCTATCGCCCAGCATATAGAGGCTAGAAGTGATGCCATGAAGCCGATCCTTCCAGTTCTTCCAGAATCCTCTGAGCTTAGGGATCTGGAGATCAGCCAGATCGCTGCTACGATCAACAGTGTCCCAAGTAGGGTCTCGTAGCTGAACGGCTCCACAAGAAACCAGATACTTATTGGTAGGAGGAAGAGGGGATAGGAATAGGCTATTGGAACTGTGCGCGATACGCCTATGCTCTTCAGCCCGAGAAAATAAAATGTGTCGCCGAAAAGCCATGATATGATAGAGGCTCCAATAACTTGACCTATAACCACCGGCTCCAGGCTTGTGAAAGAGTTAAGTTTTCCAAAAATGAGAGCCATTAAGAACAAGAAAAATGTGGCTGGAATGCTACGAATGAAGTTCAGGCCGATGGGATTAACGCTTCTCATACTTCTCTTATAGAAACCCGCTCCAGCTGCCCAGCAGAAGGCTGCTAAAAGGGCTAGTGTCTCTCCAAACATCCCAAGCGATTTCGAAGAGAGCCTATAATATTAACTAGTGGTGTCAGCGGCTTGATTCAGAGGCTTGGAGATTTGCTTAAAAGCATGAGCTGGATCATGTCTTTTGAGATTAGATATGATTTAGGGGTGGGTTCTGTTGGAGGTCTTTGTGGGAACCTCAGGCTGGGTGTATGACTGGAATTCTAGTGGAACGTTGGACTGGTACCTCGCGAACTCTGGGCTTAATGCCGTCGAGCTCAACGCCTCCTTCTACAGGTTTCCATCCCCCTCGCAGGTCTCGAGATGGGCGAAGAAGACGGCTAAGATCAGGTGGGCGGTCAAGGTCAATAAATCCATAACACACCTGAGGAAGCTCTCGGACCCTGTCCTGGAGACTTGGAGGAGATTTTATAAGCTATTCCAGCCGCTGGACGAGCGCGTGGACTTCTATCTCTTCCAGATGCCGCCGAACTTCTCCGCGTCTGAAGCGAACTTCACAAAAGTGCGAAAGTTTTTCACAGAGTCCGGGCTTGGTAGGAGGTTTGCGATAGAGTTCAGGCACGAGAGCTGGTTCAGCCGCGAGCTCGCCGAGATTATCTCGAGCATGGGTGCCACCTACGTCTCCGTTGACTCGCCAATGGAAACTTTCATCCATCCCAACGATGGTATAGTATATTTGAGGATGCACGGCAGGTCAAGCTGGTACGCTCACGACTACTCCCTGGAGGAGCTTTCAGAGCTCGCGGAGATGATATTGTCACCCAAGCCTAAGATTGTTTATGTATTCTTTAACAACGATCATTGGATGCTGGAAAATGCGAGGCTCATGCTGGAGATATTAAGGCAGAAGGCCGACTAAACAGATATTACCCCCTCCAACATTATAATCGGCGTGATCAAGGTAATTAAGAGAGATGGAAGTGAAGAAGAATTTATTCCAGAGAAGATTGTGGTGAGCTGTCTGAAATCAGGTGCTACAATAGAAGCTGCGAGGAAAATAGCGAAAATAATTGAGGGCAGGATTTTGGAGAAGGAATTAGATAAAGTGAACGCTCTTGAGCTGACAAAATGGATACTGGAACTTCTCAGAAAGGAGAATGAGGAGTGGTATAGGAACTGGATAATATTTGATAAGGCCATCAAGCGACGCGATACTGAAAAAGAATTGAAGAAATGAAACCCTAATTTGAAATTCTGAAGAATCAGAGTCCCATAATTGATCATGCTTACATGAAATAGCTGAGAAAGCATTTCTCCCCATTTCTTTCAACACTTCTACCCTCTTAAGATCTTTAACCGCGAAAGTTCGTCAGCAAGTATCGGTAAGAAGGCCCCGACATCCGATACGACACCGATAGATTGAGCAGTACCTCTATCGACGAGCTTGAGGACTACAGATGGATTGATGTCAACACATACTACTTTCACGGTTGATGGAAGCATATTCCCGACGGCGATTGAATGTAGCATTGATGCCAGCATCAATACCATGCTCGCATCCTTGAGGTGCTTTCTATATTCTTTCTGGGCCTCAACTGCGTCGGTTATTACGTCAGGTATTGGGCCATCATCCCGTATGGAACCCGCAAGCACGTATGGGATGCCATGAACGATGCATTCGTAGAAAACCCCCTTTCTCAAGACGCCCTTTTCCACAGCCCCCCTGAGGCCGCCGCATTTCATGATCTCGTTTATGGCTACGAGGTGATTTCTATTCCCACCCGGCATTCTCACACCTTCATCAACCTTGAATCCTAGAGATGTTCCAAATAGAGCGTACTCCACATCATGAACTGCGAGCGCGTTTCCTGAGAGAAGCGCATCAACGAAGCCCATTCTTATTATTTTCGCTAAATGATCCGCGGCTCCTGTATGAACGACTGCGGGTCCTGCGACCACAACTATCTTACCGCCTTCCTCTTTCGTCTTAACAATTTCCGAGGCGACCTTTTTGACGATTGTAGGTGTGGGCCTCTCTGAAGAAGCCCTGCCACTCATGAACTCAAAGATTCCAGCGCCTGTCCTCGGATATTCAGGAGGCCTGACACGAATACCTTCTTCACCGACTACTATTAAGTCCCCTTTCTTGACCTCCCTGATTGACTTGCAGTAAGCTCTCTCAGATAAGAGGTCGACGACAATCACCTTGTCCATCACGACGTCTTTGACCTCGATCCACCTGCCCTTGTAGTGTATCCAAGTTGGATGATTCGATGTAACATAGAACCCGTCTGGGAGAATCATGTCACCGGGTGCCAGCTCAAGCCTTACGTCAAAGATCCTTTCGGTCACGGCGCCAAGCGATCTAAGCTCTCTTAGAATCAGCTCAAGGTGGGCCGCATTCCTTCCAATCACCAGCATCTTTGCATAACTTGGCTCATCCTTTTTCCTTCCAATCCTGAATTCGAGAACCTCGAACTCTCCTCCTAGATCCATAATTCTATCAAAAATCTTCGGGAGTATGTGGGAATCTATCAGATGTCCCTCAAGCTCAATAACCTCTGAATACTTTTTGTCCAAATCGTGGAAGGTGGTCACCTCTCACTCGCACCAACCCCCAAGCAGGCAGAGAGATGCCCCTAATACAATATTTTAGTTCTTCGCTCCTCCCGATCATTTTAGAGCCCGTTCTACAGCTTGACTTGTCCTTCTTCCAGCGCTATTATCTTGTCAGGCTCTAGCCCTTTCGGCAGCTCTCCCCTGCCATGGGATGCTATCACAATTCCAGCTCCATTTCTTTCCCTCGCTCGAAGGACTTGGCCCACCAGTTCCGACTTCCGGCTATCAAGGTGGGCGAAGGGCCCATCAAGGAAGATTAGCTCCGGGTCGGCTACTAAGGCGCGGGCGACGGCCGCGAGCTGGGATTGACCCGCTGATAGCTCTTTAACGTCCTTATCCGCGAGCTCCACGAGCTCAAGCTCCCTCATGATCTCCTCAGCCTTACTGGCTGCATTGCCCCACTTGAGCCCCCGAAGCCTTAAAGGATATGCCACGTTCTCGAGAACACTTCCGCGAAGAAGAATCGGCTTTTCATGGACGTACGCGATCCTCCTCCTAGACATTATCTTCTCCGCTTCATCCATTTCCCAAAAGCTTTGACCATCTACAGTAACCTCTCCACGCCAAGGCTTATAGAGTAGGGCCGCTATCTTCAAGAGTGTGGTCTTCCCGCTACCATTGCGCCCTGAGACGAGGATAATTCTCCTTGAGCCGAACTCTGTCGAGATGTCTTTTAGCGCCCATCCGATCATTCCGGGGTAGCGGTGCCACACGTGTCTCAGCTTCACAGTGATCACGGCGCCTTCGCCTCCATCAGAATCTTCACCGATAACGCCGTTGAGATTGTGAGGGCTAGGAGTATGATGCCAAGGATTATGGCGCTCTCGAACTCTCCCTTGGCTACGCCAAGGGCTATCGCGGTGGTCAATACCCTCGTGAACCCTTTAATGTTCCCACCAATCATCATCGCGATACCAAGCTCCCCGATGGTCCTAGAGAACCCCATTATTATCGAGGCCGCGACTCCGGGCGCAGATTCCCTCAAGACAAGCATCATGGCTTGGCCCCTAGTAGCGCCCAGGCTTAAAGCGAGCTCTGAGTAAGGCGGTGCGACAATTCTCAGGGTCCTATAGCTTGTCGAGATTATTAGCGGCGTGATAAGTATTGCCTGGCCGATGATAATCGCTTGAGGCGTGTAGAGGAGCTTAAGAAAGCCGAGGAGCCCAGAGCTGCTAAGGAGCAGGAAGAGGAGTAGACCTAGCAGTACTGTCGGTATTCCTACGAGCGATTCCATCAAAGCTTCAAGAACTTTCACCCTCCGCCTGAAGGCTAGAAGATAGGAGGTCGGGATGCTCCAAGATGCGGATAGGAGAGTTGCGAATCCTGAAACGTAAAGCGATCTGAGAGTTATATCGAGAATCTCAGAGAATGCTTGGACCAAGAATGCATCACCCTTGGCTGGATGCAAGCCGACTCCATAGATTCCTGAGTTCTTTCAACCTTCCTTCAGCTGGGTAAAACAATGGCAGCCCATATTCGTTCTCGCAAAAGCTTCTGAGTACGTCTTGGCGGTCTCGGAGATATTTTAGGAAAAGCTCAGTATATCTCCTCTCATCGCCAAAGCAACCTCTAGCCACATATACTGAGTAAATGTTGATCGTCTCAAGATCTTCGGGGTTCGCGTAAAGGGCCTCAAAAGCTGACAGTCTTCCTTCACGCTTAAATTTTAGATACGTCCCGGCATCGCTCAGCGAGTATGCTAAGAGCTCATTTGCGATGATGAGTGTCTGCTCCATCCCAGCCGCCGCCTCCTTATACCAGCTTTTACCAGCAGGATCTATCCCAGCCTTCCTCCAGATGGCCATCTCCCTGAGATGGGTTCCTGAGAGATCACCCCTACTAACAAAGATCGCCTCACCTGACTCGCCAGCCGAATATATTCTCTTAAAAGCCTCGATCGCGCTATCCGAGCCTGAGATGCCGGCCGGGTCATCTTTAGGCCCAACAATGATGAAATAATTGTAAGCGAATATTAGTCCAGCCTCAAACACTCCCTTCTCGATATACTCCCTTTCAAGGCTTGGTGCATGGACTAGGACTGCACATGCATCACCCCGCTCAGCATATTTCAGGGCCGCTCCAGTTCCGGCGGCTATGAACTCGAGCTTAGCTCCTGGATTCTCTTTCTCGAATTGCTCAGCCAAATAGTCAAGTAGCCCCGTCGCGTAAAGCGATGTCGTTGTCGCGATCCTAACAATCACATGGCTTGGGAGGAGCGTATACGCTGATGCTACTGCCACCATTACGACTATGACCGCGATGATTATGACAAGTTTCTGAGAAGACATTTGCTATCTCGCAGATCCTCCTGAGGGGGCTATTAGAAAATTTTGATCGTTATTCTAAAATCAATAACGCTTATCAACCGCTAATAAACACTCCACGCGATGACGAAGTTTGTGATCAGATTCAAATGTGTGGTTGAGCTCGGTGGAGATCCCATTCTCGACGAATTTTCTGCGCGGATTCTCAGATCCATAGAAGAGAGGAGGTCGATAGTCGCGTCTTCAAGAATTCTTGGCATCCCTTATGCGAACATATGGAAAACGATCTCTCGAATCGAGAAGCTTGCGGGCGGTCCGGTGCTCATAGCTAGGCGTGGTGGAAGAGGCGGTGGGGGAGCCAAGTTAACGGCTCTCGGCAAAAAGCTTCTTCAACTATATGAGGAAGGAATCAGACTGCTTGAAAGTGCGGGGTTATCCGCGTCCCTTCATCCAATAACTAATAAACCACATTTATCAATAGCTTACAGCAGCGATCCACTTCTCGATAAGATTGTGGAGAGGCTCTCACAAAATGGTTGCTTAGTTAGAGGTTTCTGTATAGGTTCAGGTTTATCGTTAGCCATGCTCTCGCTGGAGGAAGTCGATACCGCATGCATCCACCTTTATGACCCATCGACCAGATCTTACAATGAGCCTTATCTTGAGAGATTCTGGCTTGGGGATAGGGTTATGAGGCTTGGCGGATATGAGAGGCAGCTCGTCATGGCGTGCGGTGATCGCGTGAAGGAAGAAGTTTTAGGGGATATTTTGGAGGGGCTCCTCGTAGGGAGATTAAGGCTCGCGAACAGGAACAGGGGATCCGGGACAAGAATCTATCTTGACCACATCCTCAGGGAAGCTGGGAGGAAAATTGGTGCAGAGCCCAGACAAGTCAGGGGCTATGAGAGAGAACATTACACCCATGAAGAAGTTGCGAGAAGCATTTCATCTGGAAATGCGGATGTTGGGCTGGTGCTGAGGCATGTGGCGGAGGAATATGATCTGCGATGGATTCACGCAACTTGGGAGCGCTATGAATACTATGCACTAAAATCTAGAGCCAGAAATGAGGGAATCAGGAGGCTTGAAGAGATCCTTAAGTCGAGCTGGCTCAAGGAGATATTATCATCTACGCTTGGATATAGGGAGATAAGCTAAATTTAGGGTCGAAAATAAGAAGCAGAGTGGGATCTTAATAGAGCTTTGGCTTGGATATCCTTAGGTATCTCCGGATCCTCGCTAATATCTCATTCTTCCCCCCGATAAAGGCCATTAAATCGTATTCTATCCTCGCGAAGACTTTACCAGAGATGTTTATCGTCGGCGCAAGCTGTAGTTCTATCTCACCAAATTTTATGTCCGGGAAGGCTTCAGGCCCCGAGTTATATGATTGTATCGCGGCTTTAGGTAGATTCGGATCCCGCTTCGGCACATCCAGGCAATCCTCCTGAGCCAATGGAAGGTCGTGGCTTCTGAGCACGAGTGCTGACCAATTCCTCTTCCCAATTCTCGCGATATAAGCTATTGCGCCTGACCCTGGATCCTTTAGATCCTCGGGCTTTATTCCAAGCTTCGAAACATACTGCCCATCAATCTTGAATGAAACATGATCTTTCGAAATCCTTAACCTATCATTGGGGATCTCGACAAAATAGTGCACTGGCTCAACCCCTCTCCTTACGGGAACTAGAACCGTCCCAGCACCGGTATCGCTTACCGGGACTTGGGCTAAAGCCCACGGATTCACCCTAACAGGATACTCGCCGATAAGGGCATCAATAACTCTAAGCCTCAGGAACCCTTTTCTGGACTCGAGAAGCCTAACATCCCGGCGAACCTGGGCCTCAAACCGCGCTCCCAGGAGATTATCATCGGCATGGATCTTACCTTCAAGCAGAACCCTCCTCGAATCAGCTTCAACAATGCTATACTCTCCAGGATCTATTCCCTCAGGGCAGAACCACTCCTCGAAAACTTCAGGCCTTTTATAGAAAAAGTTCCTTTCAGGAGCGATCCAAAACCTAAGCCCACCAATATTCCATTCGCCCCTCGAGAATACTTCATCAAGCTTAGGATTAACCCAGAGAAGGTTGGGTGAAGCGTTCAGGAAGGCTCCTAGCACCCTAGCCCCCCTCTCGCATACAACTACTTTACAATTTTTGTCTTGGAGAACCGCGCTCTTAGAATATCGGTTGATTACCTCAGTAAGCTCTCTCACACCACCTACCCAGCTCATACGATGTAAACCAAGATTATAGCCGAGATAAAATTTTTACTAAGAATTAACACTTTCAATTGAAATGGATCTGTTTTTCCAACCCTCCAGCATTATCTCGTTGGACCGACGGCTACGCGGCAAGGTTTTTAAATGATGGCTATAGGCTCTCATGGGGAAACGTGAGCATTTTTGAGAAATTTGCTAGGAAGTATTTTGAGGAATCCTTGAAGGATCTTGAGAGGGCTAAAAGGGCGCTTAGAGTTGAGGACTATCCCCAGGCAGTTTTCTATGCTCAACAATCGCTGGAGAAGGGCGTTAAGGCTATGCTCGAGCTTAGGAGGCGCATAGTATACAATCATGGGCCAGAGCTGGTAGGCATATTTGTCGAGGCGTTTGAGGGTGAGTGGCAGCAGGAATTCAACCACATCCTAGAATCTCTCGAATACCTTATGGAGTACTATACTAGGGCTAGGTACCCATTCCTGATGAGGGGGGATGTGCTGAGCCCCGATGACATCGTGACGAAGGAGATCGCTGAGAAGGGGGTTTTGCTAGCGGAGAAATCATTGGAGGTGGTACGAGATTATCTTGCAAGAAGAGGTGTTATTGACAGTTAAGAAAATATTGGATGCAAGGGGTAAGCGCTTAAAATCCCTTGCGATATTTGGAAGTAGCATTTCCAATCCGTTGAAGGCGAGGGATATAGACATACTCATAGTCGTTGATAGACTTTCAGACGCGCTTGAGAAATTTAACCTCGAAATAGAAATTGCTAGAGCATTAAGAACAACTCAATCTAAAATACTCTTTGACATCATAGTATTTGATGATGAGTCATTCAGAGAGAATTTGGAGCCTGGCGCCTTAGCATCAGGCCTAATAGCCGGATATAGGATAATCTACGATGAACTAGGATTGGAAAAATTACTCAATGGTCTTGTTGAAAAGATCGCTTGTGGCGAGTATATTGTGCAGAAGAGCGGGCGAAGAATTAATTTATCCGCACTTGCTAGGGCGAAGCTGAGGTTGTCACATGCAAAATCGGGGAAAGCATGTAAGTGGAATTAGATTAACTGTTTTTAGGCAGAGCATCCTCGCCTTAAATTTGGTCTGGGGGAACCTTATCTGGTGTGTGAGCCACCCCATACTTTAGCCCATGCCTCTTCAATCTCTCAATCACATGTGGGTAAAGTATCAGCTCTTCAACCTCAACCTCTTCCACTAGTTTTTCGCATATTTTGGCGAGTCTTATCGTCAGCTCCCTTAAGCTTTCCTCGGTCGAGAACGAGGTCATTATCGATGGGTGGCAACTCACGCCAGCCTTAAGCAGATTCTTGAGAGCATTTAGCTGAAGTTTGAACCCATCTGGATTTGCTCCAGTGAGCATGTGGAACTCACCCTCATTACATCCCTTCAGCGATACTCTGACGTGGAGGAAGTCGTAGCTGGATAACTGGGCTGCATAGCTCTCATCATGGCCTATCAATATGCCATTCGTCTCAAGTATGAAGAGCATGCCCTTTCCAGCGAAGTGGTCGAGGACTCTTAATAGGTGTCCTCTACCTATCGTCGGCTCTCCGCCACTAATTCTTACTTGGTTAATTCCTCTGTCTTTAGCGAGATTAAGCAGTCTTACCACCACATCTTCGGGCTTATAGAAACTTCCAACTTTAACGGGATTCCGCCTGACTTTATCCGATACCCAGCAGAATTTACAGAAAAGGCCGCATCCAACGCAGTCAGCAGTAGCTATCCCCCCATACCATCGATCGATGCGAAATCGATAATACTTCCTCTCATAATCCCTAGAAACCTGCTTCTCAAGCATTAAATGCGTCTTTACTGGATCATAACCCACAAAGAAGCTTAGTGGGTATGCATGATATTTATCTTTTCTCAACCCTATAGATAGTTAAGCTTTCAAAACCGTTTTTAAGCTATAATGTGGAGTATCGTTGGAGCTGACACTGGATTCTGGGAATTATAGCTTGAGGAGCTCGCTCGTACCATCTTTCGTCTCGAGCCTTTATGAGAACCAGAAACCTGATGTCTGGATTAAGGTGGCCGGCTATCTCGGCGGTAGTCTGAGGATCGAACAAATGGGAAGAAGTCTCATTATTACTTCAACGGCTAAAATCCCCAAGGAAAAACTAGAGCAATTAGCTCTTCTTGAGACCGGTTTATGGCACGATGAGTTCGAGCGAGGCATTAGTAAGCTTCCACTTGGAGTTAGGGATGCGGCCGAGGTGTTAGCGGAGGCTTACCCAGGAGTCAGAATACCAATAGCTCCGAGGGATTTTGACTACATTCTCATAGCCGTTCTCTTATCTAAGAGAGCGAATTACAGGATGGTTAGAAGATGGTGCAGGGAAATTTGGAAAAGATTTCCTGACAATCCGAGCATAATTGCCTCAACCAAATCATCAATTCTGAGGGAAATTACTCCAAGCTATCAGCTTAAAGATGCTGCAAGATCTATAAGGGATCTAAAAAGAATACTCATAGAGCCCAAAGGAATTCTTGAAAAAATTGTCGAAAAGTTTGGGAGCCCTAAAGAGCCTCTCTCAACATATATTCTGAGTCTACCGCCAGAGATCGCGCGGCCTGTCCTACTCTCGGCTTGGGGCATTGGGCCCAAGGTTGCAGACTCTGTCATATTATCGACCTTCAAGGCATCACATTTTATACCATGCGATGTCCATCTCAAAAAATTTGTTACGAGGCTTTCATTGACTGAATATTTCACGATGCCTAACAAAACCCTTTGTAAAAAGTTCCTGTGCGGAACCGAAGTTATGTGGGGACTAAATCCTTGTCATAACTCGAAATGTTTACGCGCGGTCCTTCGACCTCTCGGCGACCTTGGAGGATGGTTACAAACGCTCATTTACCTTCATGGGAAGGATTATTGCAAATCCGTGAGGCCGAGATGTAATGAATGCCCCATGAAGGGACTATGCGCAGATAGAGGTGCTCGTCGCATTCGACTGAGAGCTGAGAAATGAATAAAGAATATTCAGCCTAATAATCAATAAAATGCCCATAATCCATTAGCTCTTCTCTTGAGATCGCAACTAGTTATATTGGAACTCGTGATTTGAAGCTCAGGCCCTCCGGCGGCGCGCATCGAATATACATTTACCTCTTAAACTTTCCGGGCTCAGAAAATGGTGGTTTGCGATAGGTTAGGCGCTCAGACGCTCAATACCATCGAGGCTCTAAATAACTTGCATGCACATCGTAATCTGAGGCGGCCATAATTCTCTCGTAATAAAGAATCCTACTGATCTCCATAATAGCCATGTTGTATTTGGAACCTAAATTTATCCAGCTCAATGTCTCCGCTGAATACCTTCATTAAGATAAGTAAGTGATCTGCTGAGATGAGTTTTTCTATGGCTGGCTCGTTTTTCCCAAGATCAGCCTTATGCCTAGTCTCCACCCTTATCACTCCCTTCTCGATTAGAAGTTTTTCTGCTGCGGAGATAGCCGACTCGGCTTCGCCCATTTCCTCCAAGCTCATGCCTCTAATGCTCCATAGACAGGTCAAGGTGCCCATCAAATCGCTCTCCCATGCAGATCCATAAAGCAGAAGGAGAGTCTTTAGGATATCGACCGCGGTGCGCTCGACTATTCCCTTATCCGCCGACCTCAAAAGCTCTCTTACAGCCTGCTCAATCTCTTTGCCCAAATTCTCATCCATAAATAATTCTTTAACCCTCTTAAACGTTTAGGTGTCGAAAGGAATACTAAACAGTATCCGATAAATACTCCATGAACGTCCATGAAGCTCTATCCATCAATATTTCCTTGAGTATCTTCTTCGAGTACGCTGGCTCTAGCTAAAGCATTAGCGCGGCGAGGTGTTTGCAGAAGCTTAATGCATCCCTTACCCTAGCCCAGTCGGCGCAGTCATGAACTATCATTTTCCTCTCCACATCTATGAAAATCCTATAATCCTTGACTCTCGCGGATAAAATGCTCTCAGACCTCTCCAGAACCTCTATCTCCCCTCCGCCTATCTCCTTGGCTCTCCGGAGCCTAGCCTCATTCGTTAGGAGCCTTAGCATCCCCTCAACATTATCCGGGATCTTCTCAGGTGGAAGTATCTGCGAGAGCTTATGATACTCGATGGCGCCGCGCCTCAAGTTTTCTTCCACCCTTTCGAGAACCCTCCTCTGAGCCGGAGTTATTATCCCGAGGATCTCAAGCACTTGTAAGGCATTATGCACAGCATATCCCTTGAAGTGATTGTTAAAATAGCCGTAGATGTTTTTCGTCTTCTCAGATACCTCGAGTACCCTAGGCTTCCAAGCCTCCAGCTCCTTCCTATCATAATGGTAGTAATACCATGGATTCTTCCCCTTGCCGTGCCATCTTACGTAGGCGAAATCGGCTGTGATGTATGTCTCGGGCGGGAGGAGCGGCTCATCGACTATCGTGTATGCGACATCATACCTCGATAGCATGCCCATCACGTCACTCCTCAGCCATGACTTATCCCGGAACTCGATCGCGAACTGGTATTCTACAGGCAGCTCCGAAAGAAATCTCTCAAGAACATCCCTATGCTTATCATACTCAAACTTCGGCGGCAACTGGATGAGCAGGGGTCCGAGCTTTCCAGAATCTCTTAATGGTTTCAATAGCTCCAGGAACCTATTCAAGTCCTTTAGCACGCCCTTGCTTGTATCGAGTTTCTTCTCATGAGTTATCAGTGAGGGTATCTTCGCCGCGAATACAAAGTTCCTTGGAGCGTGCCACGAGAGCCCTTCAATGACTTTGGGATCGGGATAGGAGTAGAAGGTTGAGTCGATTTCAGCAGTGTCGAAGACCTTGCAGTATTTCTGGAGCTTGCTCTCGCCCGGCTCATAGAACACCCCTTCCCAGTCCTTGTAACTCCATCCGCTCGTCCCTATCCTAATCAACCTGAGACCACTAAGACAAGATCCATGGCTTTATGGATTTAAATCTGCAGTATCTCTTTTCATGGGGTAGAGTCAGCGGGATGCGCCGGGTATGGTAGAGATAATTGTTGGATGCGGTGGATGGGGCTACTTCCAGGCGCTGGGTGAGGATCCGCTGAAGCTCTACTCACTGGCATTCAGGTTCGTCGAGGTGAACTCCACGTTCTACACCCTCCCGAACATCAAGCTAGTTGCCTCATGGAGGAGGAGGGTTCCAAACAATTTCGAGTTCTCGATAAAAGCTAACAGGCTCATCACGCATAGGTGGAAGCTGGCGCCGTCAAGCCAAGTCATAGAGCTACTGTGGAAGCACCTTGAACTATGCAAGATCCTGAGATCGAGGATGATCGTGCTCGAGGTTCCGAGAAGCATGCCCTTGAAGGAGGTTGCGGTTAACCTATCGAGAATACTCGA
>CALJVH010000009.1 GCA_937974645.1 uncultured archaeon | reverse complement strand
ACGATGGCTAATGTGATGGCTGTCCAGAGGCTGCTCTACAATGATCATGGACCAGTTCACTCGAGAATCGTAGCGGGGGCAGCTCTTGAGATGCTGGAAATATTGTTAAATGACGGGTTTGTGCCCTCTGTTGTCAAGGATAATGTGGGAGATGAGGAGGATGCTAGACTCGTGGTTATGATGGGCGCATACCTCCATGACATAGGAAACGCAGTTCATCGAAGCTACCATCATGTATCCGGAGTAGCTCTTGCCTCAAGATTTCTTCCAAGAATTCTCAAGAAACTATACCAAGATACATTCAAGGCCTACAGAATTACTGCCGAGATACTTCACTGCATTCTCTCGCATGATGAGGATGTGAGGGCGCTTAGTATGGAGGCCGGGATAACCAAGGTAGCCGATGGAGTTGATATGGCTGAGGGTAGGGCTAGGATGCCTTATAGGCAGGGGAAGTACGATATACACGCCCTCTCAGCTCTCGCGATAAGAAGGGTTGAGGTGACCCGCGGGGAGCCGAAGAAGACCCCGATAAGGATAATTGTGGACATGGATAATGAGGCGGGAATCTTCCAAGTGGAGGAGGTTCTCGGAAAGAAGATCAAGACCTCCTCAATAGCTCATCTAGTCGAGGTGGAGGCTCTTAAGCGAGGCGAGCCCTTCAGGGTGCTAAGATTCTAAGCGACGAAGCCTTACCTAGATGCAAGTGCTACTCTCTCAAGCTCATTCTTCTTCCTTATTGCGTAGCTGTCAGTACCATTCTGGGCGGCGGCTATTATCTCGTCGGCGAGGGCCTCCTCAGGGGTTTTCTTGCTCCTGAAACTCGCCGCTCTCGCAGCCTCTCCTATCCACCTTAAGGCTAGATCTAGCCTTCTCTGAGGCGATATGTCCACCGCCTTAAAGTAGACTATTCCACCATAGCTCAGCCTCGTCACGTCCTCTCTTGGGGCCGCATTCTCGATTGCCCTGACTAGGACTTGAACTGGGTTCTCACCAGTTCTCAAGTATATTATCACGAGGGCATTTCTGACAATCTTCAGGGTCTTCATCTTCTTGCCGCCATTCGGCCCCGGTCTCATGAACATGTTCGCCAGCCTCTCGACAATATTCACCTCGGCTTTACCAAACCTTCTATGCTCATGCCTACCACCACTATGCGGCACGAGCGGGGGCTTTAGGCAGATGTATCTCTTCAGCCCAGGATCCTTTACCTCGACCTCATCCAGCCTCCACTTGCCGAAGAGGAGAAATTTCTCAGCAAGCTCAGGCGGATACGCCGACGTCTCCTGACTCTCACTCATGACCTTCACCACGCGCTTGGCCACCGCATCTTTTAAACCATTCTCCACAAACCTCTTGCACCAAGGAAAGGTTGCGGATTTCAGCAAACTGGCGGGAGAAGCTTATATACGGGATAATTCCCTTTATAGGCTAGCTGTTGGGAAGAGGTGTCCTAGATGTCAGCCAGCAAGAAGCCTCACCTAAACCTCGTCGTTGTAGGCCATGTCGATCATGGTAAGTCCACTACAATGGGCCACTTCATGGTAAAGCTGGGTGTAGTCGATGAGAGAACATTGCAGCAATATGAGGAGGAGGCTAGGAGGCTGGGCAAGGAGACCTTCAAGTACGCTTGGATTCTTGACAGGATTAAGGAGGAGAGGGAGCGAGGCCTAACAATAGACCTAGCATTCCAGAGCTTTGAGACGAAGAAATATTATTTCACGCTGATTGATGCTCCGGGGCATAGAGACTTCGTCAAGAACATGATCACCGGCGCGAGCCAGGCTGACTGCGCTATACTCGTCGTCTCCGCTAAGAAGGGTGAGTACGAGGTCGCCATAGCGCCGGGAGGCCAAGCGAGGGAGCACGCATTCCTCCTCTCAATCCTGGGGGTCAAGCAGCTGATAGTCCTGATCAACAAGATGGATGACCCGACGGTGAACTGGAGCAAGGAGCGATATAATGAGGTCAAGCAGGGTGTAAGCGACCTCCTAAAGAGGCTGGGCTACGATGTCTCAAAGATACCATTCATACCGGTCTCAGGCTGGACTGGAGACAGCCTGATTGAGAAGAGTAGCAATATGCCGTGGTATGATGGCCCCACACTGTATGAAGCTCTCGACATATTCGAGGAGCCGCCCAAGCCGATAGACAAGCCGCTAAGGATCCCGATCCAAGCAGTTTACTCCATCAAGGGCGTTGGAACGGTTCCCGTCGGAAGGGTTGAGACCGGAGTCCTCAAGGCCGGGGACACGGTAGTGATAATGCCGCCCGGGCTCAAGGCCGAGGTAAAGTCCATCGAGATGCACCATGCGCCAATACCGCAGGCCATACCAGGAGATAACATCGGATTTGCTCTCAAGGGTGTTGATAAATCTCAGCTCAGGCGTGGCATGGTCGTCAGCCACCCGGACAATCTATGCAATGTCGCCAAGGAGTTCATAGCTCAGGTGATAATCATCTATCACCCGACCGCAATAGCAGCCGGCTACACGCCGGTAATGCACATACATACGGCCCAGATAGCCGTGAAGTTCGCCGAGCTGATACAGAAGATGGATCCGAGAACGGGCCAAGTCTTGGAAAAGAATCCACAGTTCCTCAAGACCGGCGACGTTGCGCTGGTTAGACTGAGGCCGCTCGAGCCCGTGGCCATGGAGACCTACGCCGACTTCCCGGAGCTCGGTAGATTTGCTATAAGAGACATGGGGATGACTATTGCGGCGGGAGTGGTCAAGGAGATAACCGAGAAGGGTGCATAACACAAACCTTATCTCCCAATATTTTTCCTAAAATCTTAACGAAAGCATGCCCTTTAATCTCGTGATCAAGATAGGCGGCCATCTCATCTCAAAGCCCGACGGCATCGATCTTGATCTAATGAAATCATACGCAAATACAATCTCAAGAAGCTTTACTGGTGGAAGATGGTGCGTGGTTATTGGCGGAGGGGAAGAGGCAAGGAGATATATCTCAGCTGCGAGGAGGCTTGGGCTCAGCGAGGCATTCTGTGACATAATCGCCGTCAGAATAACGAGGATCCATGCGATGATGCTCGCCGCGTTAATCGGGGAGAAGGCATGCCAAATCGTACCTGAAAGCCTCGAGCAGCTAGTGGAATACTCGGCATCTGATAAAATCGTGGTGACGGGTGGGCTACAGCCAGCGCAGTCAACCACCGCGGTAGCGGCCCTTGCAGCTGAAGCCATCGGGGCGGAGAAGCTGATCATAGCAACCGATGTGGAGGGAGTCTACACCGATGACCCGAAAAAGAACCCGAATGCGAGGCTCTTGAGAGAGGTAACATTATCCCAGCTTGAGGAGATTCTTCGAGAATCATCTCATGCCGCTGGTGAGTATAAGCTGTTCGACCAACTAGCTCTAAAAGTTCTTAGGAGAAGCAGGATATCAGTATTAGTAATGGATTGTAGAAAGCCTGAGAACCTCGAGAAAGCTCTAGCCGGAGAAAATATCGGAACACTAGTGATTCCGGAATAAGGCTTATGAGACGCTTGGATCGAGAAACATTATCAGAGCAACTGCGGGGGTAGCCAAGCCTGGCCAAAGGCGCAGGGCTCAGGACCCTGTCCCATAGGGGTTCGTGGGTTCAAATCCCACCCCCCGCACCACTTCTTCACTACTGCTATGATGGTCGAGCTTAGTAATCTGCAATTTTTATGTTCGTATAAGTGTCGGTACTTGAGTACTAAATGTCATTTTTCTAAGCAGGAAGTAGGCCTGAGGGTATTACCTTCACTCGGCATCCAGGGAGGTGCTATATCCAGGTAATCGAGATTCCTCGAGAGAATCATGCTAGAAATAGCGGATGTACGTGTAAGGCTGCTGAGCTATGGGCCGACAGCAGAGATAGGATTACATGGCGAGAAGATTCGGCTCGAGCCCGATACTCTCATAGCATTAGAGGGCATTGGAACGCTTAGGGGCATATCCCTAGCCGAGCGTTACGAAGAGCTTCTGAAATCCGGCAAAAATCTTGGAGAAATCATCTCAGCATTTCATCGAGAATCGACGCGAAGGGGCCACGCTTCCTTAACCACATCACTCACATTCCAGTTCGAGATAAGTAGGTGTAGTAGGGCCGCATCCCTCCTCCTAGTCTCACCACCATTCGGCTCATATCTCCAAGAATCCCAGCGGAGGAGTATGGTCGGAAAAGAGAATTTTTTCATCCCATCTAGGATCTTGAGAAATGAGGAGCTTAAATCAGCATATCTCAAGGCGGTGAACACAGCCTACGAGACGTATATCCGCTTGGTGGATGAAGGAACAGGGCTTGAAGATGCTAGGTACATTCTCCCACTAGCCTCGGCGACCTCACTCTTCTCGAGTGGGAGCTTCGAAGCTTTTTTCGGATTCATTATTGACGCTGAGCGATATGGAGATGGCTCTCCCTGGTATCCGGAAGAGCTCTCAATAATCGGTAAGAAGATAAGCGAGGCCTCGAGAAGTACAGCTCCTCTCCTCACCGAGGCGAGGCTAAAGTTCAGGATAAACTTGCCGACCTACCCCTACGCGAACCCGTATAGGGAGAAGGGCGACATCGTCGAGAAGCTGGTAGAGAAGCATGGGGCGGGGAACATCGTGATGCTGGGCCTCATCTCGCTCATCGATGAAGCCGACCTGGCCAAGGGCTCTCTCCTAGAGCCGGCGAAAGCGCACGTTCTAAACCCGCTCATCCAAGTAATATTCCTCGAACACATGTCCCTTGCCGCATACCATCAGGCAGTAAGGCATAGAACAGTTCCAACCGCCGTGGAATCGATATACTCAGCTGCTGAGCGGTGCCTCTTAGAGCCCGAGCAAAATTTGATCACGCCTCCAAAAATAGCAGGGAACGAGAAGCTCAGAAGACTATTCCTGAGCACGGCGGTGATGCTCTTGGAAGCCTATAGGAAGCTTATTGAGAGTGGCGCCTACCCCTCGGACGCGATCTACCTCATCCCGCAGGCGATGAAGGTGCACGTGATTAGATCGTATAATGCGTTTAACCTCCTCTGGCCACAGGGCTTCATAGCGGCTAGGACATGTAACACCTCGCAGTGGGAGGTTAGGCGAATCGCCTACGAGATCTGGAGGCAGGTTGGCGAGAAGGCCCCTTGGCTCGGCGAGCTCATGGGCGAGAAGTGCAAGCATCTCGGATACTGTCCTGAGAGAAGATGGTGCGAGATAATACTGAAGTATAGGCGCTATGATGAGGAGGCGCACAGGCGAGCCCTTGAAGAAAGCTAACCCCCCACATTCGCCCTGCCCTGATGCCATTATATACGGCCTCCTAGGCTATCGTAGTGGGGGGTTGTAGGCTGCCAATACCAATAGGTGTTGTCTCGAGCGGCGCGAGCGAATCTAGGGCGTCTGTGATACTTTATGATGGAATGGAGAAGTTGGTTAAGAATGAGAGCCTCGTCGTCATCAGGAATAAGAATGGCGGGGATGTCCTAGCGATATGCAGGGGAGGAAGGGGGGTAAATGATAATGTCAGGACGGCGAGCTTCACGCCTGGAATAGCTTACGCGAAGACTGGGAGGACTCCAAGCAGCGTCAAGGAATTCTACATCTTCAACCTCGAAATAATCGGCATGATGGGGGAGAACGGGCTAGAGCAGAATAAGCTCATAATAGCGCCAACATCGCTCGTCGAGATGTACATTGGAGAGGATGATCCAATGAGGTACTTATGCAACTCTGACCTCACGATAGGTCATTACTGGGCGGAGCCGAGGTGGAGAGTGCCGGTCCTCAAACAATACATCAATTATCACATAGGGATATTCGGGGTAACCGGGTCTGGAAAGAGCTATCTCGCGAGATACGAGGTGATACCGTTTCTCAGGAAAGCCGGATACAGCGTGATAATCATGGACTGGAAGGGGAGCGACTACGCACCCTACTTCGAGAGCTCGATCCCCCTAGACCGAGTCAAGATAGACGACCCGACTGTTCTGAGATACTTCAACCAGCTAACGAAAAACTTCGGGTACCTCGAAAGGGAGGAGAATCCCGTCTCGACGGCGGTTGAGCAGGCGCTGAGGAGGGTCGAGTGGAGGGGGAGGCCGCCAGAAGAGGCGAGGAGCCTGATCTACCAGCACGCTAAGCTGATCTTGGAGCAGAACGCGAAGAAGATTAAAGCGGAGACGGGCCAGCTCTGGCTCGATAGGCTGGACTCATCATTCGAGCTGATAACGGAGGAAGAGGTTGAACGATTCCTCGGGACGATCGAACCATGGCAGATACTAACAATGGCGAAGGAGAAAGGGATCGTCGTAATAGATATGAGCAAGGGAGAAAAAGAGCAGAAGCTCGCCGCCTTTTACTCCATAGCCAGATACCTGAAGAGGCTAATGGAGAATAAGCAGAGGCTCGACGTAGCCCTAGTTATTGATGAGGGGCCCCAGTACGCGCCATGGCAGCCTCGTGGACTCGAGAGGGATACAACCGACATAATAATCGACTTGTGTGCGCTGGGTAGAAGCTATGGCCTCTCGATAGTGATCTTATCGCAGGGCATGGCCGGCGAGATAGGGCTAAACGCGGCGGTGAGGAGAAATCTCAACACGCAGTTCATAGGGAGAATCCACCCACTGGACTTTGAGGAAGCTCAGAAGCTCGCGGCATCATACTATATTTCTCCCGAGATCCTGCTAACCCTCCCTGAGGGCCATTTCTACTTCCTCGGCAGAATGAACCCGTCCCCCACGCCGCTCCTCATAAGCTTCCAGATAAAAGAGGGTAGTTAGATAAAAGAGAATAGAAGATGCGAGGAAGATAAAGCTATTTATGTCATCTTCCAACACATCATATTAGGTAGGAGAATTGGAGAAAGAATTACTCAATGGATGCAGGGAAGCTATACGTATTATGACTGAGGCTCTACGGAAAAGGTTAGGTGAAGACCTAATATCGGTAATCTTGTTCGGATCCTTTGCAAGAGGTGATGCTGGTGGAACGTCTGATATAGACCTGTTAATAGTTGGAGCAAACATGCCTCAAAGCAGATTAGATAGAATTGCTTTATTTAATGAGGCGGAGAAGTCTATTGAAGATGAATTGAAGAAGATAGAGGAAAAATATGGAATGACGATATATTTCTCACCTGTTATTAAAAGTGTTGAAGAAGCTGAGAAATTTACACCTCTATACCTCGACCTAGTTGAAGACGCAGAAATTCTATACGATAAAAACGATTTCATGAAGAATATTATTGAAGAGCTTAGAAGAAGATTAAAAGAGCTTGGAGCTCGAAGAATATGGAAAGGGAGAAGATGGTATTGGATACTCAAACCAAAGATCAGAGTAGGAGAGGTTATAGAGATTGAATAATATCGACATGGCTGAGAACAATATTAAACAGGCGAAGATTAGGCTTAGATACGCCGAGAGAGCTTTAGAGGAGGGAGAATATCCATATGTTATAAGGCAATCTCAAGAATCCGTCGAGTTAGCGTTAAAAGGTATCTTAAGGCTGGTCGGTATAGAGCCGCCAAAATGGCATGATGTAGGACCCATTTTGAGAGAACATTCTGATAGATTTCCAGAATGGTTTAGAGAAGATATTGATGAAATTGCTGGAATCTCTAGGGAGCTTAGAAGGGAGAGGGAACCATCAATGTATGGGGATGAAGAAACAATGACACCTCCATATAAGCTATATTCTAAGAGAGATGCTGATAAAGCATTGGCAAACGCAAGAAAAGTTTTAGAACTATGTGAGAAACTTTTCAAAGAATGGTATCAAAAAAAGTTCATCACAAATTAATTAGGTTATGAGGGACTAGCGGTTCATCAATAAAATATTAAACACTTTCTGTCTCAACCATTGAATAATTATGAGTTTGCTGAAGATGAATTCGGAAATCACTACTGCTAAGATTGATTGCTGGATTTTAGAGCACATATAAATGCCTCTCCAAACCATTATAATTTATTCCAGCCACTAAACTATTACTATAATCGTAATTATCTACACCTACCTATGTCAGGCGTCTTATCAGCAATGTTCAAAACATTCGGACCAAACACCAGCGCTCATACAAGAAAGCTTCAAGAAAAATAAAGTTATACCACCAAGATTATCAAAACACACTTGACAAAACTAGAAGATAATAAGATAGGCCATGGCGCTTCGGGGAATGGCTTAAATAAAAGTTGACGATGCCCTCCACGTGCTCACCGAGGAAGGGATTAGGAGATACGTTGTCGAGCTTATTCGAGCTGCTGCAACACATTTACCCGAAGACGTGAAGGCCTCCCTGAGAAGAGCGTATGAGCTTGAGGAGAATCCGCTGGCGAGGCGGATGCTCGCCGCGATCCTCGAGAACGTTGAGCTGGCTGGCAGGCGTGGGAGGCCCATCTGTCAAGACACGGGTGTCGTGATGTTCACTGTAAGAGCCGGGGAGAGATTCCCGATGCTCAGAAGGCTTCCTGGTATTCTTAGGATGGCCGTTGCGGAGGCGACGAGGGAGATTCCCCTCAGGCCCAACGCCGTCGACATGTTGACCGGGGAGAATACGGGCGATAATACGGGCGATTATGTCCCATGGATAGACTGGGAGACAGTACCCGGAGAGGATTATGCCGAGATAACTGTTCTGCTTAAGGGCGGTGGCAGTGAAGCCGCCAGCGGAGTCACAGTCCTGACGCCGAGCGCGGGCATTGAGGGAGCGTTAAAGTTCGTCTTGGAGGTGGTCAAGGAGGCTGGTCCAAGAGCGTGCCCGCCCCTAGTCATCGGCGTTGGGCTTAGTGGAACTGCTTACACGGCCCTCTGCCTGGCCAAGAGGGCTCTCTTGAGGGGAATGAGCTCCCATAATCCGAGGCCGGAGCTAGCCTCGCTTGAGGAGAGGCTCCTTAAGGCTGTGAATATGCTCGGCTGGGGGGTTCATGGGGTTGGTGGTGGGGCAACCGCGCTGGATGTTAGGATGGAGGCTTCTCACAGACATCCAGCATCCCTCGCGGTCGGAGTAGTGGCAAGTTGCTGGGCCTTCAGATACTCCGCCATGAGGATTAGAAGAGGTAAAGTCGAGTTCCTGGTCCACCGTTTCTTAAATGAAATGGAGGCGGCTTAGAATTGGAATATGTGCTCAGGACCCCCATAAGCGAGCAGGAAGTCAGGATGCTCAGAGTGGGAGACCTGATAACCGTGGACGGTCTTGTGGTCACATTGAGAGATGCCGGCCATAAAAGAGCCATAGAGTATCTCAAAAGCGGTAGGAGGCTGCCGATAGATCTCTCAGGACTGATATTGTATCACATGGGGCCTGTGGTGAGGATGGGGGAGAGGGGCTGGGAGATAGTCTCAGCGGGGCCGACCACGAGCACTAGGCTTGAGCAATATGAGTCGGATCTCATCAAAAAGACTGGAGTCAGGCTCATCGTGGGTAAGGGCGGAATGGGCGCGAAGACCGCCGAAGCTTGTAAGAGATTTGGAGCGGCTTATGCAATCTACCCTGGAGGAGCCGGAGCATTGGCGGCCGAGGCTATCGAGAGCGTTGAGAAAGTGGAATGGCTTGATCTCGGGATACCGGAGGCGATGTGGATTCTCAGGGTTCGAGGCTTCGGCCCTCTGATGATTACGATAGACTCGACGGGCAGAGACTTCTATGGTGAGAGGAGAGGCGCGATCGAGGAGAACATGAAAAGGATGCTGGAGAGCGGTGGGCTTTGGAGATAGCACATTTCTCGTCTTGCCGAATATGAATTCGTCATTTGACTCCATGAAAAAACTCCGTTTTCACGCACGCAGCTGCGATGCCAAAATTCTAATAGTGGAATCAGGAAGGAGTAAGCGGGATCGATTTGGGAAGTATTGAGCGGATGTTTGATCCAGAGACCGTGGCGGTGATCGGGGCGACCGAGAGGGAGGGCTCCGTGGGAAGAGCGATAATGGAGAATCTGCTCGAGTGGAAGAATGGTAGGGAGATCTTCCCTGTTAACCCGAATAGGGAGATGGTATTCGGGCTGAGGTGCTATCCAAGCATCAAGGATGTTCCGAAGCACGTTGACCTCGCGATAATAGCGGTCCCGGCGAAGGCCGTTCCAAAAGTCACCGAGGAATGCGGAGAGGCTGGTGTTGATGGTGTAATAATAATCTCCGCAGGCTTCAGAGAAGTTGGAGAAGAGGGTAGGAAGCTTGAGGAGGAAATAAAGCGAATTCAGCAGAAGTATGGGATGAGGGTTCTTGGGCCCAACTGCTTCGGATTCATTAGGCCTCACGTAGGGCTTAACGCCACATTCTTCAGGAAGATGCCTGAGCCGGGACCTATAGCATTTATCTCACAAAGCGGAGCCCTCGGGTCAGCGATCCTAGACTGGGCGCTCGCGCACCACATAGGATTCAGCATGTTCATCTCGCTGGGATCAATGCTCGACATAGACTTCGGAGACCTGATAGACTATCTCGGAGAAGATCCCGAGACCCGCAGCATACTCGTCTACATGGAGGGGCTGGATGACATCAAGAGGGCTAGAAAATTCATGAGTGCCGTTAGGGGGTTCGCTAGAACCAAGCCCATACTAATCCTGAAGCCGGGGAAGTATGAGACGAGCGCTAAGGCCGCAAAATCCCATACAGGCGCCATGGTTGGAAGCTTCGAGATTTATGATGCGGCGTTTAAGAGGGTCGGTGCAATTCGCGTCGACGAGATAGAGGACCTCTTTAACTGCGCTAGGGTCTTGGACTCCAGATATCTTCCAGCGGGCCCGAAGCTAGCGATAATAACTAATGCCGGAGGTCCCGGCGTGATCGCCGCCGACGCCGTAATTGATTATGGAGGCGAGATGGCGAAGCTCTCGGAGAAAACGATTAAAGCCCTCGATGCAATCCTACCATCTCATTGGAGTAGAGGGAACCCGATAGACATCATAGGAGACGCGGACGTCAAGAGATATATTGAGACTTTGAAGATTTGCCTAAGTGATCCCGAGATTGATGGCGTGATCGTGATATACACGCCGCAGGGAGCTGCTGAGTCGATAGAGCTCGCTGAGGCAATAATTGATGTAATCGCTGAGAAGAGGAAGCCCGTACTCACAGTCTGGATGGGCGGAAGTAATGAGATAAGAGAAGCTAGACAGATATTCTCCAAGAATGGCATCCCATGCTACGCCACACCAGAGGATGCCGTAAGAACCTACATGTACATGTGCAAGTACAAGCTGAACCTAGACCTCCTCTATGAGACGCCGAGGGAGCTCTCGGTCGATCTCGCCCCACCAAAATATCATCTCAGGGTTCTGATCAGGAGGGCGAGGAGGGAGAAGAGAGATGTCCTGCTGATAGACGAGGCAGAGCGCTTCATGAAGGCGTATGGCATCCCTATTCCCGAGGGTGGCCTCGCTAAAAGCGTTGGCGAGGCAATGCTGATTGCTTCCAAAATTGGATACCCGGTGGTGTTAAAGATAGTATCACCAGACATAATCCATAAAATTGATGTCGGCGGAGTCATCACTTGGGTAAACAATGAAAACGAGCTCAGGGAGGCGTTTAACAAACTGATTCATAGAGTTAGGGAAAAGATGCCTGATGCACGAATTGAGGGAGTCTACGTACAGAAGATGATAACGAGCGCGGACTACGAGCTCATCATCGGATCGAAGAAGGACCCGATCTTCGGATCCGTGATACTCTTTGGATCAGGAGGATTCGCTGTTGAATTGTTCAAGGATTACGCGGTTGGTCTGCCGCCGCTCAATCAGGTTCTAGCAAGGAGGCTCATGAAAGAGGCCAAGATCTACCGATTCCTCGCGGAGGGGTATAGGAATAAGCCTCCAGCTAACATTGCTAAGCTCGAGGAGATCCTAGTAAGGTTCTCCAATATGCTCGTCGATTTCCCCGAGATCAGGGAAGTTGACATCAATCCGCTTCTCGTCTCGGGGAGCGAGGCATACGCAGTCGATGTGCGGATATTATTGGATCATGAGCTGGGAGATAGGGAGCCAGAGCCATACTCTAACCTCGTAATAATGCCGTATCCAACGAAATACATAATCCCCTACCGACTGAGGGATGGAAAGCAGGTAATTCTCAGGCCGATCAGACCTGAGGATGAACCCTTGGAAGCGGAGTTTATCGCGAACCTTTCGGAGGAGACGAAGAGGTTCAGATTTTTCTACGTGATCAAGGATGTAACGCATGATATGCTCGTGGGGTTTTGTAATATCGATTATGATCGCGAGATGGCCATAATCGCCGAATACATCGATAGCGATGGAAGGAAGCGGAATGTGGGAGTTGGAAGACTGATAATGGACTCTTTCAGGAGGCGTGGAGAATTCGCGGTAGTCGTGGCGGATGATTTCCAGGGGAAGGGCCTTGGCACCAAGCTGATAGACACGCTCATCCAAGTGGCCGTGGAGAAGGGGCTGGAGTCGATCTACGGCCTGGTAATGCCCGAGAACACTAGGATGATAGAGCTCTGCAAGAGACTCGGATTCGAGATAAAATACACTCCCGAGGAAGTTATCGTAGAGCTGAACTTAAAAGGCGAGAGAATATCCGAGATACGGGAGCGGGAGATAATAGCGCGCTCGAAAAAGAAGGCCTACCTCAAGGCTAGACCGCCGACCATAGAATTCTCTGAGAGCTGATCTTGGAAAAACCTTTATCGGATAGGCTACCCTCAACTTGCTGGTGAAAGCCATTGAGCGAGCCAGAGAAGGAGACCGCTTTCTCTAAGCTTCCGCCAAGGCTTCAAGAGTTATTCTTCGAGTTGGCGGAGGAAGCGAGTGGATGGGTCTTCAAGGTGCTTAGAAGAGAGGATGAGAGGCTCGGTGAGCTGAGGCAGAGCTTAAGATTTAGAAAAGCTCCGCGAGACCTCATACGCGATCTTAGGATTGGGGTAGTTGATGGATCACTTTCTCCAAAGCTAAGTGAGAGGCTTGGGTTTAGGATCGGAGTCTACGCCGCGACCTACATGGTCTTAGATGGAGATAAGATAATCACCGATGATGATGAGGAGTCGATGGAATCGGGTTATCTCATAGCCCCGCAGACCGGTAGCCCATTACATACTAGGAAGATCCTAAGTCTTCTCGCAACATTCCTCGAGCGGAAGCTTGCTCTACAATGCATCGAGAAATACGACGTGGATCTAATGCTGATTGATGGCTCCTTCTATGGCTTCAGGACAAGATGTAGCGAGATAAAGGATAAGAGGATCGAAGAGCTCGGGCTCAAGGGCCCGGATCTTGAAAGATTGGAAATAATGGTGGGCTGGGATCTAATCGATAAGATCTATGAGCTTTCGAAGAAGCTTAGGGATAGTGGAAAGACCGTGGCAGTGATAAAGAGGGTTAGAACGGCCGCGATAGATGGTTGGCTCCTTTCGAGAACCTGGTCCCTTAACTCAACCCTGAACAGAAATGATAGAGCCATACTTAGGAGGCTCATGGGCCCGGGAGAATACTTCGACTACGCAGACCTTCTCGGCGACGGCTCGTACTACCTCCATTATAGCGGCTTGAAGGGTTGGTTCCACGAGATAAAGAAGAAGATCAGCAGGAAGCCCGAAGATGAGAAGCTCAGGATAGCGCTCGAGCATGTTGAGAAGAAGCTCCGGCTCCAGATAGCCACAGACCTCTGCCCCCAAGGGGCATGCGACGCGCTTAAGGATGCGACTTACCGGGAGGTAATATCACCTAAGAGGCTATATGTCAAGCTATCTCCGCATGCCGCGCCGGCATGCATAGAATTTGGAAACGGCGTCGACCAAGACCTAGCTCTCTCCTATCTCCAGGCATCCGCTAATCCTGCTACCGGGCTACCATTCCCAATAGACCTCATAGATGAACTCGTGTCCTTTGATAGGAAGCTTGCATCAGAATTCGCCGATGAGGTCGAAGCCAGGCTCCTCCTAAGATCTGATCTTGACGTGGATTACGTTTATGGAGAATTTGAGTCAATAAATCCCCAGAAGCCGGAGTAGCCCGGAATGAAGATCTGGATGGATATTCTGAGCCCGAAGCAGCTCCTCCTATTCACAAGCTTAGCTAAGAGGTTTAGGGAGTTAGGTCATAACATCCTCCTAACCTCGAGGAGATACATCCAGCTCGATGAGCTTATTGAGACGAGCTTCTGTGACTGGAGTATAATAAGAATTGGTGAGTGGGGTGGCGGCGATCTTGAGGGTAAGCTAAGAGCGAGCATAGAGAGGATGAAGCTTCTACTAGATGAGATAATTCCTGAGAGGCCTGATATATGCCTCTCGAGCGGATCGCCGGAAGCCGCTAGAATAGCCTACGGGCTCAGGATACCGCATTTCCTAATCTCGGATACGCCGCATTCTCCCGTAAATCGGCTGACCGCGCCGCTCTCGAGAAAGGTTCTAACGCCTTGGGTAATCCCTCTCCGAGAATGGATTGAGACCGGTGCTAGCGGGAGTACGATAACGCGGTATAAGGCATTGGACCCATGCTTCTGGCTCAAGGACTTTAAGCCGGATAAGAGTGCTCTCGGGGATCTTGATGAGAGGGGCTATGTGCTCTTTAGAATGCCTGAGACCCAAGCCTCCTACTTTAAGACTGGAGACCACGAGTTTCTAGACCTCGCCCGGCAGATTATAGAGATCCTCGGAGATCTAAAACTCGTAGTGCTTTGCCGATACGTGGAGCAAGCGGAGCTCGCAAGAAGAATTCTGGGCGAGAAAGCTGTCATTATCGATAGACCGGTTCTAGGAGCATCATTGATAGCGTACTCCGCAGTCTTCATTGGAGGTGGGGGGACGATGACTCAGGAAGCTTCACTGCTCGGGGTTCCGGCAATCTCGATATATCCGGGAGAGCTTCCAACAGTTCTCAAATTCCTCGAGAGAAGAAGGCTCCTCACCCACCTCGAAGATTCAGGAGCAGTTATCCAAATCTTGGCTAAACTCCTAAAAGATCTAGACGTGGTCAGGAATGCTTGGATGAAGAAGGCTCAAATACTCTGGAGGATCATGGAAGATCCATTTCAAGTAATTATGAGGGAGGTTAAAGCCTCAACATAGCCTTCTTCTTAAGCCCTCGAGCTCGCTAATGAATGAGTCATAAGCTTTCTTAAGATCTCTGCGGCACCCTTCTAGAGCCTTATCAAGCTTGCTCCTCGGTAGCGATCTTGAAAGATATGGGTAAACCTCGCTCCACGTCTTCTCGACCGAGCGCTGAAGGTCTTCAACGGCCTTTATTAGATCCTTAACCTGCTCAGCGGCCTTAAGCTCCTCCTTAACCAGCTCTGCTCCAAGCTTCTTGATCCTTTCAGCTTCCTGCCTGACCTCAGACCTCAGTTCAAGCAAAGTTTTACGAGCGAGGCTACGATCATAGATCCTCTCGCTTGAGATAAGATCCATCATCTTCTGATAAACCCCCGCTATCAGGCCCGCCTCATCGAATAAGGTTTCTCCAAGCTTCTTCTCCACAACCCTTCCCCGGAATCTGTAGATGATCGTCATTGAGGAGACGAGGAGGATTAGGGATGCCAAGACCAGATATGAGGAGATCTGGAAGAGGCTCATTCTTGGCTCATAGCTTAAGCTTATCTTGAGCCTGCCAGCATTAAGCGGGTCCACGTGATCGAACCGATACGTGAGAATAGTCTTCTCCGGATACTCCATCCTCAGCTCGAGGGGTTCCGGGCTCCACGACCTTAATTCTCCCCCTTTTAAGCGGATTTCAACATCATAAATCCAGATCGTGGTGTTTAGAGGCGTGGGTAGCCCAATGGAGATCTTCCCATCTCCAAGCTTTACTAGCTCGGAATTCTCGCCCAGCCTAACATTAACGGTAAAGAGATCTACTCCATAATTGCTCAGTGGCTGCCTCAATCTCACCACCACCTCTCCACCCTCCCTAACGCTGCTCGAGAGCTTTCCCAATCCATCCTCAGCTCCAACCAGCTCAAAGTTCTCAGGCAAACGTAGCTTAATCTCACTTAGCTGAAAACCGCCGTAGAACCTCACCTTAAGCGAGATACCGGCTCTTCTTTCCGGAACCTCGACTAAGAGCTTCGCCGAGACTATGTCGAGAAGCTTGAGCTCCTTGCTCGAGAAACTTAGCGAGACCTCGCTAAGTTCTTCTTGGGATAAATCAACATCACTTAGAGATCCTGAAACTAACCCAGGCGAAATCTGACTGAGGAAGCTTGGCGAAATCTCGAAAAGTTGAGCATCTTTCGGCAACCTTATCTCAATCGAAAAACCAGTCCTCCCAAGGCCTTGAACTCTGGGATGGAGAGGGATCTTGAATGAGAAGACTTGAGCCGACGGGTTCCAGGAAACAATGTCTCGGAAGACTGTTAGCAAGTGGATCTCGCGACCTGATACTCCATTCACAACTATCCAGAGGAAGTTATCCTCAATCATGAGCTCAGGTTCAGGATCTTCCTGACATGCATAGTTCACCAAACTCTTGATGAGATTTCTTGGAAACCCTATTCTAGCGATGCCATTGGTTGCGGGCAAAACATCATACACATACACAAGCCCATTCTCATTCAATTCTATAATTCTGTATGGTGTCTGCTGGTCGGGGGCTTGGACCGGGATTATTAACAATGCGATTAGAAATGCTGCCGCGAGCACTATGACCGAAGATGATTTACTCAACCTCAAGATTTGTCGGGTCTAGGTGGCTCAACCTTATTATTTAAGGAATTCTGACCAGTCTTGCTTTCCGACGGTGCGATCTCTCCTTTTTCGCTCGATTTAGCTTCCCGCTCCTCCATGCTCTTCTTAAACATGGCAAGTAGTATCTCCTCCTTGGTCTTGCCATACGTATTTATTCCGAGGCTTTTCGCCTTCTCGATGATATCTTTCTCAACATCCTGTTTTTCGGCTTCTTTCTCAACTTCCTTAACAACCTCCTGCACGGTTGATGCGGCCTTCTCATACTCCCTTCTCGCCTCAGCCAGCGCTCGAGCAAGCTTTGGGATTTTCTGCGGATCCCACAAGATGAGAAAGATTATTATGAACGCTATGAAGAGCCATTCTATACCCTCGATCATCCTACTCCCAGAAAGATGCTTTAAGGAGGGAGATTTAGGGTTTTGTCCCGCTCATCTCGTGCTTTCGAGAACATTTCATCCGAGTAAATTCTTCCTTCCGGCTTGAAATTCCTTCGGTAATGCTTTGTGAGCATGAGAATAGCGTCATGAACCTCGCCGGAATAGAATCTCAGCCCCCTCACACCCCTCTCCTCAATTCTCCTATCCACCTCATGCCCCCGCAGGTCTGAGGGTAAGACTCCCTTAGAGCCTGCAACAAAGCTCCACATGGCCTCAAGAGACTTCACATATGAGGCGTAAATACATGTTCGAGGGAAGACCGAGGCTATGGTCTTCTGAACCGAGGCAACTATGGCATCTTTAATTAGCAGGGGTGCAGCGTGGGTAACTATTATCCCTTGATCATTAAGCTTCCGAAAAGCAAGCTCGTAAAACTCCCTAGTATACAGTTGGATCGCCAAGCTCTCCTCGGAGGGATCAGTCGCGTCCATGATTATCACGTCATAGTATCCATCGGGCTGCTTGGACAAGTACCCTCTCCCCTCCGCGATCACCAGCCTCAAGCGTGGATCCTCGAACCCCTCCCTTCCCCATGGAAGATACTTCTTCACGATCTCTATCAGCTCCCCATCCAGATCAACCATCTCTATCTCCTCGACATCCCTATATCTCTCAACTTCCCTAGCAGTCGCCCCCTCACCTCCACCGATTATCAGGACGCGCCTTGGCTTTGGATGAGCTACCATCGCGGGGTGAACAAGAATCTCATGGTATATGAATTCATCCTCCTCGGAGGATTGGAGAAGGCCGTCCAGAAGCAAGACTACGCCGAAATCTCTAGTTCTGAGTATATCAACCCTCTGATACTTCGTCCTCCCAGAATAGATTAACTCCTCAATGCCGTAAAGGGATGCTAAGCTCTCGGTTATCCATTCAAGAACAAACTTAGTCGAGGATATTCTGATAAGCATTCCGCTTATCTCATTCCTTGAAACTTCTCCGTCTTTATAAGCCCTCGCATCATCTCAGTCACGTTCACCTTCTTCGGCTTAAATCTCTTCACGACGTACTCGTAAGCCCTCCACGGGTCCGCCTTCTCCCCACAGGTGAAGATGTCTAGAGCGGCGTAACCGTACTCCGGCCAAGTATGTAACGATATATGAGACTCAGCAAGCGCTATAATCACCGTAACACCCCCCCATGGCTCAAATCTTTTATGAAATTCGCCGAGATACGTGGCGCCAGCAGACTCTACAGCCTCACGCAGTATGGAAACAGATTTATCTACGTCTGAAAGGAGGACGGGATCGCATCCATACATCTCCGCTATTATATGCCGCCCCAAGACCTTCATCTCCCCCAATCAGATTCTCCCCTCCCCCGAAGAGCCGGTTTAAGAGTCATAAGATTATTTAAAAGATTTTCCCGGACTATACTAACCTTACTTCTCAACGATATCGGAAAGAGCTCTAGCGAGATCAAGGTATATCTCATGGTTTAATAAGCCAAACGCGGAAAATGTTAGCAAAGATTTATGCGGTAAACTTGAGGCTCTTCGGGGTCGCTAGCGACGTCTCAAAGCTGCTTCACGGCCATAATGTAGAGTTAACTAGAGTATATGTTGGCGAGGATGTTCCAATCGAGGAAAAATGTGAGAAGCTAAAAGAAGCGGATATAATAATAGCAGGCTCAATCATGACCTATAACGGAGAGCTTTTCAGAAGGCTTCCAAGACTTAAGGCGGTAATAAGGTGGGGGGTAGGGTACGATAACGTCGTCCTCGAAGACGCGACAAGAGAGGGCGTAATAGTCTCAAGGCTCCCACCATACCTGTTAAATGACGCGGTTGCAGAGCAAACAGTCGCCTTAATGCTCTCAGTCCTGAGAAAACTCCCGCAAGCCCATGGCTTCGTTAAGAAGGGCAAATGGGGTGTAGGCTCTGAGTCTGAAGAGCTCGAGCAAATGATTGGCGAATCCTTGGAGGACAAGGTAATAGGCTTCATAGGGCTTGGAGCAATAGGATTCAGAGTCCTCGAGCTGATCAAGCCATTCAGACCTAGGAAAATCCTAGTCTACGACCCATATGTATCGCGTGACTTCGTCAGGTTAAGCGGGGCTATAGCGGTTTCTGACTTGGATGAGCTCCTCGTATGCTCGGATATAATAACGATACATGCTCCATTAACGGCCGAAACCGAGAGGTTGCTGAACCTGGAGAGGTTCAAGAAGATGAAGAAGGGAGTCTACATAATCAACACAGCGAGAGGGAGGATAATAGACTCAAATGCCCTCCTCTGGGCCTTGAAGAACGGCATCGTGAAGGCCGCCGCACTCGACGTATTTGATCCGGAGCCGATACCAGCAGACCACCCCATATTAGAGTTGGATAACGTGATAATAACGCCGCATGTAGCCTTCGCTACAAGTAGTGTTTGTAGGTTAATGGATGAGTACTCGATAACGGAAGCTCTGAGAATCCTTAGAGAGGAGAGGCCTTTATGGATACTGAACCCAGAGGTGTTGAAAAGGGAAAACCTCAGAGCAAAAATAAGGGTTGATTAGTGAAGGCTTATTTCTTCTTTCCGTATTTCGACTTGGCCTCCTTGATATAATTGAGGCACTCCTCAACCTTCTTTCTTAGCTCCTCGTATTTCTTGGCGTCGATCAAGTCCTTTCTCAGCAGCGCGCTACCCATATTCAAGGCAACGGCACCCGCCTTAATCCACTCTTCAATCTCCTCCTTGACGGGGTTTAACCCCCCGGACGGCATGAGCTTAAGCCATGGGTAAGGCCCAAGCAGATTGCTGATGAACTTCGGGGTCAGAACTTCTGCTGGGAATATCTTGAAGATGTCTGCGCCATATTCTTCCGCCGTAGTTATTTCGGTTGGAGTACTGCATCCAGGAATATATGGCACATGCCTTCTATTGCATAGCTTAGCGACCTCCGGATTGAAGTTTGGGCCAACTATGAAATCTGCTCCCAAGTTTATGTATAACGCGGCCGTAGCTGGGTCTAAAATGGTTCCTGCTCCTAGTATTAGGTCTGGTCTCTCGCGGTCCCTCCACTTTACAAGCTCCTCGAAGACTAAGAACGCTCTTGGACCCCTATTAGTGAATTCTAGAAGCTTTGAGCCGGCCTCCGCGACCGCAATGGAGACGTTCTTCGCAACCTCAACATCCCCATGATAGAAAATCGGCACGAGCCCGATGCCTATGACGCTCGCGACTACCTCATGCTTCTCAAATAGGCCCATCAATTCCTCCCCCTTAATCGAAGGTCATTAAGTAACCGCTATTTACACTTAATTAACCTTTGCATTATAGCGTGATGAAAAAGAGGATTGTAGCGCATTTTGCTCAATGACGTAAACATAACGCTAATATTCTACAATCACAATACAACGATCTTGATGTCCGATACGGGTAGACCTAGAATATTGGTTACACCAAGGTCCTATGGTAGATATTATCCGGAGCAGCTGGAGAAGCTGAAATCGGTCGGAGATGTCGAGTTCGCCGAGAACCCCCCATTAAAAGAAGTTAACCTCCTTAAGATGATAGGCGAATACGATGCTGTTGTAGCTGGTGTGGACGAATATACTGCACGAGTGCTCGATTCTGCTAAGAATCTGAAGATACTGGCGAGATATGGCGTCGGGATCGATAACGTTGATCTCGAGGCTGCTACGAGAAATGGGATAATAGTCACCTACACCCCCGGAGCAAATACAAACGCTGTTGCTGAGCACGCCTTCGCGCTCATATTAGCTCTCGCAAGAGATATTCCGAAACTGAATGAAGCGGGTAAGCAAGGTATCTGGGGTAAGGGGAGAGGTCTTGGCCGCGAGCTGAGGGGGAAAGTATTGGGGATAATAGGGCTTGGGAGAATAGGGAGAATAGTCGCGGAGATAGCCAAGGGATTCGGCATGACTGTGATAGCCTACAGCCCCCGCGTCCCAAAGGAGGAAGCTGAAAAGCTCGGGATAAAGCTCGTCTCGCTCGAAGAGCTCCTCTCAGTAGCAGATGTAATATCCATCCATACCTCGATGTCTCCTGAAAAGTATCACATGATAGGGGAGAGAGAACTGAAGATGATGAAGAAGACGGCATACATAGTGAACACGGCGAGAGGCGAGTTAGTGGACGAGGCGGCGTTAGTTAAAGCGCTGAAAGAGGGTTGGATAGCAGGAGCAGCGCTTGATGTATTGGAGAAGGAGCCACCCCCGCCAGATAGCGAGCTTCTAAAACTTGAGAATGTAATAATAACCCCGCATGCAGGAGCACATACTTGGGAGGCCGTAAAGAACATGGGAGACATGGTGACAGAGGACATCATAGCTGTTCTACGTGGCGAAAAACCAAATTACATAGCAAATCCGGAAGTACTAGGAAGAGCAAATCTAAGAGCGAGGATTAAGCTGTAATATTCAAAGTGAACATCGTCCATGATGCGGGCCCGGGGGGACTTGAACCCCCGACCCCCGGCTTTCTTCACGTATCGGCTTAGAAGGCCGATGCTCTATCCAA
Organism: uncultured archaeon; assembly: GCA_937974645.1. GTDB lineage: Archaea > Thermoproteota > Nitrososphaeria_A > Caldarchaeales > Wolframiiraptoraceae > Wolframiiraptor. The sequence goes on along the minus strand of CALJVH010000009.1, from coordinate 6,503 downwards.
GCTGAGCTACGGGCCCGATCATTACTCCAACTGCTTCGATTGTGACGATATCTCCAGGCTAATATATAGTTATGTAAGAAGGGTTGCCTCATAGAGGTACATAAGGCTCTTTCCATGTGGCCTGGGTCTCGAAGTGGGATCTAGCTTACTCCTAGAATTAGGAGGAGCCTTAAGGCTATTCCGCCGATTAGTATTGCTAGAGTTATCTCCGTTAATGTAATTATCAGGGTTGTTTTCGCCCCAGCCTCCCTGAAGAGGACGGAGATCGTGGCGGCGCATGGTATGTATAGCATTGTCACTATAGAGAGCGTTATTATCTGGTTTGCCGTGAGCACCTGCGAGAAGTCTAAGGTTCCGAAGAGCCCCGCAAGCGTAGTCAGTATGAGCTCTTTTCTCAGGATTCCGAATATCAATAACACGCCCACCTCTTTGGGTAATCCGAGCCATCCGGTAGTCACAGGGCTGAGGATGCTTGATATCATCTCGAGTAAACCAGAGAATTCTAGGGTTTTTACGAGAATCCCCATTGTCACCACGAGGGGGGCGGCTACTTCGAAGTATTCTCTCAGCCTGATCCAGGTCATTACCAGTATCGTTTTGAGATTTGGCACCTTGTAGCTTGGCATCTCCATTATCAACTCAACCGCCTCCCCGGGAAGAATTCTCGACGCTATCGAGCCTAGGATGAAGGCGAGGAAGAGGGCGAAGAAATAGAGACCGACAACCCACCACACTCCCATGTATCTTCCCACGAGCCCCATCACGACGACAGTCACGGCGGAGCATGGCACCAACGTTGTCATCAGAATCGTTATCATCCTCTCCCTCCAGGTATCCATGATCCTAGCCGTAAAGCACGCTGGAACATTGCACCCAAATCCCAGAAGCATGGGTATCACGGCCTTACCATGAACCCCCGCCTTATGCATCAGCGAATCCATAAGGAATGAGACTCTCGCGAGATACCCCCAGTTATCCAAAAGGAATGTCAGAAAGTAAAGCGGGAGAATGTAGGGCATAGCTAAGCCAAGAAGGAAAAATATGCTCTCGACGGCCGACCAACCAATTTCGGACACAGGAGCGCTTTCCAAAATACGCATCCAAGCATCGCGCATGACTTCCGAGAAGTCTTCGAAGAACTTTGCGACTATTCCGCCGACACTGAAGACTATGGAAAAGAGCCCGATGAACATTATGGCGGCGAGCGCGTAGCCCACTATCGGGTGGGTCGCGACCTCATCGAACCTTTCTCCAAGGGTGAGCTTCCTCGGCTTAATTATTCTTATGCATTTCCTAGCAATCTGGTTCGCCGTGCAAGCCCTCTCATTCGCGATCACAATAGAGGAATCATGCCCGTGAATGCGCTCTAGCTCGGCGATCAATTTATCAGCCAGCTCCACGGCCTTCGAATTCCTTTCCCTAACGAGCTCCCGGATTTCCCCATCCTTTTCTAGAAGTTTGAGAGCAATCCACCTTCTCGGGTATGGTAGACCGATTTCCCCCAAGCTTGATTCCAGCTCCTCAATCCTTTCTTCGACCTCTCTGCCATAGTGGATCTTCTTCGGGAAGCGGCTGGACCTATATAGCTCGACGGCGGCATCTAAGATCCGGGCCACACCCTTTCCGCGCATGGCCACAGTAATGACGACAGGCACACCAAGCTCCTCACTGAGAGCTTTGACGTCTATCTCGATGCCATATTTCTCGGCCAGATCGATCATGTTCAGTACTAGGATCAGCGGCCTCTCAAGCTCTAGTAGCTGTAGCGTGAAGATTAGATGCCTCTCAAGAGCTGTTGTGTCAACCACGTTGACAATAACGTCCGGCTTCTCCCGCGCAATATAGTCTCTTGAGATCCTCTCCTCGAGAGAGAGATGCGTCAAGGAGTATATTCCAGGCAGGTCTATCACGTCTATTAAGAGGCCCTTATAATATGATGTTCCTTCAGCCTTATCTACCGTGGTCCCTGGCCAGTTCGCTATATGCTGATGAAGGCCGGTTAACTGGTTAAAGATCACGCTTTTACCGACATTCGCTTGGCCGGCCAAGGCTATCCTGAGATCCGGCGCGATACGCCTCTCACATTTACGAGCCGGAATGCTTGCGTAGCTCATTTAATAAGCCCCCTCAGAAGAAACTTACGTGCTAAACTTCCACGATGACCTTGGAAGCCAGACTCCTTCCAATCATGAACCTTGATCCTCCTACTTCAATCTCTATCGGCCCTCCGAATGGAGCTTTTCTAACAATCTTAATTCTCGTCCCAGGGAGTATACCGAGATCCGCAAGTCTCTTAACGGCGCCCCACCCAAGCCCGCCCCTGCCTCTCCATCTCCACCTAAACCCTCCCCAAAACCCGGTGTTCGTGGGTGTCTCACAAGGCCTCATCTCGACTACAACAGCTTCTTGGCCTTCATTAAGCGAGGCTAATGGTACTTTCATAAGAATCACCGCTATAACCCAGTAAGGTTTTTCTGGGAGCCGTGATTTAAATTTATGATGTAAAGTCATGCATTTTACAGCGTTATTTTCGCGCAATGCATTGATGAGGTTACCATTAGCTGGGGGTGTTACCAGTGCGGGTCGAGGAGATAGCCTCAGGAATTAGAGCGCTTCTGGCAATGAGTCTTGTAAAAGATCATGGCTTTAGCAGGAAGGAGGCGGCTGAGGCCTTGGGCGCGAGTCAGCCAACTATAACCCTTTACTTGAATGGGAGGAGGGCATCATTGTCAGCAAGAAGGATAGCGGAGAGCGAAGCCGCCAGACGCTATATCGATGAGCTTATGGAGAGAATTTTGTCAAAAGGCGTTCTGACGGATGGGGAACTTTACGACGCGGCCTTCAATATTCGGAGGGCCTTTGATATGGAGGAGAGAATCGAAGTGGTGCCCAGCGGAATAGGCAAGGAAATAGCAGGGATACTGGAGTCTCTACGTAGGAGAGTTCAGGCCGAACAGGAATCCGCCGAAGAATTCATGAAAGTTGCCATAAACCTGATGGATGATCTAGCTAGGATGATCTTCCGAGCGCTTGCGAGCGACTGCTTAAGGCATGCCGACATTCTAATGACCTTAATAGTGGCAATTGAGAAAGGCGGCGTCGTGGATATAAGTCAACTCAAAAGAGTTGACATCGAGAGGCTCTTAAGGAAGGAGGAAGAAGCGCACATCGGAGGACTGGAAGAGGTCGAGAAGCTTCTACCAGAAGGCTTCAGCGCACTACTCGTCGAGTTCATTAAGAGCGATGAGGAAAAGCATTCAAAGGTCCTGAGAAGGGTCATGGGTTTGATGGGGCTGGGCTAGGCGACACGATTATCGGCCTCCTCTCGACCAATGCTTGAATGAGCTTTCTTCTTCCATTATCTAATGCCCTCCAAAGAGTGCCGCGTGAGACCCGCATGAGCCTAGCAGCCTCTTCCTGCGCCCTGCCCTCAAGATAAACCAGCCTGAGAGCTTCAAGCTCATCCGGCCTAAGATATATTGGAGGACCCTGTAACGGCATTCCAGAAGCGTCTAAGGGCGCGAAAACTAAACACTCCAGACCTACCCTTATCAGCCTTTCCCTCGGCGGCCTCCCTCTCCCGCGAACTCTCCAACACCATCTTGGCATCCAGCTCCCCCTTAAAGTTTCATGGTGTAAATTGGCTAAATAAAGTTCTCTTAACACAGTAGATGATTTTTGTGATTTTGCACAAAATTTATATTTTTAGCGTCACGAGCAAACTCCAGAACATGGAAACCCGATATGTGATTCCCCTCGAAGATAACCGTGGTCACCAATCTAGGTTATCCGAGCATTTTGGTAGGTCACAGTATTACGCCATAGTTTCTCACGTAAACTCTACGGGCACGTTAAGCATCAAGATTGAGCAGGCTCCGACGGCAGCGCATGGAGGAGCCTGTGGGGCAGCTGACATCGTTAGAAGATTTGGTTCTGATTCTATAGTGGTTAGAGGGATAGGGATGAGAGCTGTACAGCTTCTCAGGAGTCTGGAGATCATAGTGTATAAGACCGAATCCGAAACCCTCGATCAGGTGATGAAGGATATTCAGGAGAAGAAGCTCTCGCCAATAATTGAGGGTGAGGCTTGTAGCGGGGGCATGAGGCGTAGTAGGTCAAGGTGCGCTCGAGATGAGTAGGCAACCCGTTGCGGATCTTGAGGAGATTAGGTCACGGATAGATGCTAGGATGAGGAGGATAAAGCGGAGGATGCTGATCCTTAGCGGGAAAGGCGGCGTTGGGAAAAGCGTCATAACGGCAAACCTAGCACTAGCCCTAGCTATGAGACACGACGGAGAGAAGATAGGAATACTCGACGGAGACCTCACCGGCCCCAGCATCCCAAAGATCCTTGGGGCTAGAGGTCAAGCCTTGAGCGCAGGGCCTCCTGGGATTTTTCCCGTAGAAGGCCCTCTCGGGATAAAAATTGTGTCTATAGATAATCTTCTGCCGGAAGATGATACTCCCGTGATATGGAGGGGGCCGCTGAAGTCTCGGGCGATAATGGATTTTCTATCGGAGGTCGTCTGGGGTGAGCTAGAATACCTACTCGTCGATCTTCCGCCGGGGACCGGGGACGAGGCGCTCACGATCGCGCAATCAATACCGAGAGTTGATGGCGTGATTATAGTGACTATCCCCTCCGATCTCTCACAATTTATAGTCAGGAAGGCTGTGAGCTTCTGCCGCAGGCTTGAGCTGCCCGTCCTCGGAATAGTTGAAAACATGAGCTGGCTTGTATGCCCAAACTGCGGAGCCGAAATAAGCGTCTTCATGCATGGTGGAGGCGAGAAGATTTCCACGGAGATGGGCGTGAGACTTCTAGGAAGAATACCATTGGATCCTAATATCTGCAAGGCGTCAGACGCGGGCGAGCCCTATCTGTTCACCTACAAGGAGAGCCCAGCGGCTCAAGAGTTCCTGAGAATCGCCAACGAGATTGAGTTGATCCTAGAAGCTGGTTAGTATTATTTGTGCAAACGCACAAAATATAAAGCGCCTAAGTGCGATCAAAATAGTATGCGCGCATGCTACTGGAGGCCATCTCACCATCATCTCATCCGCCATATACTCCGGCCTCCGAAGACGAGTTAATGATTCTTGAGGAATATAGGTGAGATTTTGAGCGGGAGCTAGCGGGAATGCTTATATTTTCGTGCGTATGCACATAATTCTGAGGTGAAGGGTGGTGGGATGGAGAGGCGGATGGGGTTGGGGCTGGTCGCCTTGGCCGGGAAGAGGCCCCTTCAGCTATCTTCCACCATGGTTGAGGCCAGGCTGGGTATTCCGCGGAAGATCATGCTGGTGGCTTTGGTGCGTAGGAGCCCCGTATCCATGGAGCTCACCCTGGCCTATGGGACCAGAGGAGGAGCTAAAGTGGCTTGAGGAGTATCGAAGGCTGCTTGAGGATGAAATAAAGAAGGTCGAGGAAGAGATAAAAAAAGGTAGATGAGAGTATCAAGAAATTGAGAAAGGAAGTTGGCGCGGAAAGCTAAGCCCGCCGCAACGAACAATCACTCCTCTCTATTTTCGTGCTCATAGCCTAATGATCTTCTTTCCTGCTATAGATGCCAAGTTTTGCGGTATATCTATGAATGCATAGCATTTCAGGAGTACTGCCGAGTCGCTCGTCGCTATTATCTCCCCCGACTTGATCAGCACCGAGTCCACGGTTCTTATCGTCCTAGCATCCCCCTTGAGACCGATCTCGGAGATGAGGTGCCTTGTTAAGCCTGCAACCTCGCCGCTCCTGCTTATCTGAGACTCGTAGAGGATCTCGATCTCAGTGACCCCGACGCTCTTCAAGTACTCCAATATTTCTCTAAGCGCTTTCTTGGTTAGGTGTGATGGCCTATATTTTGAGTGGGCTTCTAGGATATCTCTCAGCACGCCGTCGTCGCATAGTATCAAGGGCTCACTCCTCAGCATGGCTTCGACAGTGTTCAATACATTGAAGCCATCCACGAGAACTCTCTTATCTTCAAGCTGCTCCGGCCTGAGCATCTTCGACTTTATGAGGCTGGCCTCGCTCTCAGGCATGACCGATCGGAAAAGTATCGATCTCTCTGCTCTGCTCAGCTGATACTTGTCTCCCACAAGCTTGAGCGCCGACTGCCTCTTATAGCCTCTTTCTAGAAGGAACTTTAGGTCAACCCTCGCCTCCCTCAATACATCTATCCTGAGCTGAGCGCTCATGGATTACTCGACGTAGATTCCGGGCCTTAATGGTAGGGCGGATGAAGCCTTACTCATGGGATCATATATGCCTTCAACACCTTCCTCGTATATCTCCACGATCGCTCCAAACTCCTTCCCAAGAAACTCCCTAACCTCTTCATAAAACATCTTCTCGCTTCTAGCGACTTCCAGTATTGATTCTCGCTTATACCGCGAGGAGTACGCAGAGATTAGGTCGAAGATAAGCTTCGCTATGCTGGGCGCCTTCCTCGGCTCGACAATTCTCTCTTTCATGATCCATTTTACCAGCTCGCCGACCGGGTTCC
>CALJVH010000008.1 GCA_937974645.1 uncultured archaeon | reverse complement strand
GAAGCTATTAGTTTAACAAGAATGCGTGAAAAGTTTAAGACGACCCAGTAAACTAAGAGTGGTTTAGGGGCCGGTAGATCAGCTGGGAGATCGCCCGCCTGGCGATGATTATCACCAGAGCGTGGGAGGTCGCGGGTTCGAATCCCGCCCGGTCCAAATCGAGCCGGGGAGAGGCTTCCGGAGCATTTTCTCCGGGACATTCGAGCATCGTGGGCCGCGTTGGAGCATGCTCCAACGCTCATGGCGGGGGGCGTTGGATCATGTTCTAACGCTCCGGGCGTCGACTGGGCGACGATAGCCGTTCATTTTTAAGAATCATTAAATATCGGATAATCATGAGCGTATATGAAGCTATTGGGGCGAGTTTGATGAGTTCAAATCAGAAACCTGTGGCGGCCTTCATCCTTTCGCTGCTTTCTGGTATTTTCATAGTTTTGAGTAGTGCTATTATGTGTCTTTGGTGGAGTTGGTGGTGCCCTATGGGCTGGGATGGTATGAGGCATGAAATGGAGGAACATATGCCCTGGTTGAACTTTGGTAACATTACTTACATTATGGGTATATTAGGCTTGGTCTTCGGTATACTAATAATCGCGGTCGCCGTTATGCTCTACATAAACCCGATACAACATGAGTTATGGGGTGCGTTAATCATAGTTTTTTCCGTAGTAAGCATAATAAGCTGTATGGGCGGTATGGGGATAGGTTTACTTCTTGGAATTGTAGGTGGAATATTAGCTGTACTCTGGAGACCAGAGGAAATAAAGCGCGCATGAAAGCTATGACCCATGGTTGCAACGTCAATCTTTCTCTACTACAGTTATTTCACAAATATGGATATGATCGTGACAGATTTTCAGAAAACAAGTCTACACTATACACTTAATAGTACTGCATAAACAGAAAATAGGGGAGTTTGCGGGAAACATCCCAATTTAGGAAACTAAAAACACGTGCATGTATGTACTTGCTGGCTTTCCATTCATGTTCACTCTCCCAAACGGGCAACATGGTTCTTTAATCGTTGTTAAACAGGCTTATGGAGAGGAGGGCTTAGAAAAGGCGCAATTAAAACAGCCATATGGCGCCTAACACAGCAAGGCCAAATATGCTAGCCGCAACCAAGAAAAAAGAAAACTATAGTAAAATGGCTCACTTAATTATTTAATTGCATACCGCTTGGTCCGCCATTCTCTTCTAATAACATCTCTTCCCATACTCGTTCGGAACCGTAGTACGCGAGCGTTCTAATCTTAAGGATTAAAGGGGTGCTGATGCATGATTTAGGCATGAATCGGATATTGGCTTTGGTGTTGGCCATCGGATTGATGGCTGCTGTGGCTCTAGGGTTTTCGTTAGCGGGTTTCGTGGCGGCGCAGGCTGCAGTGACTGGGAAGGAAGTACCCGGTGGACAGAATGAGAACGCGAAGCCCCAGAACTATACGACGCTGTCGATCTCGGGTTATGGTAAGGTCTCGTACGTGCCGGATAGGGCAGTTGTCGTTTTCGCCGCGCTGGGTTATGGGAAGACTGCGGTCGAGGCATTAAGTGAATGCTCCTCCAAGATGTCGAAGATCTTCTCTGCCCTAGAGGCTCTTGGGATAAGCAGGGACAACATGGAGACCTCAGGGATAAGTGTGGGCCCAAGATATGATTGGGAGCAGAAGCCACCTAGGATAATTGATTACGAGGCATCTTACAGCCTGACTATCCAGATCTCGGACATATCGCTGGTCGGGAAGGTAATAGATGCGGCCTTCGCGGCCGGAGCCGATAGAATGCACGGCCTCCAGTTCACGCTATCTGAGGAAAAGAAGTCCGAGTTCGAGGCCCAAGCGATCAGGGAAGCAATAAACGACGTGATGAGGAAAGCCGGGGTCGCCGCATCGCAGCTCGGCCTCCACATTGTCAAAGTAGAGTCCGTAAGCGTCTCGCACCAGCAGGTTCCTCCGCCAATAATTGTCAGAGCCATAGAAGTAGCTGAGATACCAATAGCGCCAGGAGAAGGGGAAATATCAGCCAGCGTAAGCCTAACAATACTACTTTCAAGTTAGGAGGGCAATTAATCGAAAACTCTTATTTCTTTTTTCTTGCTCAGTTTCCGGGATTCATGCCGAGAATCGATCAATTCTGACCGCAGTATAACTATGTAATTATAAACCGCTAAGCCTTATTATTGTCTTAGAAACGTAATTGTGAAAGGTGTGTGGGTGCTTGAAGAATCTTAGCAAGCTCAGGGAGGATTTCCCTATTCTGTCTAGGAGAAGGCGGGATGGAAAGCCTCTTATCTACTTTGATAATGCGGCAACGAGCCTGAAGCCTAGGCAGGTCATAGATGCTGTGAGGAGCTATTATGAGAGTTGCTCGGCTAACGTTCATCGTGGAGTTTATGCTCTCTCGCAGGAGGCGACGGACTTATATGAGGAGGCGAGGGCCGAGGTGGCGAGGTTCATTGGCTGTAAGCCAAGCGAGCTTGTCTTCGTGAAAAATACGACCGAAGGGATAAATCTGGTCGCCTACGGGATCAAGTGGAAGCCGGGAGATGGAATAGTTTCATCGGTTACGGAACATCATTCGAACATGATACCATGGCAGATAATTAGCAGGAAATTCGGCCTCAAGCTAAGTTACGCGAAAATCACTCCCTTCGGAAGAATAGATCTTGAGAGCCTTGAGGAGGAGATTACAAAGAATACAAGGTTGGTTGCGGTGTGTCATGTATCGAACGTGCTTGGAACGGTGAATGATGTGAAGAGGATTGCAAGGATCGCTCACGATCATGGAGCTCTTCTCCTCGTGGATGCGGCGCAATCAGTCCCGCATATGCCCATTAATGTCAAGGATCTAGAATGCGACTTCCTCGCCTTCAGCGGACATAAGCTTCTCGGCCCGACTGGGATAGGCTGCCTATACATTAGGGAGGGGGTCGAGGGGGAGCTAGATCCACCATTTGGTGGAGGAGAGATGATCGCGCACGTAGAACTCGATAGCTATAGGCTTAATGAGATGCCTTGGAGATTCGAGCCTGGAACGCCCAACATCGCCGGAGCAATAGGGTTGGCGGAGGCGGTCAAGTACCTTAAGGCCGTGGGATTGGGTGTGATCAGAGAGCATGAAAGAAGGCTCACCGCACGTACACTAACGATCTTAGAGAAGCTCGATCAGGTGGAGGTTTATGGGCCGCGGAACCCAGATGAGCGATGCGGGATAGTCTCCTTTAATCTAAAGGGCGTGAGTGGCGATCTGGTTGCCGCCCTTCTAGATGAGTATGGGAACATAGCTGTCAGATCCGGGTTCCACTGTGCACAACCACTCCACACGATTCTTGGGATTCAGAGTTCCATTCGAGCCTCCTTCTACCTCTATAACACGATGGAGGAATTAGATGTCTTCGAAGAGACTTTAAGTCGCATATGCTGGGAGCTTGGAGAGCAAGGCTAGATGTTGAGTAGGATGAGCTTCGCGGATCTAAGTGGGCTGAAGCAGATTTTTAAGTCAAGGCATAAGGGCATTTTACCGATGCACGAAGATATTATGAAGAGCATTTCATTTACCGTGTGAGATGAGGTGAGACTAGTAATGAGCGATGAGGTTGTCGTGGATGCTAGATATAGGTCATGTCCAGGCCCTCTCATCACTCTGATAAGAATGATAAGGAAGGTGGAGCCGGGAAAGCGGATAAAGCTTCTTTCGACGGATCCTCGCTCTCCGCAAGATGTGAAGGAGTGGGCATTAAGGACTGGTCGCAAGTTCCTCGGGTTCGAGCGGGTGAATGACTACTTCGAGATATACATCGAGGCATAATAGGAATATTTATAACCGCGTAATCTAAAAATTCATGCTGGAATTGAGGTTCCCATGCGAGATCTCAGCTCGATATGTGATCCCTGCGGTTAGGCTAATGATAGCGAAGAAGCTTATCGAAGAGCATAATCTAACCCAGTCCGAGGTCGCAGAGCTTCTTGGGGTGACCCAACCCTCGATAAGCCATTATCTCAACTCTAAGAGGGGAATCAAGACGGCAAAAATACTATCCAAATGTAAGAAAATCAGGGATTACGTTGATGTGTATATCGAGAAGGCGGTTTCGAGGGGCTCCCCACCGGAGGACACGCCCATCTGCATGATATGCGAGCTGGCGATTAGGAGAATTACGAGTAAGCATGGCGTGATCTCAAAGCCGCCGAGGTCCAAACAATAAGCCTAATATAACACGGTTATCTAAAATAGCTGGGGTAGGACTTGAGAAAAGATCTGGCCGAGCAGCTCGAGAAGGTTAGGTCGTTGATAAGCGCTCATAGCCGCTCATCTCGCGAAGTTTACTTGGACTTGGAGAACTCAGGCCTAATCTTTGAAGAGTCATTAGAAGAGCTCATAGAGGCTTATAGGAGCCGCGGTAACCCATCGATAACTCATAGGCCTGGATGGTGGGCGCTTGAAGTTATCCTAGAAGCTGAGGCGAATCTCGTGGAATTTGTAAATGCGGGCAATGGCGAGCTGGTCTTTACTCATAGCGGGACTGAGGCAAATAACTTGGCTATCATGGGCTTGGCGAGAGCTAGCAACGGCAGGAGGAAAATACTCGTCTCAGCGATCGAACATCTAAGCGTGAAATTTCCCGCAGAAAGGCTTCAAAACCAGGGCTTCAAGCTCGTGGAGATACCTGTTGACGGGGAGGGCTTCGTGAATCTAGACCATCTCGCCAGCCAAGTTGATGGGGATACACTAATGGTAAGCATTGCGGCCGTGAATCACGAGATTGGGACGATACAGGATCTGAAGTCGATAGCTGAGATCGTAAAGGATAAGAACTCTGAGATCATTGTTCACACAGATGCATGCGATGCCCTTGGTAGGGTTCCCCTCGACTTGGAGAGGGCCAGGATAGACATGGCTTCCTTCAGCGGACATAAGATACTTGCTCCGAAGGGTGTTGGAGCGCTTTTCATCATGGAGGGTATTAAGATCGAACCCATACTTCACGGCCAGTTGAGTTCGCAAAGGCTCTGGCCTGGAGCCGAGAACATACCGGCAATCGCCGGATTCGCGAAAGCGCTTAAGCTTTTCAGAGAGAACTTCGACGAGTATCGCTCCAAGATGATTAAGCTGAGGGATACGCTGATAGATGGGATATTCGAAAGAGTTGATGAAGTCATGCTAAATGGTCCGAGAGGTGATAACAGGGCGCCCGACAACGTGAACATGAGTTTCCTTTACTGCGAGGGAGAAGCTCTAACAGTTGAACTAAGTCTCAGGGGGATATATGTCTCAAGCGGCAGCGCCTGCACGAGCAGGATCTTGGAGCCATCCCACGTTCTTCTCGCAATCGGCAAGCCGTACGAAGTTGCTCATGGAAGCATTTTGATGAAGGTCTCGCCAATGCATGACGACGAGGACATAAAATACGTCTTAGAGCAGATACCAGAGGCCGTAAATAGGATTCGATTCATTTCCCCGAAGGCGGTGATGTAAGGATGTCCTCGCGAATACCACTTCCATATAGCCCGAAGGTCTTGGAGCTTTTCAGGAGTCCAAAGAATCTTGGAAGGATGGATGATGCGAACGCGATCGCGGCCGCTGGAAGCCTCGCCTGCGGAGACATGATAACAATATACCTCAAGATCGATGAGCAGGCAGAGAGAATCATAGATGCCTCTTTCGAGAGCTATGGATGCGCCGCGAACATCGCGACTGCCAGCCTGTTAACAGAGATAATAAAGGAAAAGAGCCTGAGAGAGGCGTGGAGTATAAGCTGGAAGCAGCTATCTGACGAGCTCGGAGGCCTCCCGCCGATAAAATACCACTGCGGCATCCTCGCAGTCGGAGCTCTGAGAAGAGCAATAAGAGCATACTATAAAGATAGAGTCAAGCCGGACTGGCTGCCCGAAGAGCTCACTCCGGATGAGAGGCATGCCTTGGAAGAGGAGGAACTCGTGAAGATACTTTCCAAGAGGATTAGCGTCGGGAGGAGTGGACAGGATAAAGATCAATAATCAGTTCATAAGCCGGGATCAATTGATGAATGCCTGAAATCGCTGAGGAGCTTAGGATTAGCAGGTACGTGGGCTATCTTTTAAGGCATGATCCCGGAGGATCTCGAGATAGATGAGGGAACTGAGAAGGGGCTATCCCGAGGTGGATCTAGGGGCCATTGGGGAATCATTGAGAAGAGCGATAGAGGGAGATTCGAGAGAAGAGATGGAAGGATTAGAGCACTCTACGGCCACAGTATACCCGTGAAAATGGGTTTCGAGGAAGGCCGCGAGGTCGGGATCCTATATCATGGGATGACAAGAAAAGCTGCCCTGAGGACCCTTAGGGAAGGATTGAAGTCGATGAGGAGTTGGGCCCACCTCTCGCCGACTATCGAGATAGCTCGCAGATAGCGTTGAGGAGGATGAACAGGCCGTTATGCTCAAGGTGAATGCTGTGAAGGCCAGAATTGATTGCCTGAAATTCTATAAGGAGACGGAGGGAGTTTATCTCTCCGGAGAGCTAGTCAAAATATCTTGAGATAGCGATAGCATATTAGTTAGATTTCTATTCGACGGGCTTTCTGACCAGCTTAAACTCAACTATGATTGCATCATCAGAAACTTGCTTCCAGTCCTCTATCACGGCGTCAAGCCTCGGATCAAGCTTGCGGATCTCATACCTTAAATCCTCCAGCCAATCATATACTCCACAAGTCACGCAGAAACTCCCGGAGAACTCGGCGACGAATCTATCTCTCCTCCGCTCAATTATCCTGACAAAGGCTTCAGGACTCCTAAACCTATTATATTCCTCTACAGCTCTCTCTAACACATCGACGCTCATATCAGATTTTATGATGCTTTTTTGGATAAAAAAGTTGTTTTTCTGAAAATAAAAATACTCCCATGCGGATAGTGTTTATGCATGATGAGAGCGGGTATTTCTGACTTTTGGATGATGAGTGATACCCGGGCTGATAGCCTTAATGGATAAAAGCTGGCATCGCTAATCTTTCAGTATGGGGTTCTTCTCGAGGAAGCTTGAGAGGGCGGCGGCTGCTCTTAGCTTTGATGACGTTCTTCTCGTTCCAAGGTTCTCCTCGATTATTCCGAGGGAGGATATTAATATCTCCACGAGGATCTCGAGGAATGTAACGTTGAGTATACCGATTGTCAGCTCACCGATGGATACCGTGACGGAATCCGAGATGGCGATAGCCTTGGCTGAGGAAGGCGGCATCGGGATAATCCATAGAAATATGCCAGCCGAGCGCGAGGCCGAGGAGGTTAGAAGGGTGAAAGAGAAGGGGCTACTGGTTGGCGCTGCCATCGGAACACTAGATGAAAATCGTTTTAGAACGCTCATTAACGCCGGCGCAGATCTAGTGGTAATAGATGTTGCTCATGGCCATAGTGAGAATGTTATCCGTAGTATCCGGAGGTATAAGGAAATCGCCGAAATTGATATTATTGCAGGGAATGTAGTGACTCCGGAGGGCACAGAGGATTTGATCGCTGCTGGCGCGGATGGGCTTAGAGTCGGGCTCGGCGCCGGCTCGATGTGCTTCACGAGGGAGGTCTGCGGAGTTGGCGTCCCACAGCTCCAGGCGATCGCATGGGTTGCGGATGTCGCATCAAGCTATGGTGTGCCCCTAATAGCTGATGGCGGGATCAAGAAGGTAGGCGATGTGGTTAAGGCTCTCGCGGCCGGAGCCGATTGTGCAATGCTCGGAAGAATGCTTGCCGGAACCGATGAGGCGCCGGGAGAGCTTATCGAAAGAAATGGAATTAAGCTGAAGAGATATAGGGGGATGGGAAGCCCCGAGGTCATCCAAAGGCTCGATAGATACTCGAAGCTCGTTCCTGAAGGCCTTTCGGGCTATGTCCCCTACAAGGGAAGCGTGCGCGAGGTTCTGAAGATGATCATCGGTGGGCTGAAGAGCGGCATGGGCTATGTGGGAGCCTCGAATCTGGAGGAGCTTAGGCGGAAGAGCATGTTCATGAAGGCTACGTCGAGTGAGAGCCTTGAGCGGAGGACGTCTGGGCCCCTCCTCGAACGGAGCCCGCCAATCGACATAATGCTATAATCCTGTGTGGCAACTATCTAAGGGATGCCCCCATTAGAGCTCAGGGTGCTGGATGGCGCGGACTGCATAGGAGGGAACAAGATAGCGGTCTCGTCGGGCGGCGCTGTACTCCTAGACTTTGGCATTAATATAAAGAGGAAGAGGGAATGCCTTCTCGGCTACAGAGCACTCGCAGTCGCTAACATGCTCTACTATTACCTCTACTCCGGAATACTTCCAAGAATAAAGGGGGTTTATCGCGAGGATCTAGTAGCCCTCGATGAAAGGGTTAAGGCTGTCTTAGGTAGGGGAGAACCCATTGAAGCATCCCTCTGCATCTTCTCACATGCTCATAGGGATCATTATGGAGCCTCCGGCTTTTTATCAAGCGGAATAAAGCTGGCGATGAGCAGATCCATGAAAACGATCATGGAGACGATGCTCGAGTCCTCAGCCGTATCCGGCATCGAAGCAGAGGTCTTCGAGATGAAAAATAGAGGTGGTGAAGGTCCAGGAGCCCGAGAGAGGCCCATTATAATCTTCGAGGAGAATTCGAAAATTCCGGGCGCGCCCTTCAATATAATCCCACATCCCATAGACCACTCAATTCCAGCAGCCTTCGGCTTCGTGATCGAAGACCTCTCAATGGCTTACACGGGCGACATCAGGAGGCATGGTCCCCTCAAGAGCTTAACTGATAAATTCATCGAGCGGGCTAAGGGCGTGGATTACCTGATAATTGAGGGGACGAGGATAGACTCCTCCATAATTGTTCGCGAGGATGAAGTTATCTGGGAGATAAGGAGATACGTGGAAGAGAAGGAGGGCAAACTCGCCTGTGTCATAGTATCCCCCGCTGACGTGGATAGGATTAAGAGCATAATCCGGTTATCGGAGGAACTTGGAAGAACTCCTGTGCTCTGCCCGAGGGCCGCTTACCTCATAGACCGGCTGGCGGAATCAGGCACGAAAATACCGCTTCCAGACCTGAGGAGCGCTGGCATATACTTTGAGCGCAGATCTCTGACTAGGGGCGGCTACGACCTCGAATCACAGCATTATCGCGGATGGCTTAAGAGGACATATGCTGATAGGCTCGATGGCAGGAAGCCCGGAACTCTTGTGAAGGCCGAGGAAATTTCGGAAAGGCAGGAAGACTATCTGCTGATCCTTGGCGGGTTGGATCAGATCTTAGAGCTCGCTCAGATGAGACCGAGGCCCAGCTCAGGTCTCGTGGTCTCCACGAGCGAGCCACATGACGAGGAGCAGGAGATAGAGTGGGCGAAGTTTGAGAGATGGGTAAATCTTCTCAGGCTGGATATGAGAATCGCCCACTCCTCGGGCCACGCGGATCGCGAGACGCTTATCGAGATAATAAACGAGATAGGTCCGAGGATCTTGATACCTGTGCACACAGAGAATCCCCAAGAGTTTCATAGGCTCGCCGAAGCGGGCGAGCTAAGATGCGAGGTGTTTCTGCCCAGTCCTGCGAAGCCCCTAAGGCTAGCTACTTAATCCGCTTGGGCTCGGCTCCAAGTCTGAAGTCATATACCTCAAGCCCCCTAATCGCGCGGCTCACGGGCTCTTCAAGGCTCTCCCAAAGCTTAATGGGGTCCAAGACCGCCGGATAATATTCTTGCTTTCGGCTATCAGAGATCACGTGGAATCCCAGATCCTCGCACTTTTTCGCAACCTCCTCGCTCGTAAAAGCTATTAGAGGAATGTGAACTGGAAGACTTCTCATGGAAAGTATCTCTAGGAGGCCGTCGAACCTGCTCGAGGACTCAAGACGTGATCCGAGAACTAGGCCTAGGTAGCCTTTCAGCTTGGCGACCTCCTCCCCGAGCCTGAGGATGAACGCGATTTTGATCATTGGTTTCTCCTCGCTTGAAATTTTCTCAAGCGAATCCAGAAGGGGCCTCAAAGATGCCAGGTAAATCCTAATTCTCAAGGCGTATTCAAGGAGCCTCCTAATATTATGCATGATCTCGGAATCAAGTATGGGTCCGCCGAGTTCTTCGCCATGGACGTGAAGTAGGTCGACCCTGCAGCCCCTCTTCATCATGAACCAGCATGCTAGCGCCGAGCCAGCTTCACCAGAATATAAGCAGAGGACCCTCCCGGAGGCTCCAAGCGGTAGCCCTCCAGGCCCCCTGAGCTTTACTAGGGAGGCATAGATACTGTCCTCCGTTATCTCGACATGGATTATCTGGTCGGGTTTCTTCAGATCCACCTTCAGCCCGAGCCTTGAGGCCAGCTCGCCTCCAAGTTCTCTCGCGACCTCGATAGAGGTCTTCGGGAAGCTCTTATTGCTTCTCTTAACTTCAATCTTCATACTCCTCGCATTGGTCCGGGGCAGAAGGCTTAGCAGGCGTTCTTTAAGTTCTTCAAGAGAGGATACCCTTACTGCCGGAGCATACCATACCACACCGAAAATCTTCCCGATTCTCTCAAGCAAGTCGGCGACATTCATGCTGGGCTCAAGATCTATGACGAATCTACCCTGAAGCCTCCTAACCTTCATGCCTGCGAGCTTCTCGATGTTTCTATGGAGTATTCTCTCATATTCTCCCCGCTTACCCCTCTTCAGCGTGATCTCGCCGTAATGGATCACGATCGAGTTGTACTCCGGTAAAGATGCCTCGAGCATTCTCCAGGTCATGAAGTCTTTCTAGGAAGCTATTATTGCTTCCCAATCCTCCTTGGGATCCGCGACTCTCCTAAGTTTAGCCATCAGGCAGTAGGGTCTAATATCCTCGACCTCGACCTCAACGATCTTCCCAAAGACCTCTTTACTGCGCGCATTCGTGATGACTATGGGCCTGTAGTAGATGTTTCTCGCTATTGGCTCGCCCCGCTCACCGACCTCATCGACTAATGCATAGCCGCTCCAGCCCATCCATTTCTCGCTATTCTCGAGGGCCACCCTCCTCGCGACATCACTCAACATTCTGCTCCTCTCATTGATCACCTTTGGGTCTAAGGGCCTGAGCTTCTCGGAGTGGGTGCCGGGCCTGGCGAAGAACTTCGAGACGTTTATCATGTCGGGCCTCACCTCCTCTACGAGCTTGATGGTCTCTTCGAAGTCCTCTCTCTCCTCGGTCGGGTAACCAACGATGATGTCGGTCGAGAGGGTGAGTTCCGGAATCCTCCGCCTAAACTCCTCGACTATCCTCTTGAAAACCTTGACCGTGTATCCCCTTCTCATGTCCTTAAGAACCTTGTTCGACCCGGATTGAACTGGGAGGTGGAGGAACTTGAATATCCTCGGGCTGAAGTATGCTTCCGCGAGCCTCTCCCTGACGGAGTAGATGTAGAGCGGGTTCATCATGCCAACCCTGACGAAGAATTGCCCCTCTATATTCGAGACTGCCTCCAAAAGTTCGGGGAGCATGCTCCTTCCAGACTCGATCCCATAGCTCCCCATATCCTGACTCGTCAGCCAGATCTCCCTCGCACCCTCCTCGACGAACCTCTTAACCTCCCCGACAACGAGTTCCAGCGGGTAATTCTTGAAAGCGCCGCGAGTTCTCGTGACTATGCAGAAGCTGCAAAGCTTCCAGGCGCAGCCCTCTGAGACGGGGACTATGGCAATCACCTGGCTCCTCCTGAGCCTGGGATAGCCCAGCTTCACTCCATCAACCTCCTCCAGAATGCTTACGCCCCTCTCGACGGCCTCCCAGATCCTCGTAACAGCTCTCGGGCTGATCACCACTGCATCTGGCGCCGCGAGCCTAACCTTCCCCGGCTCTCCCACAG
Source organism: uncultured archaeon (assembly GCA_937974645.1). Classification (GTDB taxonomy): domain Archaea; phylum Thermoproteota; class Nitrososphaeria_A; order Caldarchaeales; family Wolframiiraptoraceae; genus Wolframiiraptor. Next base: position 38,144 of record CALJVH010000008.1, on the reverse strand, counting down.
GCATGCATCCAGCAACAATCAGTCGCTTACCAAATCCTCTCAACTGACTTATCCTATAGAGCATCCTATCGCTTGTAGGCCTCTTAACCGTGCACGTGAAGATCACTATAATGTCAGCATCCTCTGGCCTTGAGACGGCCTCATGGCCCTTATCCCTCAAGATGCCAAGAGCTATCTCCGCATCGGCAACATTCGCCGCGCAGCCATAAACCTCCCAGTAGATCCTCAACCCTGAGAGAGCCTTAAGCCGGCAGGATTAAAGGATGAGGGTGAAGGCATGTGGTTACTCGATTAGAGGGAGGCTCTTGGCTGATTTGAGTAACTTCTTAGCCTTCTCGATATCGGTCTCAAGTATCTCGGCGAGCATCCTGAGTCCTTCCTCCTTTCCAAGATGTTTTAAGAAGTTCTCGGCGACCTGGCGGGCGACCTCCCTCTTCTCCCACGGATAGATTATCCAAGCATCGGTCATCTGAATGTAATAATCTGGTTTGAACTTGCACCAGGGCTTCATATGTAGCGTCGCAACTCTCACCTCGAGCGGGTTCTTGGGCTTTATCTCCTGCTCCACGATGGCCTCAAGTGTCAGTCCCTCATCAGCTACATCATCCACCAGGAGAACCCTCCCCCCGGAGAGATCATTCAAGGCGAGCGGACTATACACCTTCACGTTAAACCTCTTGGCCACATCAACGTAGCTGTTGCATCCTATGGGATAAACGGTCCTGAGATCTAGAAAGTCTGAGAGCAAGTGAGCTACTGTAGCCCCTCCTCTCAGAATCCCGACTAGGATATCGGGCCTGTAGCTGGCCGAGATGCTATCAGCAAGCTGTTCGGCGAGATCCTCGACATCCTTCCAAGAGAGATGGAGATACTTTACCCCACCGACCTCAAATATTTTCATACAAAAAAGTCTGAAGAGAGCAATTAATATTTTGCTAAGACGCAAGAAGAATGAGCTGACCATCGGTCCTGAGGCTTTAAAATACCTCCCAGATGCTAGGAAAAGCTGAAAAACCCAGCAACAATTAACTAGATGTACGGCGGGCTGGCATTACGTGGACATTTAACAAATATTATTTCCCAATGCAATAGTAGGTTACATAATATAAGGCCATGGCTCATGTAGTATGAATTTTTATCTAATTCCTAACCTCTTAATCACCTACTGGATGAGGTTTTCCACAGGCCTTCCAAGCTTCGATGAGAGGTTAGGAGGAGGGATCGAGACAGGTACAGTGACTCTGGTTTATGGTGAGGAGAAGTCGGGGAAAACAAGCCTTGCTCTCATGATATGTTCTCTTGCGACTAAGAAATGTTTGGCCGCCTATGTTGACTGCTCTGGCAGGCTTCACCCGGCCAGGCTCTCCCAGATAATGGAGGCTACCGGTGGGCATGAGGAAAGATTGTATATGCTATCAGCTGACAGCTTTTTCGCTCAGGAAAAGGTCATTCTCAGCCTCTATGACTCAGGGTCTCCGGCTAAGCTACTCATCTTCGACGACTTTACGGCGCTCCACAGGCTTGAGCTGATGGGCGACATCAAGCTTGATATGCCAGTTTATAGAAGATTGGCATTCCAAGTGGCGGTGTTGAGGGAAGCTGCGCTGAAAGGCGACCTCGCGGTAATCATCGTAGGCCAGGTTCACGAGATACCAAATCGGAGTGAGGCTAGGGCTGTCGCTCATAGAATTCTCAGCTACTGGTCGGACACAGTCTTAAGGCTTGAGATGAATACCAAAACTAGGATTGGGAAAATATTGGTCGAGAAACCTGAAAAAGTTGAGGCTTTAACTTATAGAATCACGGACTCCGGTTTAACCCAGATTTAATCTTACTCCTAATAGGGGCTGGTGAACTTCTCCAAGTATCCATTATATATTCCGAGAAATGCGAGCAATAATAGAAGAAAGCTGAAGAAGAGCATGTACTTCGTGGTTCTTGGATCCGCAGGTCTTGAGATTGCTCGAGCATAGAGTAGTAATCCTCCAACTCCAAGGGCATAATAGATGAAGACGACTATCGTCTCGGCGTGAGTCTGCCATCTCATATCCCAGAGGAAGACTCGCATACTTCCATCCCGGAGGAATATTATCGAGATCGGGCGGTCTGTTGTAAGAGAATATGTTGCTCCGCTAAGAAATGACATAATCATGATCAGGATAATGATAACCGCTATTGTGCTCGCAGCCTCAGATCTGATTCGCGAAGCTAGCTTGTCGGCGAAACCCCGCTTTCTAGAGCTCATCTAGCGGCAGGGGATAGCTCTAGCTAAAAAGCTTATCGGGCTCCTAGATCATGAACTCCACCTTGGTTCCGACCTCTTCCATGATTCTCCTCTCAAGATCCCTTAGCCCGCGTCTCCCTTTTTCCATGACCCGGATCACGGCCTTATCGAGCCAAAGAGCCTCGAGCCTAACATCCCTAGCCCCAGCCTCGTTCAGAATCTTCTCAATGAGATTCTTGGCCTTCTCAATACGCTCATATGTCATCCTGACATTAGAAATTATTGGACGCCCATCCACCTCATAGAGCTCATAAATAACCTCTCCATCGCGAGTAAGCTCAATCACATTTTTCACACCTAATTCCGGGCTTAAGCCCCTAGGAGTCCTTATGGAGGTGGAGATGCTCCAGAGCTCGGAGACCCCGTAGCACTTCATGAGAATTATCTCGTCTATTACTCGGGGCAGCATCATGAGGTTTATTGCATCTAGGAGCGATGCGGCCACAGACTCTATGGATCTCGATTGTTGGAAGGCGATTACTCCGATGTCCGCGAGCCTAGCACCCCTCACGAGCTTAAGATCTCTCGAATCCATTACCTCGTCAAGTATGATGTAATCAAGTGGGCTGGAGAAGATAAGGTGGAGGGTTTTTTCCAAGTCGCCGTCGAGCGGGCCATGGTATGGGGCAGAGGTATTCAGCCTCCTAGCGCGGCCGATGATCCTCGTTTTGATTCCATACTCACAAAGCTTCTCAGCTATCCTCTCAGCGATTGGGAAGACGTAAACCCCATCGAGATTGAGCACTAGGATTCCGCGGCGACCTAGAGCGCACTCCCGGATTATGGGCTCGAGGAACGTGTTCTCCGAAGCTACTTGGAGGATATCCCTCTGAATCATAGCCTCCATCCTGTCCGAGAGCGGCGGCCTCATAACTCTTATTCTATAATCTCTGGTCTCCAAAATTACGATCTCAGGTCTGAGCATGAGAATGTCGGCATCCTCCCTAATCCTAGCCACAGCCATCACCTCTTCTAAGACCTCGCTCAGAAGTTTTTCATCGCATGGTTTCTCATCAAGTACTATGGTCTCCAGCCTCCCATTCCTAAGCACCTCAGCATAGGGCTTGAAGCCGACTCTCAGATACAGGTTTACGACATCAGGTCCGAGATACTTCTTGTAAGCGGGCTCTTCAGGCTTATGATAAGGCTCAATATATCTTACGGAGATTCCCTCAGCCTCGGCCACCAGTGCTTGCACATAGTCGGACGTATAGAGTGTGCCGCCTTCAGCCCTCGTGACATCACGTATTAGAGCATCAATTCTCCCACTTCTCGCCAGCCTTATATCATCAAGGCTCGGTCTCTCGCCGGAGAACCTTATCTGGATATTCATATCTCTCGCATGCTCTCTAATCTTCTTGAGCTCTTCAAGGCCCTTCAGCCCGATATCTCTCCCCTTTGATGCTTGAGCCTGAAGCTCATCTATCACGGCTAGCGGGATTATTAGCTCGCAGTCTCTTACCTCGCCTGCCTCAATCAGTTTTGACAGTGCCTCATTTATCAGCACGCTCGTATCAGGTACGATTTTCTCCATCTTTTCCAAGGTGTTGATCGCATCTCGCACCTATAAAGTTCGCTTCTCGATGAACTTTATTACCTCTACCACCTCATCGAGCTCGTTTATGATGAAGTCCGCGCCACCTTTACAAAGCTCATCCCTTGGGTCTGCTCCCCCAGATATTGCCACTACATGGGCTCCAGCTCTTCTTCCAGCTATCATGTCGACGACCGAATCTCCGACATAGACCGCTCTCTGAGGTAATGTGCCTAGCTGCTTAATGGCCTTAACCACGACTTCCTCACAAGGTTTAAGCCTCACAACCTCATCCCTGCTAACAATAGTATCGAAGAGGTGGCGGAGTCCTAGCTTCTCAAGCGTAACCTCGATGCATTTCCTGCTATTGTTTGAGGCTAAACCAAGCTTGTACCCCGCCTTCCTGAGCTTCTCCAAAACTTGGGCTCCTCCATCTCTCAGCCTAGCCCTCTTCACGGCCTCAAGCTCATACGGCTCGATGCACTCATCTAGAATCATTCTGGAGTGCTTCCTAGGAATTCCACGGAACCTCTCGAGATAGGTGATTATTATCTCCACGGGTCTCAGCTCATCAATAGCTCCCAGATCAACGCCCATACTCCTGATTCTCTTAATGAACTCCCTCTTCGCGTCCAAAATTTTAAGCGATAAATCTATAAGCGTTCCATCGAGGTCGAAGATTACGGCTTCAATAACCATCTTCTTTTACCCCCTGCTCAATATGGCTCACTAAAATCCTTTTCTCATAGAATCGGGTAGCGCTCCCCGGAAAACCTAAAATGAGGTGTTATGCGTGAGTTGTGAATGGCGGTCGCGGTAATCGGCGTTGGGATGACGAAGTTTGGAAGGGATTTGGAGCATCAGCTCCCCGAACTCGCCTTCAAGGCCGTCGAGGATGCTTTGAGGGATGCGGGGATATCGAGGGAAGATGTGGGCTTCGTCGCCTTTGCTAATGTCGGTGGATGGAGTAGCGAGTTCTTTCCGCTTCCGATAGTATGCGAATATGCCGGCCTCAATCCTAAGGGCGGTATGAGGGTTGAAGCGGCCTGCGCCTCTGGGAGCGCGGCGCTCGCGATCGCCTGTATGGCCGTTGAATCGGGCTACACAGATATAGCCCTAGCGATCGGGGCGGAGCGGATGAACGAGCTATCCACCTCAGCGGTTGTTGAACTCCTAGGCAGGGGAGGAAATTTCTTTTGGGAGTTTGAAACCTTCGGACTAACCTTCCCAGCCTACTACGCCCTCCTCGCCAAAGCCTACATGGATGAGTATGGTGCATCAGAGGGAGATCTCGCCAAGATCGCTGTCAAGAACCATTACTATGGCTCGATGAATCCAAAGGCCCAGTTCCAGAAGAGGATAACCGTTGAGGATGTGCTGAGCTCGAGGTATGTGGCCTGGCCCCTGAAGTTGTATGATTGTTCGCCGATAACGGATGGTGCTGCCGCCGCGATCGTCGCATCGGAGAAGGTGGCTTCCAAGCTTACGGATACACCGGTTTGGGTGAAGGCTCAAGGGATAGCGACGGCCCCCGCAAACCTGACCATGCGAAATGACCTCCTCTCGATAGAGAGCGCGGTTGAGGCGGCGGGGCAAGCATATAGAAAGGCTGGAATAGATGATCCGGTGAAGTCTCTTGACCTCGCCCTCGTCCACGACTGCTTCACGATTGCCGAAATTATCGCCTACGAGGACCTGGGATTTGCTCGAAAAGGTGAAGGCTATCTACTCGCGAGGGAGGAGCAGACATACATCGGTGGAATTATTCCAGTGAATACGGATGGGGGGCTTAAAGCGAAGGGTCATCCGGTAGGAGCCTCAGGCCTGGCAATGATCTATGAAGCTGTTAAGCAGCTGAGGCAGGAGATTGAGCGAGGCAGACAGGCCCCGATAAGACGCGGCCAAGCCCTAGTACACAATGTCGGCGGGACAGGACACTTCGCCTACGTCACGATACTATCCTTAGAGAAGCCCTGAAAATCGCTTAAGATGAAAGTGGGCGCCTCAGGTTATCGGAATCAGCTTAGGAACAAGGCTCTCGCCGCTTGGATTGGGCTACAGAGCGTTAGAGCTGGGCTCTCGAACTCGCTCAGAAGTCCATCGCATTATAGATCTCGGGCGGGAGCCCCGGACAATCCTTATCTAGATAGTGTTTGCTGAGCTTTATCTGCGCCCCCAGCAGCCTCTTGAACTCGCTCATTGAGAGATGAGTTGTCGGCCACAGCTCTCTGAGCCTTTTCTCGGGTAATCCCTCAACCTCAACCGGGATGAGAACTTTCTCCCCCCAGATTGGGTGCGGCTCATACTCGACGGCGCCGCGAGCAGCTTGGAGTATAAAGAGCTCCGTCTCTTCTATCGTTGGAGATGTTCCTCCAACGGGCTTCATGGTGCCGTCGGGCGCTGACTTGAAAATCGGCTGGGGAATCTCGACCTCCACATCGCCGAGCTTCGTCTTGACCCACTTGTATTCCGCGATTATCTTACCCGTCGTATTAAACTGGTAGACCTCGATCGGGTCTCCCCTCTCCGCCCTCCTCCTCAGCATATGGTAGAATCTAATGACATGCATTGTCGATGGGACGCCCATCGTGAAGGGCTTGCAGAACCTCGTGGAGAAGATTACGCCATAAGCTTCCTTGGACTGTGCTGGATGTCCAATACTCCTGCCATCCGCGAGAACCTTGGCTGCGAAGGCCGGATCAGCTATCTTAACCCAAGCGTAGTCCGTGAAGTAGCCCGGTGAGAGGAATATCGCCATATTCATTGGGCCGCTCGACTCAACATCACCCTTGAAGTAGCCGGTATCCTCGAGGAAGAAGACTGACCTAGCATTCTTATTGAACATGCCATGATACTGGTATAACTTCCCGGCGAGCGATGGATTCCCATTCTCATCGAACTCCGTGTCCTCGTGGAGTGCTCTAGGCGACATGGCAGCCCTCCAGATCGCCACCTGCCTCGGATCAACATCCTCAGTTTTAGTCCAAGAGCCTCGCTCAGAGCCTATGACTCCATCCTCGAAAACGGCTATAATGTCATCATTCTTAATCTCCTGATCCTTGACATAGTCGAGCGGGTTTATGCCGAACTCCCTGACGTATATATTGATGTTCGCCTCATCCCAGATATAAAGACCATGAGTTGATTTTCCTGAGCCCGTTAGCCCCCAGATGCAAAGGATTATCCTTTTCTCACTTCCATCTTTCCTCTTCACCGTGAACTCCCTTAGGGCCGCGTGCTCGCCGGTTCCACCCTTCTTATAGACATGGAATATCCAATGCGTTAGGAACCCCTTCTTCACCTCGCCCTGATAGGAAGAACAGGTAACTATCGTGAAATCATGGTTCGGGAATCTCAAGACCATGAGCATGCGCCCGGTCTCGGGATTTATGGGGTTCCCGAGATAATGTGGTATGTCTATCAACTCGACATCCGGGTCCTTCAACGGATCTCCTGGGAATGCTAGCTGACTCCACCTATAGGCTATGTCCGGGAACTGTGGGTCGCAGTAAAGCCTGCACCTTAACTCGACACTACTTCCGGGCTTTCCGAGAATTCCATCAATCTTTATGAGTGGGCCTTGGGCGAGGATGTGCTCGAGAACTCTTCGCATCAGAAATTTATGCTCCCATTTAAGATCCTCATCTTTTTCGATTACCGCCGACCCAGCCTCGGATCTATGCCAGATATTCGAGGCCCAACTGAGGGATCCATTACTGTAATGGGTGGCATAGAGTTTAGCCCTTTCAAGTAGATCCGGTGGATTATCTAGTAACGGCTGGAGCCCGCATCTCCGCTTAAGCTCCAAGATCTTCCTAAATGACTCTTTGAAGCCCTCGATCGTCATCTCTTCAATGCTGGGGATTAGCGTGGGAACCTCCGCCTCCATCCGCATGCCAAGCTACGGCTTCAAAAATAGACAAAAATATAATCATTTAGCCGAAAATCCGTTAATCTGACGGAACAAGCTCGCCGAAGCTCCTCAAAACCGGCATGAACCTTGTATTCAAGTGTGGTATCTCGCACATTTGCAAGCATTATTAGGCGAATCTTAGGAGAATGCTGAGGGCCAGCGCGGAGGCCGTGGCCAAGAGAAGTGGTATAGGGAGCCCTGGGAGCATGCGCTTCCTCCTGAGAAGTAGTAGAGTTATCGCGTATCCTGCTAGGATTGAGATCGTCGCCGCGATCGCCGGAATTATCCCCATATACTGGAGAATTGCAGAGGCCGTCAAGGAGTAGAAGAAGAGGTCGCCCAAGCCTATTACCAGATCATCAACCTCAACTGTTAACCCCCTTAATGAGATCGCTTCCTCCTTGCTCAATGTGGACAAGTGGCCCTTGTAGACCGCGAATGTATCATAGGCCGAGATTCCTATCATGAGAATTAGGAAAGTCCAATATGGTATGCTCATGCCTATGGTCGCGCCAGCTCCTGAGGCAATATATGCTGCAGGTATTGCTGAGATTAGCCCGCTTTCCCTAAGCATGAGATATGTCGTTAGTGAGGCGACGAGAGCGCCAACCGGAAGCCAGAATCTGAGTAGGATCCAGTCAATCGCTAGAGCGATGCTGATCAAGTAGATTACAGTTACGCCAAAGGAAATGAGCCAGATTAGGATTCCGGTGAGAATTCGGAAGAAGTTTCTCAGCCTTCTTGCGAAGTAGAGCATTATCAGGCCAGAGGCGGTTATTAACCCAATAATGATGATCACGTTCAAGTATGGGGCTGGGCTTGAGAGAGCCTCAGTAGGCGGGGCTGTCGGCTCAGGCTCCTCAGCTGGGGTTATGATAGGGGTTGGATAGCTTAATTCAACCCCTTTGGAGAGTAATGTAAGCAGCCAGCTCAACATGAGAGATAACCCGACTGGAAGAAAGGCCTTTGTCGTCACCCTGATCTCATGACCACACTCTTCGGACAAGCATTCTGCTTAATTCTTAATCTTCAATAAAAACTTTCGCGAAAGATAACTTTTGACGTCGGTTAAGGCCTTCTAAGACTGAAGCGCATAAGATTTAACACGCACCAAGCCGGCGATAAATTTCTTAACCCGCACCTTCCCATCAACTTAATGGTCTTGAGATGAAGTACAGGTTGATGGATCTGCTCGCATGCCCAATCTGCAAATGCTTTCCCTTAGAACTTCATGTACTCAGAACTAGGAGGATAGAGGCTGAGCTGAAACCCGTGAAGTGTGAGGTCTATTGCGGTTATGCATCAAAGCGTCTTGAAGAGCTTGTAGGGCCGACATGCTCCGAATGCTGGCAAGTGGAGATAGTTGATGGCTTACTCTTCTGTGGAAATTGCGGCCGATGGTACCCGATAGAGGGTGAAATTCCGAGAATGCTACCGGATAACCTGAGAGACAGAAATGACGATTTGAGATTTCTAGCTACTTGGAGGTCCCGAATTCCGGAAAAGATTCTAAAGGAGGGCAAACCATTCAGTCTAGTAACGGGCTAAGTTGGAAGAGAAAAATATTTAACATTCCATCGCCAACTCTAGCCTTGCATGAGGTGATCGAATGAGCGAGATATCTGAGGCTGTTGTCCTCATTGGGAGAAAGCCGACGATGAATTACGTTCTGGCGACGACGATGCCGCTTTCCGAGGGTAAAATGGTCGTTTTGAAGGCTCGTGGAAGGGCGATAAGCAAGGCCGTGGACGTGGCCCAAGTTGTTACAAGGAGGTTCGTGCAGGATGCGGAGATTCAGGGAGTCAGCATAGGAACCGAGGAGGGCAGGGTTGGTCAAGACGGCAGACCAAGGAGCGTCAGCACCATCGAGATAAGGATCGCGCCAAAGAAGGGCGCCGCAAAGAAGAAGTGAAGGGGAATCTCTCCCCTCTACTTATTTTATCCTGTTTAGTAGGCGGCCTAATATATCAGTCGAGTAGGTCTCCCCGCTTGAGCGGGGAATGTATAAGGTAGTGGATGAGGCTTTCGTCAAGGAGAGTGTTAGACCGAGGAAAGCGGACTCTCACAAAGGAGAGAATGGTGTGGTGCTGGTTATTGGTGGGGGCTGGATGTATCATGGAGCGCCATTTCTCGCTGCAATGGCGGCCTTGAGATGCGGCGTGGATCTGGCATACATAGCTGTTCCCGAGAAGATCGCCACGCCGATCCGCTCTCTCTCGCCGGCCGTGATAGTGATACCTCTAACCGACATTAAGCTTACTAAGAATGCGGCTAGGAGGGCGTTGAAGATTCTTCCGAGAGTTGACTCGGTAATTATAGGTCCCGGACTTGAGGCTGGAAGCGAACCGGGAATAGAGTTGATGGCTAGAGAGGCGATCGCGGCTGGGAAGGGCTTGGTTCTCGATGCTGGAGCGCTCTACCCCGAAATATTGAAGTACGTCGGTGGAGGGAAGGTGGTCCTGACGCCGCATGCTGGAGAGTTTAGGCGATTATTCGGGGTGGAGGCTCCGGAGAAGCTTGAGAATCGCGTTGGGGTTGTCATGGAGCAGGCGAGTAAAAATAAAATCACCATTCTGCTAAAGGGTAAAGTTGATGTGGTCTCGAATGGCGTGGAGGCGGCCATAAACAAGACCGGGACTCCAGCCATGACAACCGGGGGAACGGGCGACATCCTCTCCGGGATAGTCGCAGCATTCCTTGCTTGGGGCGCTACCCCCTTCAAGGCCGCGGCCTCTGCCGCCTGGGTCAATGGAAAAGCTGGTGAGCTGGTTACCGAGAGGCTGGGGCTCCACATAATAGCGACAGATCTTCTCGACGCTATCCCCCAAGTCATGGTGCCCTTTGATAGGGTGGAGGATTGAGGTCTTGCTGGAGGAAGCGCTTACGCCAGTAAGGGTGGGAATCATAATTGCCGGGCTCATCTACGCCTCATACAGGGACTGGGTGACACGGGAAGTTGATGATCGGATCTGGATAATCTGCGGAGTTGCCGGCGCAGCCCTAACATCGGTAGATCTGATCTCCCTGTGGAGCCTGAACAGGCTCATCCTAACCCTCATCTCAATAGCCTTATCAATGGGACTGGCCTTCGCATTCTACTTCTTCGGGCTCTATGGGGGTGCTGATGCCAAGGCGATAGCCATTATCTCTTTAGCCCTTCCAATTTACAGCCCACCAGCCGGGATTCACCCATTCACGGGTCTCGCATCGCTCTCGAACGGCCTACTCTTCTCGCTTCTAATATTGCCGGCATTCTTCACTTGGAACATGATAGCCCTAGCGAAGGGACAGAGAATCTTCGAAGGATTTGAACATGAGAATTCTCTTAAGAAGTTCGCGGCGATGTTATTCGGCATAAGGTCGAGAAATGCTAAGCAAAAGAAGTTCTGGTTCCCCCTAGAGAGTGAGCGCGATGGGAAAAGATACTTCAATTTCAACCTCTTCACTCTTGAGTTTGAGGAGGTATCACGAGATGATTGCTGGATTACACCAGGCCTGCCACTACTCATCTCAATAACAGCAGGCTTCATTTTCTACGTCTTGGTGGGAGATGTTCTAGCTATAATCCTCGCACTAATGCCATGACCCAAGCCTCCTGAATGTTTCCAAGATCTCCTGATCTAATGGCTTGTGCTTACGCTTTCTCCTAACGCGCCCGGAAATATATGGGCCGATCGTGGCATAGGCTCTTTCAGCGATATTATCTCCCTCCCCCTCCTCATACTTACGCCAAGCATATGGAAAATGCTTGTACTCGCTGGGGGTGGTCTAATCTATGTGAAAGCTCTCCAATTCGTCAGGGGGATGCAGACCGCTACTCTATCAACAGACCTATGCAGGCTGAGTGGTGCGGTGAAAACTCTCTGTATATCAATCTTGTTCTCGACCGCCACTCCTCCCTCAGGCTTTATTCTGCACGCGATATATTAGGTTGCTGAATAAGCTACGTCGAGCGGATCAATCTTGCGCAAGAGCTCCGAGCTAAAGGCTCTTAGATGAATGTGAATGTGAGCGCCTCTCCCACTTCACTTGAAGAAGACCGATTTCATGACGCCATGCTTCTCCAAAGCATCCATGATTTCAATAGCCTTCTTAACAACCTTCCTCTAATCACAATTCTTGGAGTCTATATCCCACGTAGGCGCAGAGCACACAATGTTCCCGCGATCGGCCAGATCGTCATTCGATTTTAACTTCCTGTAAATGTGCGCCGTAGCATAGAAAGCCCTAGGCCCCAAAGAGGAAAACCTATCTAGAACTTCGACCACATCCTCTTCGCTCCCTATCGTCAATGGCCTTCTTCGGCTCCAACGCCTGATCATTGGCCTAGTACCATCAGGTCGCTCCTCGCAGTGAACAGCAACCCATCTCCCCACACAGTACTCCGCGATCTCCCCCTTCACCTCAGACCTCATGTAATATTCTCTGACACGTTGCCAGCTCATAGGATCCCCTCCGACTTCCTCCTCGCCTTCATTATCCTCCTCACGACCCCCGGCGGGAGCTTGTAATCCTCAACCCTCCTCTCAACTTTCCCCAAAACCACGAGGCCAACCCCGGGCCTTATATCGACCTCGGTAGAAGACTTATAAAATTAATGTGAAACAAACCAACAAACAAGAAGGATAGAAAAATGGGGGAGGGGTTGGTCAGGCGGCATTTCAGTATTCTCAGCAGTCCATGTCTTTCAAGGTACCTCTCGAGTCGTTGTCTTTTCCGCTGAATGGTGAATCCCACAAGCTCGTAAAACTTTGGCAGATGCATCACCTTAATATGAAGATAATAGACGTCCCTCTTCGTCACGTATATCTTCCCCTTCTTCTTGTCGAAGAAGGGCCCTTCCTCATCTCCCTTATCTCTGGCGGCATCCTCCCAGATTTCACATCCACATCACCTCCTCGATGGAGGGCCTATTGCTCGACCCTTTGATCTTCCACGTCCCCTTCCTGCCAACTACCACGTATTCATGCAACAAAATACTCGTATCTATGCACCCTCGCCTTATGCTCATGGAGGTATGTATGGAAATGCCTGGTGGGGGTCTGGGGGTGCTTGAAGGGATATGGCACGGAGCCTGGTGGGGTGCAAGCCGCATCCACCGTTAAAAACGATCCAGCTAGCTGGCATATAAGGGATGAGGGGTTGGGTGAAAGTAGAGGTGTTGCTGGGGGTGGAGGGGTGTGGAGCGTTTTAACAGCTCTCCATCACTTTATGGCCCATGTCCATGTGTGGAGCTTGAATTTTACGTACATCGCTCCGCCCCCTCGTTAAGGGACGCCTCTATGCCCAAGATTTTGTCGGTGGGGACGCTGTTGCTTCATACTCGATGGGGGGAGATGAAAGTCTTCCCCTTAATAACTCTTTGACGTGTTGAAAATTCGCTTAAAGATCCACACTTCAACTCCCCAGCCAAAACTCTCGGCGGTCGTTATCGAGTACTGGCTAACGGCAAGCGTTGTGAAGTTCCATTTTGATAAGACTTTCTTGAGATAGTAGCTGTATCTTCTTGCCATCGCAGGTCTGTCCAGCCAGAAGGCCGAGAGTGAATATATCGCAATTCTTGCCCACTATATCCCAGCTCCTTTTTCGCTTCAATTATCTTCTCGACGAGCGCCTCCATATCCAGCGACTTGAGGCTCCACCTATCCTCCCTCCCCATCAGCGCATCGATTATTATCAGCTTCCCATTGCTCATCGCCCTCTCAAAGTCCATCTGGAGCTGCAGGGCCTGTTTTATAATCGACTCCCTACTCTCCTCCGTCGTGATGTAAATGCACTTGTCCCTATCCGGTATCCCCTGATTGATGAAGTGTATCGAGAAAATAGTCTTGCCGCATCCGGGCTCGCCCGTGACGGCAACTAGAAAGCCTTCAGGTATCCCGCCCTCGATGAGGTCATCAATTCCGTTCACGCCAGTCCTAAGTCTATTCACCTCGGATGTCAACCCAACATTATTAATTCCTGCCCCGAGATAAGTTGTTCACCCTATAGCTGAACCGACTAGGAATCACATAACGGCGTCGTTAAGCTCTTTGGCCAGCGAGGAAAGCCGTGTGAAAAACCTTAAAACATAGTTATTTTCCCCATGCTCAGGTTAAAGGAGGGTGGAATGTGCATAATAAGCTCTTATTTCATATTGCTATCATAATCCTAGTGTTGGGTGTTCTATCGATCGGCTTGGCTCAGCAAGTTGTTACCACGACAACGACGACGGTCATAACGTATCCCATTTCAACGACAACGGAGATCGTGAAGGTGCCGGGGACTACTGGTGCTGCGACGATAATCTATGGCGGTTATAGGCTCATTTACGTCGAGATGAAACCGAACAAAGAATGCGTGATGGTAGTTAGAGGTGAGCCAGTTACGGAGATTACCATCCCCGGAATGACTATTCCAGGAATAACGACGGCATACACTATCCCAGCGGCAACTTATGAGACCACTATCACGCGGATTGAGGGAGGAACAACCGTAACTACAACGGGAATGGATTACGTTAAGATTTTAACTACGATTTCCATGGGGCCTATAAGCACCGTTGTCAGCATGATGGCACCCATCTATGGTGAGCTAATAGAGCATTGCAAGGCCATAACGGTCACGATAATAAACAGATTTGAGGCAAGCGAGCCCCTAATGATCTCGATCGCGATGCCCGGATACACGGCGAGGGGAACGACCATAAGGATCTCAGAGCTCTTTATCACTCAGCCAATCACCATTACGAGGACGAAGACTGTGCCCGGCACAACCTACACCACAACATATGAGGGGGAGGGTCGGACGATAGTCACGACGATAAGTTCTCCCGGCACAACCATAACCAGAACAATCACGATACCGGGGAGTGTCGTGACGAAAACAATCACTATTGAGTCCACGGTAAGCGGCCCGCCAACAAAGACCGAGACGGAGACCTCAACGCGACCTACCAGTCCTCCGGGCACAACGACGACCCCGGCAACGACTCAAACGACCGCAACAGCCACTGCGGGCCTCGAGATAGCACCACTCACGCTCATAATCATCGCTGTGATCATACTTGTCATCATAATCGCTGTGATCATGAGAATCCGGCGAGTCCGGACACGATGGTAAGCATCTAAAAGAGCTCAAACTCCTTTTTCTCACGCTCATACGGGAATCTCTTACACTTATTAGCCGAAATGCCGCTATTCTTTCATGAATCTTCTCAGCTCATTTAGCGCGGCATTATATCCGGAGCTTGTCGCTACTCCCGCCAAGTATCCGGCCGCTGAGGCGGCATCGAACCCGTTAACCCCTCTTGCTAGAAGCGCTAGGGTTGCCGCAACCAAGACATTCAGCCCACACTCATTAAGCGGCCTATCAATCCAGCTTAGCCTCCACCTAGAACCCCCTATAAGCAGGTCTGAATTTCTCCCAATAATATATGTTATGTTCTCAAGCTCCGATGCTTTCCTGGAATACATCTCATATTTCTCGCGCAGGCTTGCCTCCATTCTTATCCCGAGTTCAGATGTCTCATCCTCGCCGACTATCGAGATGAGTCTCGAGTCTGAGGTGATACCGAAGCCTACCGCCCATGAATAGCCCTTAAGACTTTGGAGAAGCTCGATTCTCCTGCCAGCATAGATTATACCGCTCTCTAAAGATGTGGCGAGCTTGGGCTCAATGCTCAGCACTCTCATCAGACTTAAGGCTTCATCGGGCAGCGGCTCGAATAAGATAACATTCTCTGCATCACTTTTCATCACCCTTAGCGCTTGCCTGAGATTTCCAGGCCCCATGACTATCTCGGCCTCCGGTGGTATTCCGATGGGAGCGATAATAACCTCGCCACAATAGTCCGCCGCTGCGGGCATGCCCCGCTTTGGTCTATGGAAGGTCACAGTCACATCCGCATTCACACAAGTATCTCCAGCCTCCCCGGTATCAGGGTTTAACCCCGATGGTATATCCACGGCGATCTTCAATGACTTGAGGGAGTTTATGAGCTGGATAGCGGATCTCCAAGGCTCAGCAATCGGCCCCCTTATCCCGGTCCCAAATATGGCATCAACAATCACCTCAGATTCCTCAATTTCGCGCCTAATCTTCTCAAGATCCTCGATCGTTCTAATAATGAAGAGTTTTATTGATTCGCGCATAGCTCTAACCGCCTCGAAGTTTATTCTAGCCTCCCTGCTTCTAATCTTCTCATGATCTCCCACAAGGATTACTATGACTTCGGCTCCCAGCCCCGCGAGATGTCTTGCGGCCGCGAGGCCATCGCCGCCATTATTTCCAGTTCCGCAGAAGACCGCAACTCTAGCGCCTGCTACTCCTCCAAGCCACTGATAGACGATTCTAGCGATCCAGGCTCCAGCATTCTCCATTAATAAAACTCTCGGAACTCCAAGCCACTCCGCATTCTCGTCAATTGCGGCCATCTCTGAAGAAGTTATCCCACCCCAGCCATTCAACGCTACGGCACCGGGAAGATGTAGCTAAACCTTAGCCTAAAGTTTATTGTCCCATTGGCCCGACCGAGGGCGGCGTTGGTGGAGCCTCCTCCGGGATCGTGAAGAACGCGATTATCGAGAAGATCGTCGCGAGCAGGCTGACGATCAGCACTATTATCAGGGGCCAAAAAACAGTGAGCAGAAGCGACATGATTGCGCCATAATCCGGTAAAGCCGGCATCATCGAGAACATGCCGGGGCCGGCTGAGAGGATCATGAATATGGTGAGCGGGATTGCCACGACCGCTACTATTATCAGAATTATCCTCATCCACCCGGCGACCTTAAACCACCTGTTATCGAAGATCTTCCCAGCCCTGAAATGGGCGACTATATCAAGGACGAAGACCGCGATCGCGAGACCAACTAACACGAGGGCTACAGCGATCAAGCCCCATACCCGGCTAAGGACCTGGCCAACGGCCGCACCCGCCGCATATCCTGCCATCAGGAATGAAAGGAATAATGTGGCCGCGAAAGCAACAAGTGCTATCGCGAAGGCGAACATCACCAGCGTCAACACGCCCAGAATCGTGAATATTTTCTCCCGCGTATCCTTGCCCATCAGGATCCAGGCTATCGCGACCAAAATCGAGGAAATGAAGCTAACATAGGGGACAAGCCCTAGGACGTATCCTATTCCACCTAACCACTTATAAGTCCTCGCCATGTCCGGTTAAGATGGTGTGTGACATATATTTCTTCTCATCAGCACCTTTAACCTGGGCTTTCACACTTTCTACCTATTGAGCCTATCATTGCCTTAAATGCCGACCGTAGCCCGTTCTTTCTCCCGGTTCTGAGCACCTCCTCCCAGTCTACTCTCAACATTATTACGGTTATTATTGCCATTGCGGCGATGGCTATTATTGTTGCTTCTAGGCCCCCACCTTCTCCCAGGAAGAGGTAGGCAAGGTCGAAGTAGAACCTTCCCGTGTAAGCGACGATACATGAAAGGACTATTTTCCCGAGCATGTTTGCTATCATGAATTTGGCTATGTTCAATCCTGTGAGTCCGACCGGGATATATACAACGTCATCCGGGAGGGGCGTGAGCGCGAACAGGAACACGGCCAGCATTCCATACTTCTCAATAGCCTTTCCTAAGGTGGCGGTTCTCCTTCTCTTCTCCTTGCTAAGAAACCTCCTACCAAACCTGCCGAGGAAATAGGATGTAAGTTTTCCCAGAGCGCCCCCAACACCCGCGGCGATCCCGAGGAGGAAAGGGTTCAAGGTCCTAGACATGATGACTATCGGTATCAGGTACGGGACTGGCAGGAACGGGATCAAACTACCTAAGACTGCGATGAGCAGCGCGCCTAGGTATCCATGAACCCGCAGTATGCGGAAGACCTCGAATATATCGTAGAAATCGCTCATTTCACGTCACCAGCCCTTATGAGAGTATCTTCACAACAATTTTATCCTTCATTTTAAGGCTATCTTCCCGCGACTTTCTGAAGGGTCTTTAATATATCATCCGGGATGCTGTGCTGCCTTACCCCTCTATACATGGCTGAGAGATACTCTTTCGAAGGCTGGACAAGAGCGTTTCTTGGGTTTGCGGCGATGTGCGTCACGGCCTTAACCTCGCCGACCCCCTCAACCTCGATCAAGATCGTTCTCCTGCTCGCCCTTGAGGGAACACCCTCGAATGCATCAAGCCTCGCGAGCTGGTCGGGGGTTATCTTGTAGGCGACACCGATGATCCTCGCGCCCTCATTCTCCCTCAGATTCGCGATACCGCCCCTCCAAGCCGGGGAATAAGCATTAAAGACTATCTCGAAGCCCTTTAAGATGGCGCGCCTCACATCGAGCCAATCTCCAATGCACCTCCTCATGAGCGTCCTATCCATGGACCACCCGTAAGAGAAGTACCACAGTTCGGCCATTCGAGAAATAGATTAGCGTGCTACGATAGATATATTTCTGCGGCGCGTCTGGCCCAAAATGTTAACCCAAGCAGCGCCTTATCCGGGCCGCATCTATAAGTCTCTTTTTGGCCTCCTCATGGTCATGCTCGAGAAGGGCCGCTAGAAAGTCGTTTACGGCATTCTCATGACGCCGCTGAGTCAGGGTTCTCGGGCCAGCCTTCAGCCCAAGTTGCTCCTCCACAGCGCTCAGATCCGTGAGGATCTCACTTATGGCATTACGCAGCTCATCCGCATTCATGCAGGCCAATCCGGCTAACTGGCGGCGTGCTTCGGCCAGCATGTTCAGGTTCCTCCAAGAGAGGAATCCGGCCGCAGCCGCTAAGTCATGTTCTAAGTTGCGGTAATGCGTTTTCAGAACATCCCACTCCTCCTCGCTTAGATCTATGAGCGCCTTGAATCCGATGAACTCGGGCGGTATTCCGAGCGTGTAAAGCGCGGCGGCGAAAGGTATAGCTCTTGGAAGAGATACCTTCCCCACGCTGCGGCTATAGCCAAAGAGACCTATGTGGAGTTTTCTAGCCCTCCTCGGCGGGACATAGCGGGCCACGCAGTTTATAAGGGGTGCCAACGTCTCGACTGTCCTCTGATAGCTCCTAGCGAACTTAGCTAGAACGCTCTTTAACAGCTCCTCATCGTAAGGCTCGATTATCTTGGCCTCGCCGCATGGGAGGTCCTCATTCAGGGTGCGAATGGCATCCTTCACCACTTCGATCGGGTAATCGTACTTCATGGCGGATTGTATAGTAACCGTGTACACACCCCTATATTCTTCTAGGAAACTGGAGAGGTTTTCCGGGCTCAAATGACCTCTAAATGGCATGGTTCCGGCGCCGATTATAGGATAAATCTCGGCCCCCGTCTTTTCCCCAATAATCCTCAGCTTCGAAAGCGCAAGCTTGCATAGGATCACCGCGCACACAAGCCCGTAGTTTAATGCTGGATCAGAGCGCGCTAGGAACACTCGGAGATACTCCGGATTAACCGCGGATATGTAAGGTTCCACGATCCTATCAACATTAAGCATGCTTCTCATGTCCTCGATAAGAGGAATTACCTCGATGGTCCTCGGCTTGAACTCGCCGACCCAGTCCGAAACCTTGATCTCACCATATATCCTGACATCCCCGATTCCGGCTATGGCCCTGTCATAGAATCCCTTGAGCTTCATTATATCTTCGGCGCACGTCGTCAGGGGAATAATGACCTCGAAGAAGGGCGCCACCTCCCTCCCATGAAAGGTGGATGTGATGTCGTAGGCCACCGGAATGTTCACCAGCGACTCGAGCAGAATCTTTCGCTCAATGGATTCTATGTTCGGGTTCGGGACGCGATACGTCAGAAATATGTCTTCGCCTATGACATGCTCCTTGAAGAAGTCGCCATACTTGCTCAGCAGTTTCCTGATGACCCTCGTGTCCACGTCCTTTCCCTCAGCATCCCACATGACCTCCATGCATCCGAGCTGGCTATAGGCGAAGTAGGCCTCATGAACCTCATCCTCCCCTTGGATGACCTCGCCGCTAACCCAACTCGGCAGCGAGACATTATCAGGATGCTGAGTAGACATCGTTCGAGGAATTTTCCTTGAAACCATTTCTCCAGCGACTCGACCCGAGAGTAATATAAACCATCGCGAGGGAACACGATACTGCAAGGGGAAAAGAGTTTTAAAAAGAGTTTGGCTTAGACTTAGTAGCCGCGTGTTAGAACCTCAAACACTTTCACCCGGGTCCTCCTCCCTTATATACGTCCCAATCGCATTGTTTTTGCTGGTGGTTGGGGGCTTTGCTCTTTAGGCCGGCCGCGCTCCACGACCCATCAAGCATCCCTAGACCTCCACTTTCACCAGATCATTCTAGACGATTTCCTCACATCCCTCTGTGAGCATGCGGCCAAGATCATTCGAGAGGGTTATGACGGAGATTGATCCGGGGTGGAGTCCCCGGAGGCCCTCCGCACGGCGCGTCCCGGCGCATGTGGCGGCCTGGCCTACCAGCCGCATCCCTAGATATGCGCCATGATTCTTCCCCGGCGGTGCGATGCGAGATGCGGCTGGTAGGCCTCGCTGCGCATGCTCTCGCGGGCGCGCCGGGCGGAAGCGTCGGGGTAGGAGGTGGGAAGAGGTATGGGATCTGGAGGGCCGCGAAGGCTGCCGCCAGAGATGAGGGAAAAGCTCCTGGAGATTTTGAAGGCGGCTGTTCAGGGAGGGTATGGATATACGAGGGCTTGGAGGATGCTACGAGAAAATGGAATAGAGGTTTTGAGGGGGACCATCGAATACTGGTATTATAAGCTCTTCCCGGAGAAGGTGAACATACGTGGAAAACGTCTTTTAAGAGAGTTAAGGATCAAGCTATACGAGAAGGTGCTGGAGCTGAGGGGGCGAGGCCTTGGATACAAGAGGATAGGGAGGATAATCAAGGAAATGCATGGGGTTACGTTGAGCCTTCCCACGATCAGCGGCTGGTGTAGAGAGATCCACTCGCCCTTCGGCGAGATACGCATCCCGGCGATAGACTTTCTGAAGCCGTCCTCGGAGCTCGCCTATATAATAGGCGTCATTGCTGGGGGATGGGCCGGCCTATAAACCGGCATAGGAAGTAGCCACTACGTGATCAGCGCGACGGCCAAGGATATAGAGTTCATCGAAAGATTCGGCGAGGTGTTGGCATCTATGACGAAGAGAAACGGATTAATCCTCGGATGCTACAACTCAGACGAGCAGCTCCTTAGATACGTCAAAAGACTCTTATATGGTCTAGGGATTGAGGCGACGGGCCCACATCTACAGGAAGAGAAAGGAACCTCTTTCTTCAACAAGGAGAAGGGGAAGATATACATAAGAAAGAAGAGTACTTACTATCTTTATATTAGGGGCGCCATATCTGCTGAGGTTTTACCGGCTCGAAAATGGCTCAAAAGACGCCGCCGACCAGCCCTCCCCACTTTTCTTTCCTCCTCGATTTGCTTCACGTTAATATATAAAGTTTTCTACTAGGGCCGGGCTTCGGCTCCGGGTCTTCGAGGTTCCCCTTCTGACTGTTTTGTGGGGAATTATGAGCCCCACACTCTGCCTGGCTGAGTTACTTCGGCCTCCTCAAGCTCAGTATTATCTCAACACCCGGCATCTTCCCCCCGGATAGGTAGTGGATCAGGGCTCCGCCTGCCAAGCTGACATAGGAGAAGTCCTCGACCCTGAGCCCGACAAGACTTATGGCCGTCGATGAGTCGCCTCCGCCGATGAGGGTGAAGGCCTTCGAGCTCGCCAGAGCCCTGTATATCCCAGCCGTTCCCTTCCTGAAGCTCTCATGCTCATATGCTCCCGCGGGTCCCTTGACTATTATGGCATCATCCTTGCCCGCCGACCTGATTATGTCCGCGTAGATCGAGGTCGTTTCGTTGCCTATATCCATGATCGGGCCGGGAGCTGGGAGATTCTCGACCCTCATCTCTTCTCGCTTTCCATCGTGCTCGTAGGCCACGTCAACGGGCTTTTTCAGACGGTCTCCGAGCTTGGCCGCTAAATCCCTAACCTCGCCTATGAGGGCATCAAAGCCCTTCTTTCTGATATAAGCCATACTGGGCCCTCCAAGATCCCTCCCATCCGCGGCGAGAAAGAGCTGGCCCAGAATCCCCGCGGAAAGCAGAATCTTGACCTCGGGCTTGCCCCTGCTTAGAAGTGCCTCAACGACCTTTATACAGTCATCGGGCTTGTTTCCTCCCATGAAGAGGATTATGCTACTCCGCTTCTCGAGTATCTCGCTGAGCGCCTTGAGTTCCCTCTCCATGACCCTGCCAGCCACGACTGGAAGCACCGCGGCGAACCCGACTATTGAGGCATGCGCCCTATGGGCCGCCGAGAATGCGTCTAACACGAATATATCCGCCAGCTTGGACAGCTTCGAGACCAATACGCCCTTGGCGTGCTCCTCCGGACTCGCCTCCACGGTCTCTTCATCGAGAATTCTAACATTTTCCAGGAGCAGTATCTCGCCATTCTTAAGGCTCTCGACCGCCTGTTCCGCCTTCTCCCCGACGAGGTCTGGAACGTATTTCACTGGTTTACCAACATGTTTCGAGAGGAGCTCAGCATGTTGCTCGAGCGGAAGGAAGTCTGGATCGCCCTTCCTCCCCTGATGGGCGAGAACTACGATCCTAGCGCCTTTATCTGACAGCTCCCTAAGAGTCTCAGCATGCGCCTGAATCCTCTCGTTATCCTGTATCCTCCCGGTCTGCGGATCTATCGGAGAATTCAAATCAGCTCTCACAATCACCGTCTTGCCATGAACATTCACATCATCCAACGTCTTGAAAGCAGCGCACAATCCACATCACCAAGAAGAACATCTCCAAAGGAAGATTAAACTATTTAGCTCCTACAGTGCCCGCGTAAAATCGGAATTTAGAACATTTTTAACCTTAAAACGAGAGTAAAAGTGGAAAGAAAATGGAGCTCAGGAAGCTTGGAAAGACAGAGATCCTTGTTCCCATTCTAGGGCTTGGGACGTGGGAAATTGGTGGAAGAGATTACCCAGATTACTCCCGGGACGCAGAGGCGATAGAAATAATCAGGTGCGCGATTAGGAAGGGCGTGAAGCTCATTGATACGGCCGAGATGTACGGGGCTGGGCACTGCGAGGAGCTGGTGGGAGAGGCCATCAAGGAGCTCCCGAGAGAGGAGGTCTTCATAGCAACAAAGATATGGCCTTACAACCTGAGGTTCAAGAATGTCTTTGAAGCCTTGAGTAGAAGCCTTGAGCGATTGAAAGTGGATTACGTTGACTTATACCAGATACATTTCCCAAACCCGTTCATACCGCTTAAGGAGACCATGAAGGCAATGGAGAAGCTTGTTGATGATGGCAAGATCAGGCTCATCGGCGTCAGCAATTTCAGCGTCAAGGAGCTGGAAGAAGCGATGAGTTACCTATCGAGATATGACATAGTCTCGAATCAGGTTCTCTACAACCCCCTAGACAGATTCATTGAAGAGGAGATACTACCTTTCTGTAAGAAGAACGGAATAACAATTATTGCTTACAGGCCTCTTGGAAAAGGTTTTCTTCTAAATGATCCTTACCGGGAGATTTTAGAGAGGTTTGGGAAGAAGTATGGGAAGACGCCCGCTCAGGTTTTGATAAGTTGGGTTACGCGGCATGATGAGGTCATAGCGGTGGTGAAAACCATGAAGAAGGAGCACTTGGACGAGCTTCTTGGAGGCGTGGGCTGGAGAATGGAGTCGGAGGATTACGAGAAGCTTCCAGAGCTCCTATCCCGGGCCGGCGGCGAGCAAGAGAAAAAGAGTTAGTAGGGAAGGGAATTGCTCAGAGCTGCTTGTTGATCAGGAGGATTATGTCTATGAGCCGGTTGCTGTAGCCCCACTCGTTATCATACCAGCCCAGAACCTTGACTATATCATTTCTGTCTCCTAGAGTCATTATGTTCTGCCCATCTATAATGCATGAGGCCGGGTTGCCAATTATGTCGACTGAGACTATTGGGTCTTCGGTGTACTCTAATATACCCTTCATCCTGCCATTAGCAGCCTTCTCGTAGGCATTCTTCACTTCATCGACAGTGACCTCGCGCTCGAGAAGCGCTACCAAATCCGTTATCGAGCCATCTGGGACCGGCACTCGCAGCGCTATTCCGTGGAGCTTACCCTTCACCTCGGGGATCACCAAGTGAAGCGCCTTTGCCGCGCCGGTTGTTGTCGGGATTATTGAGAGGGCTGCGGCCCTAGCCCTCCTAAGATCCTCATGAACTAGGTCGAGGACCCTCTGATCGTTCGTATACGCGTGGACGGTCGTCATGAAGCCCTTCTTTATCCCAAAGTTGTCGAGTAGAACCTTGACCATCGGGGCGAGGCAGTTCGTCGTGCAGGATGCGCCGGAGATGACATCATGCTTTTTCACATCCAACATCTCATCATTTACACCTGGCACTATAGTTACGTCGGCATTCTTCGAGGGCGCCGAGATCAAGACCTTCTTCACGCCATTCCTGAGGTGGAGGGCTGCCTTCTCCCTGTCGGTGAACCTCCCAGTAGCCTCTACGACGAGATCAACCCCAGCCTTATCCCATGGAATCTTTGCTGGGTCCGGCTCGCGAAATCCCACGAGCTCGTAGCCGTCTACCGCTATGCCCTTCCCCGTTTCCTCCACCTTCTTACTCCACTTCTTGTGAACAGAGTCATAGATCAGCAGGAAAGCCGTAGTCTTATTGTCGGCCAACTCGTTGAAAGCCACGATCTCGAAGCTCTTGCCATGTTCAGGATGTTGGAGGGCCGCCCGCGCAAACAGCCTTCCTATTCTTCCCATCCCATTAACTCCAACCCTCAACATGACTTTAGCACCACGATTATTTACAGGCTTTGGAGACTATTAACCATATCCTAATAAAGTCTAATATCATGTAGTCATAGGAAAGACTTTTTTGAGGGGAATTTTGCATAAACGTTATATGTAAATTGACCTTGAATTTTCTACAGCATGCAGAAGCATAGAACAAGTATAGAGTTTCCAGAAGATCTGTGGAGACAGCTTAGTGGCAGGATATCTGCTAGGAGGCGGACGGCATTTATAATCGAGGCCGTTCGGGATAAACTCATTCGCGAGTCAATGAGGTGCTTGATTCTCTGCGGCGGCTTTGGCGTGGGGATGGGGCCATTGAGCAAGAGTATTCCGAAAGCGATGATGCCCGTCGGCTACAAGCCCTTATTGGAACACATAATATGCAAGCTCAGAGATCAAGGCTTCCATTACTTCATCCTCGCTGTAAGCCATCTGAGCGAGCACATTATGAGGTATTTCGGGGATGGCGGGTCGCTTGGCGTCAAAATAGACTACTCCTTGGAGAAGTTTCCCCTCGGAACGGCAGGAGCTATCAAGAACGCGGGGAGCAAGCTCAATGGCAGATTCCTAGTGGTATATGGAGATATACTATTCAATGGCTTGAATATTAGCGGTCTCCTAGGATTCCATGAAGAGAAGAATGCTATCGCCACAATGGTGTTAGCCAGAGTGGAGGATGCCAGTAGATTCGGCCTCGTATCAGTTGATGATCATGGTAGAGTTATAGCTTTCCGTGAGAAGCCCAAGCAGCCGGTTCCAGGCTTCGTGAACACCGGAATATACGTATTCGAGCCGCAGATCCTAGACTACATTCCCGCACTGACATACTGTTCCTTGGAAGAGCACGTTTTCCCAGCTCTCATAGAGAAGGAAAAGCTCTACGCCTACCCCTACAACGGCTACTGGGTAGATATCGGATCTCCGGAGGATTATGAGCAGGCTTGGAAAGACTACTTCGCGGGGCTCATCGAATAAATTACCCATTTTTTAGTAGGTACCCTTAATTTATTAGTTCCGCTGAGAGACCATAACCTCGATGGAGGCACGAACAATAAAGTCGGCGGCTTCCGCGAGCTGTCTAGCAAGCCTAGCTGCACTTCTCACGATCCTACCGCTATCATTCCCATACCCCCTGATTCCTTACCTGAAGTTCGACCTAGCCGAGATACCGGTCTTCCTCGCCTTCTTACTGCTCGGCCCGGAGGCCGGGATATTCTCCTCTGTCGTTTACTGGTTTATCTTGCTTCTAGTCGGCTCTTTCACGCCACTGGGCCCCACGATGAAATTCGCAGCGGTATTCTCGACGTTGATTGGCCTATGGGCAGGCTTTAAGATACGTCCCTCGCCGAGAATGGGCCTTATCCTAGGTTCGGTTCTCGGATGCGTAATCAGGGTAATGGTGATGAGCGTGCTCAATTATCTCGTGCTGCTTTATATTCTTCCCGGATTCTTGGAGCTTGCGGCAACGAGCATCTCGGCTTTCCTCAGCCTAGAAATTTCAGATAACCTAGCCGCCCTAACAATGAGCATGATCTTCACGGCGATATTCAACATGCTTCATATCCCGCTGAGCATACTCCCGGCATACTTGGTGGTTAAATCATTAACAAGAGTTGGGGCAGATGAATTCTGGTATGTTAAACTGGCTAGGGCTGCTTCGAAGCAAGCTCCTCAGCGATCTTGAGGGTAGCCTTTTTCAGCTCCTCGCTTATCCTATTTTCTTGAACAGCTTTCTCTAAGCCATTGGCATCCACGATCTCTGGGCTTGAGCCCGGCTTGACAACAACATCCACTTCGAGGTCGAAGTAGTGTATGTGATCCGGGTATATGGAGACCGGGGTCGAGATGTTGTAGTAACAGCCCTTAAGAGTGCCTGAGATGCTATAGTAGCTCGTCTTCATCCACGGCCGGAATTTGGAGACCTCGGTTATCGCGTAATCCCCGGGATACTTCTCGACTCCGAGTCCATCATAAGCCCCGAACCCCATTATCCTCCTCATGAGTCTGATCGAGTCATTAGATTTTCTAACAACCTTTCCATGCCCAAGAATTATCCTCCTTCCGTCCGGCTTCAGATGAATAATCTTAACTAGTGATCCCATTCTAGGCGAGATGTTTATAATCTGCTCGCGGAAATTCTTAGACATCTCCTCAGCCGGCACAACTCCACTCTCAACTAGATCCTCTGCTATCGTTACCATGCTTGATAAACCCTCGCCGCCAGCCCTGCAATAGTGATGGTATGGGACTGTGTATGCGACCATTGATCTCAACTCATCAAGCTTGAGCTTCGCATCATTGGGGAAGCCCACCCTCACGCTTAGGAGCCCGCCAGAATCCTTAACCTCCAAAATTATCAGGTCTGTGAAGGTCTTGCGAAGAGCATCAAGTATGGATTCAACAACATCCGAGGAGCCTTTCAGCTCAATGCAATTGCGATCGGACTTTGAGTCAACAATCTCGGCATCAGGCGCATCCCATGATGATATTCCAAATCTCTCCGATTGAGATCTCGTGGGTCTCGTTACGTTGAATCCGCTGGACACGAGGAGCTGGATAAGAGCCGTCGAGTAAATTCCTCGCGTCATGAACTTCATGAATTTTTCACCCGATGGTCACGAGGCAGGACATTGTCGTTGAAGCTCTAATCACGAGTCACGTAATGGTTTTCGGGGGCTGTGGCAGCCTCTTTATGACCCTCTTTATCGAGTCCGGCCAATCGTCGAAGTCTAATCCATGTCTTGCTAGGAATCCTGCCGCCCACCTGCTCAGACCATGGCCAACGCAGCCAGTCCAGATCTCTCGATCCTTAGCCTCCTTTATCCTGAAGTTCTTCGCGTAGAAGTCCCTGTGAACGCTGGCCGCCGTTATCTCGAGCCACTCAGCTCCCTCTCTCGAACCGCGATATGGTAGATAAACCTCAATATCGAGCGTTGGTATCCTATCTATGTGCGAGATATCTATCATTCTCTTCGCCGCCTCCTGTGGCGATAAGTAGAATGGGGCTCCGGCGACGAGCCTCCACTCCATATCCAGATCCTTTTCAAGCACCTCTATCGTTAGATTTGTTACACGATTTCTCAGATCTATCACTTGATCCGGCGCTCCGAGGAAGACCATCTCCATTCTGAGGAACTCGTTTGTCCTAACGAGGCCCTCGACGCCTCCAGCCTCATTCCTCCAAGTCCAGCCGCCCATAACCTCGTATGCCTTCACCGGTAGGTCCTCGAGCTTAACTATCTCGCCGCTAAAGGATTGATAGAATGCCGTGCATTGTATGGCCTCCATTACGTACTCGGGCTCGCCGAGGATATTCTTTAAGAGGTCTGTCCGAAGTTCCCTTCTCAATGCGAACTCCCGCTTAAATTCCTCGAAGGCTGATGGATCTCTCGGCGGGACACATACGTAGAAAACCCCATCGGGGAGATGCTCTATATAGGTGGTGAGCTTCTTGTAAACCTCCATCGGCACGAGCCTTGGAAACATCCATTCCTCGAATCCGAGGGGCTTCGCAACCCCCTCTATTAATAGCTGGGTTATTGCCCTAATGAGGGCTGTCATTGGGGGCATATAGATCCATTGACCCTTTCCGGGATACCTCTTTATCCAGCCTCTCTTCTCAGCCTCGATTGCGACATCTGCTTCAAGCTTATGGGGCTTTGCAACGCCCTTCTTTAAAACAGTCCCAAATGGTGCTAGCTCCTCGCCTTCGAGAGGGGCCTCCTCGACCCTTATCAGCTTGAGAGCCCTATCTACAACCCTCCCCCTTAGATCACGATCCGTCAGATTTCGGAATGTGATTATTAAAACGCCATTCGATTCACTTACCTCCGCCAATCCCTCCAACAGCTCCTCTGCCCGCTGCCTTCCCACATGGCCTCCGCCAATCCTAGCCTCTAGCTCCTCAACCACAACTCGCCTAACCCCGATTCTTTTAGACCCAGCCTTCTGAGCAAGAATATTCTTCAGCCTTAGGAGGGCGTCGTGCGCTCTAAGGCTTCTCCCGGACCTCATTAAGACCTTAATTATGTTTCCCTCAATACTCCACTCTATGAGCTCTGTAGCACCCTCACCATACTTCTCCATCCCCCTCTCGAGGAACTTCTCGAGCTCGCTGAACGCCTCCCTTATCTCGGGCATGATCGCGCTCGCGTCGGAGCTCAGCTCTATCCTCCCTACGAGCTGGAATCTGAGGCTCATCCAGCACTCCAGCTAACTTCCATATCCCCGCAATAATATCAATATTCACTTAATATTTCTCAGCAGATTTTCTTGGTATGACTAAAAAAACTACTAGTTCGCGTCGAAATCAAACCTTAATTACGTCCCAAGTGTATTTTTCACTCGAGGGGGAGGTATGTCATTTAGGATGAGGTTGCCGAGCGCCGACTACTTCTCAGACCTATTGGGGGCCATCAACGCAGTCGCCGATGAGGGAACATTCAAGGTAACGGCCGACGGGATGAGGCTTGTTGCCATGGACCCCGCCCATATATCACTCGTAGACTTTGAGCTATCGAGCTCCGCCGCCGAGGAGTATGAGTGTAGCGGCGAGCTCCAGATGACCATAAATATCTCGGAGTTCCTAAAGTTGCTAAAGTACGTCAAAAGCGGTGAGAGCTTAACCCTTTCATATAGTGAAGGTGACAGGAAGCTCGAGCTGGTAATTATAGACGCAACGGGCTCCAAGCAGAGGATCTTCACATTCAACACTCTTGAAACCGTGGAGGCTAGAAGCGTTACGCCCAAGCTCACGTTCGACGCTAGGGCTAGGATAAGCTCGGCCGCCGTGAAGGACGCCATCAGGGACTGCAGGGCCATCAGTGATTACGTGAGGATAACGATAAGCCCGGAGGAAGTGACTCTATCGGCGAAGGGCGAGCTCGGCGGAGCCCAGATAAAGTTCTCCAAGCACGGAGCCGCGATATACGAGATAGAGGCCAATAAGGAGGTTTGGGCAAATTTCAGCATAAACTATCTGGAGAAGATAGTGAAGGCCGGCTCGGCTTTAAGCGACGAAATGGTGATGGAGCTTACCACAAATAAGCCGATAAAGCTCGGATTCCCAATACCATCCGGCAGGCTCGAATATCTCATAGCTCCAAGAATCGAGGGAGCTTAGCTGCGCAAAGCCCGACACTTACTTAATTCACCTATAGGTGGTGTAGCGGTTAACTCTAAATATGGATGGCGCTGTTTCTCAACCATTGGGGGCCGTGGTCTAGCTTGGCTAGGACACCTGGCTCGGGCGCCTCGCAGCTATAACGGAGGCCGGGAGCCCAGGAGGTCGTGGGTTCAAATCCCACCGGCCCCATAATTCTCCTGATGCTTAAAAATCTCAACATAAGAATGCGATTCTATGTTTTCTTCAACTCTAGTGTATAGAGACATGATAGCCTAATTAGCGAGTTTTCAGATTACGCTACAGAGGGCTAAATGTTCGAGGTGATTCCTCCAGATGGGCTGAGTGACGATGAGCTTGGGAGGATCTTGTCCGAGGCTAGGAGGATAGCAGTCGTCGGCTTCTCGCGTAGCCCTTTGAAGCCGTCCCACTATGTCCCGAGGTTTCTCATCAAGCAGGGTTATGAGGTTCTTCCCGTGAACCCAAACGTTGAAAGCATCTTCGGCCTGAGATCCCATAAGTCCCTCTTGGAGATCGAGGTGCCAGTTGACATAGTTGATGTTTTCAGGCCTTCTAGCGACATTCCGCAAATAGCAGAGCATACTCTCTCCATGAGGTTCAAGCCTAAGGTTTTCTGGATGCAAGAGGGAATTTACAGCCGCGAGGCCGCTGAGATTCTGAGGGATAACGGGATAATCGTTGTGTGGAATAGGTGCATCATGAAGGAGCATAACAGGCTTTTTGGGACGAAGCCCCTAATACCGATGGGGAGGTTCAAGTAATCTCCAGCGCCTGATCCAAGATACTTGATAGCCTCTTCGCGAACTTGGTTTCCAGGAGCTTCTTCGGGTTGCCAAGTCCTCTTTCCACCTCAGGGTCGAATGGTATTGATCCAAGAAACCTGGCTCCCAGCCTCTCCACTTCATCCCTCAGTGAGGCTGAGGCCTCGGTCAGCATGTTCTCGATAACACCGATCACAGGAGCTTTGACGCCCCAGAGCAGGGCTAGGAGCTTTCTTACCGTTCCCAGCGAGAGCCTCGAGGGCGTCATGACGACTAAGAACATCAGCCTCCTGATGAGCTTGAGCAGGTCTAGGAGCACATCTCCGAGGCCGGGCGGTGTATCCACTATGAGGTAGTTCAGGTCGCTCCACTTGGTGAGAGCAAGCATCTCGATGAAGACGTTTGTCACGTCCTCCCCCCTGAGTGGTATCGCCTCATCTCCGGCGAAGAATGTTATTGAGAGATATTCGACGCCGTGGATCTTTGGAGGGATCATGCCTTTTTCCTCGATTGGATAAACGTTGCTCACGCCGAGGATCATGTTGCTCGAGGGATTCGTGAAGTCTAGGTCGAGTAATCCGGCTTGAAGCCCCTTCTTGGAGAGTATTAGGGCCGTGGTCGCGGCTATCAAGCTCTTTCCAACGCCACCCTTACCGCTCGAGACTGCTATTATCTTGCTGATCCTTCCAAGCCTCTCCCCTATCACGCTTATCCTCGGGTCTAGCATTTAATCCCCTCTCCGATGCTCTCGATCCAGACCCCTCTTCCCTTAATCACCTCGAAGTCCGGGCTACCACATCTCGGGCACCTCATGAAGGCGTGAGCAACCTCAGGAATCACGTGAATCGCCTCCCTAATCTCTGGATCAAGATTCTCCCTCTCGAAGGACCATACTTCGCCACAGACCCCGCACCTAAACTCCGCCCTCTCCTCCTTCAACTCGAATTTGATATGCATGGAATACTGCCTACTAAGCTGCTCTAGGGCGAACTTAAAGGTCTCCAAGTCTATCTGCTGGAGCTCGCCAATCCTAATCGTGACGTCAATTAACCCTCTTACGCCCCTCTCGGTGGTCATCTTTGAAATCGTCGATATTACTGCTTCTGCTAAAGCCCACTCATGCACGGGAATTATTTGGCCGGGACTCTATTTAAGGTGGAAGGAGGGCTGGAAAGCAGGTTAGAGCTTGTACCCTATTTTTCTAAGGAATTCTCTCCGCTTCTTGATGTCCTCATCGGTCTCGATATTCTTTGGCTTGTATCCGTCAACAACCGCGACTATACCTCTTCCCTGACTCGTCTCGGCGACGATTATTTGAAGGGGGTTAGCTGTGGCAGCTAGGATCGTGCAGACCTCGGGGACGGACTTGAGCTTCTCCATCACGTTAATGGGATACATATCTCTCATGAAGGCTATGAATGTGTGGCCGCATCCTATCCTCAGTAGGGTCTCGGCGGCGAGCTTCCTGAGCTCCTCGTCAGTCCCCTCATGCCTGATTAGGCATGGGCCGCTCGCCTCGGCGAACGCCAGCCCAAACCTCGCTCCGGGAACGGTATTCACAAAGGCCTCGTAGATGTCCTCCGCGGTCTTGATGAAATGGCTTATCCCAAAGATGACGTTGCATCCCTCGGGGATTTTGACTTCAACTATCTCAAACTTTACCTCAGAGCCCATGAAGATATATGGGTTTAATCAGGGGATAAACCTTCTCGATCGAATGAGCTAACTCCATGCTGATTCAGAATTCCCTCTTTATCAGGAACTCTGCCAGCAACTCAAGCTTCCTCCTACTCCTAGGCTCAGGCAAGCCCCTCCTCAGCACCTCGAGGGCCTTTACCGCAAGCTCCTCCGAGATTCTTCTCGCGTAATCTATACTCCCCGCCTTCCTCATCAATTCTATCGCCTCCTTAATCAAGAGCTTATCACTAGTTCCCATATCGAGTATCCGCCTAAGCCTATCGGCCTCATCCGCTGGTAAGTTCCTGAGCGCGTGAATAATCATCAGGGTCCTTTTACCCTCCGTTATGTCTCCGCCTATCTCCTTTCCATATTTCGCCTCATCACCCATAAGGTTAAGGATATCATCCTGAATCTGAAATGCGACGGCTATCAGCTCCGCGAACCTCTGAATTAGCCTCGCCTTCTCCTCCGGCGTATCAGCCATTATCAATGCTATCTTAGCCGCAAAGCCCGCTAGGGCACCCGTCTTGAAAAAGGTCATCTGGAGATACTGGCTCTCGTTCACATTTTCAACGAGCCCACGATGCCATGCGATATCCATAGCCTGGCCGAAGCTCAACTTGATCATCATCCTCAGATATTCATCGAGGATCATGAGCCTCTTCTCAGCCGGGATCTTGAGCTCGTCTAGGACTATTAATGGGAGATAATACATTGTGTTACCCATATTTATCGCGATGTCCTCACCGTAGATCCTGTGAATGCATGGTTTTCCCCTTCTGAGCTCGCTCCCATCCTCAACGTCGTCAACCGCTAAGGTCCCGTTATGGATCGCCTCAGGGATTACTGCTAATGGGGCGATTTCCTTTGGATCGCCCCCGAGCGCCTCATAGATCATGAGCATTAGGGCTGGTCTCCACCTCTTACCGCCGCGATCAGCCAAATCCCAGAACGGCTCGAAAACTCCCTTATTCAGGGACTCGGCCTCATAGGCATATTCGGGCGTTCCCAGAACGCGGTTAAGCCACCTCTCATCTATTCTTCTTGGAATATACTTCTCAAGCACCTCATTTATGATCTCAACATACTCTGCTAGAATCTTAACCGCCTCCTCCATGCCATGGAGTGAGGAGCATAAGACTAAATTAATCTTCTCAGGAGGCTAAAACTTCATCAGATTCTCCTTCAGGAACTTCTCGACAGCATCATAGAGCTTCTTCAACTCATCATCAAGAGTGGTCTTGAGCTTGAGGTAATCCAGATACTCCATGTCAAGGCCGACATACTTTCTCACATAATCCTCCTTCTTCATGGCCTCTTCCATCTTCCTAAGATACTTTTTGAGATCATCAGCCCCAGCCTCGCGGTAGGAGTTCTTGAAAAAGACTAAGTCTATGGGAAGCCTTGGCCTAAGAGGCGGAGCCTCGCCTCTCTCGCCAACACAGAGGAGAACTAAAGGTGTGACGCCTGGAGGAAGCTGGAAAAGCCTCGCGAACTCGCTCGGGTAGACTATCGGGTAGTCTAGGATTGCTGAGCCGTACCCCATTATCTCAGCAGCGATAATCATGAATGCTGTGACGAGGCCAGCGTCGAAGACCGCGAATATCGACTCAACTGGATGTTTATTGGTCCTCAGGACATTAGGATGCCCAAGCAGGCTAAGCATTCTAGCAGGTCTATTCAAGTCGGCGCAAATGAGGAAGATGGCCGCAGCGTTCATTATCAGCTCATCCTGATTCTCACAAAGTTTCGCAATCTCCTTCCTGAGATCTTCACCAACCATTATCATCGAATACTCTTGAAGATACGAATAGCTAGGAGCCCTAACACCGGCCTCAACAATCAGCCTAGCGACCTCATCCGGCATCCTAGACCTCTTGAAAACCCTAATACTCCTCCTTTCCCTCAAAAGCTTCAAGAGGCTTCTCCGCCTCAGCAACCCAGCACCCACAAGAAATCACAAACCCTCACTCTTTAAAATAAGCTCCGCGAAATCCGTAAAACGCAACCAAAAGCAGCGAAAATATTAAAAATGGAATAGCCCAAACAAAAACTGGGGAAAAGCGCCCGGGTGGCCGAGTGGTACAGGCGGCGGGCTGCAGATAGCTAAAGGTGGTGACCCGCTCTACAGGGGTTCAAATCCCCTCCCGGGCTTCTTGCCGGAATTCTCCCTATTTGTCAGCAATTCGCCGACATTTCCGCCCAAAAGCCGCCGCTCAACCGTAATGCACATCCAGGGCCCCCTAGGCCAAGTGGATAAATTGCCAGAAGAGGTCACGAAGCACGATTATGGCCCCCCTCATCACTTTATAGGTGCGTGAGTTTAAGGTTAATAATGCGCTTATCAATAGGTAGAATATATTGAAGGCCTAATAATGTGGTCAATGCGCGGCCTCATACGACCCGCTCAGACGTCGTCAGTTGATAGTCATCAGCCAACTTCTCTTTCTTTTCCTTTGCGTTACTGATTTTTGGGCCATAGTTCGCTCCCCGTCAAGAAAAATCCTAAGGTTTAAGCCTTGAACCCCTTCTGTGAAAATCTTAGCTACTTCGTTTTCCGAGAATTTGACGAAAGGTATTCATAAAACCAAGCCCAATAACATAATGCCCTGGCAAGCCCTGGTAGAGCCCTTCGGGGTGTAATAAGGGCGCCAATTATAGTCCGGTTAGTATACGGGCCTGTCGAGCCCGTGACCCGGGTTCAAATCCCGGCCAGGGCGAAATGTTTATATATTGGCGTGTCACCGGGGGCCAAGTAAGAAAAAATGGGTTTACTTAGATGGTGTTTTTACATCCTCTGCCTTTTGAAGTATTGCTTAAGTCTTTCCTGTTTTTCCGGATTGTAAAGCTGGAGAGCTACATGCCTAAGGACTTTCCAGACGATTTAGATAGCTTTAGCCTAAGAGATCCATAACTATTGTTTTTCGCATACGAGCCCTAGCCCTGTATTCCTGAAAATATGCGAGAAAATCATCGAGAAATGTCTGATAGGAGAATAGGTCTGGCGATGCTTTGACCGACGCGGCGCTGAGCTGAGCCGAGAAAGACGACGCCGCGAGCACCAATAAAAACAGTTCAATGAAGTGACATTATGAAGAAGACGGACACCGGCGAAAGCGGAGGATTTGCCCAGCGAGGATTAACTAACCCTTACTTATCACGGTTACTATTATGACAGGCTAAAGATATCAGCAACTTAAACGATATACGATTTCCACATTCAGTTATGGGATAATGTCCCTTATCTTATAGTTCTTTTAAGCTTGTAAGCACATCTGGTAGTGCTAGATTTGTTGCCATAGCCTTGATCTTGAGGGGTGGATCATTCGCTTTTCGCCGCCTCTTTCGCCTCCATTTCTTTGAGCTCTTCATCGGGGTCCTTCTCTATTTCTTCAACTGGTTTAGGTGGCGGCGTGGTTACGAGGGTGTATCCTATCCATCCGAATATTCCTAGGATTCCGGCGACGGCCACAAACCCCGTTATTCGTAGGAGAAGAATATCCCAGGCGTGAAGAATATTACCCAACCATAGACTATTATTCCGGCAATTGCGCAAATCATCATTATCGCGCCGACTAGCTGATCTCGGCTCATCCTATAGATCACTCATATTCTCGAATGCGGAGACCTATATTCTTTTTTTACATTGCAGGCTTTTATAGATCATGCTTCATTCAGGCTTATGGTGAAGACTCCTTGACTTGGAGGAGGTGCGGTTAAGATGGTAAAGCCTAACCGAGCGCTTTTTAAAGCTTCAAGAGCTCTTTTCGAGAGTCGACCGAGTAAAAACCTGCTCCTATGATTGAAATAGTATGTGTGCGTAAGAATACTTCCGGCGATTTTTAAAGAACTGTTGAGTAAAGCTTATCATTGCGTCGGCAATTTTGGCTATTGAGGGAGAATAGATGCCGGTTTTCGCATATGTTCTCCTAAGATGCGGAAAGACGAGGCTTTCAGAAGCTTTAAATCGAGTAAAAGGAATGGAAGGAGTCAAATCTGTGGTGCCCATCACAGGCAGATTCGATGCAGTAGTTGAGGTTGAGACCGAGAACTTAAAGAAGCTTGCGGAGTTAGTAGTTGGAAGAATTCAGGCGATCGAGGGCATCGAGAGGACTGAGACCCTGATCGCGGTGGGGTGAGATGTGCATGCCCATTCGAGCATACGTCTTCATAAGAGCCTTGAAGGGAAACGCGGCAGCGGTCGCGAAAGGGCTCTCGCGAATCAAGAACGTCAAGTCAGCAAGGGTCGTAAGCGGAAGATATGACGTCATCGCGCTAGTCGAAGCAGAGACGATTGAGGAGTTCGGAAATCTGGTCCTTAAAAGGATACAGAGAATACGAGGAGTCCAATCAACCGAAACCTCCTTCATCACCGAGTAGCCGCATCCGCATCCACATTAACCCCCCACTTTTTTCTGCGCATAAGAACCTTTCAATGATGAAGCAGCACTCTCCCTAAAAGGCTAACCCTAACATAAAATAAAATCAAAAAAATAATTCTCAGTAAAGGATGCTCCAACAGGAGAAATCCCGTAGCGGAAAACATCCCATGACGACCTAACATCATAGTAGAACATCAAAGTTGCTAAAACTATCTAGAAAAGGCTCGGAGCATCTTGAGAATAATTTCAGAGCATTTTAATTTTATAGTTCTTTTAGGGATGGGTTCATAAATTGAGCACTCTGTTATAAGCCTCTAAGTCTAGGAAGCCGTGCCCGCTTATATTTGCAACTATGGTCTTTTCCTCTCCTGCATCCTTGGCTTTGAGCGCCTCATCGATCATTGCCCTTATCGCATAAGATGATTCGGGAGCAGGTAGGAATCCTTCTGCCTCTATGAACATTTTAGCCGCTTCAAAAATCGCTTTCTCATCTTTGGAGTAAGCTACTGCCTCAACCATGCCTATGTTCTTTAGAAAACTGATTATTGGTGAGGCCATATGATATCTAAGCCCTTCAGCCCATATGCTAGGCATATCGAAGCTATGCGTCAAAGTGTATCCCTTGATCCTAGGTAATATCTGCGCGGCATCTGGGAAATCGTATTGATAGACTCCTTTAACGAGGTTTGGTGCAGCTTCTGACTGAGCAGCTAAGAATCTAATCTTCTTATCTACTTCCCCTCTGAGAACCTTACCGATCATAGGTAACGCGAACCCGCCGAAGTTGCTTCCACCCCCAAAGCACCCGATCATTATATCCGGTACCTCATCCAATACCTCTAACTGCCTTATCACTTCCAACCCTATTATCGTCTGGTGCATGAGAACATAGTTTAAAACGCTTCCAACAGGATATACTGTGTCATCGTTCTTCAAAGCATCTTCAGCCGCTTCGGATATGGCTATTCCCAGCGTACCTTTATGCCTCGAGTCCTTTTCTAGGAGCTTCCGCCCGAACTCTGTCTTACCAGAAGGTGAGGCCAAGACCTCTGCGCCATAGAGCCTCATAAATATCCTCCTCTCAGCCTTCCACTCATATGCCTCTCTAACCCAGTAGATTGTGGACCTTAAGCCCATTAATGACGCGGCATACGCCACTGCAGTACCCCACTGGCCAGCGCCGGTCTCCGTCACCACGCGGCTATAGCCTGCCTCAGCTGCGTAGTATACTTGTGCAAGAGCGGTATTCACTTTATGACTGCCCGTCGGCGATAGATCTTCTCTTTTATAATATAGGCGTGCAGGCGTTTTAAGCATCTTCTCCAATCCTATAGCTCTGTGTAACGGTCTAGGTCTACCAGCTCTTAAATAAAGCTCTCTAACTTCTTCAGGTATTCTCACCCAACGCTCACTAAGGGATTCTTGCCTAATACATTCGGGCACAAGGATATCTTTCAACCTCTCTATTCTACCATCCTCATTTAATGGTTCTGGAAGCTTCCCAGGTAAATCGGGTAATATGTTATACCAATATCTAGGCAGCTCATCAACTGGTAAGGAAACTTGGATAACTTTACCCATACAATAAATCACCACATTAGTGATCTACGAAAGCAAATTAATTTGCTTTTTAAGCACTGATGTACTAAACCATACAGTATAGCGCAAAATAGG
>CALJVH010000007.1 GCA_937974645.1 uncultured archaeon | reverse complement strand
CTTGCCGGCTTCTTTCGAAGCATCATATCCCATGATCCTTATGAAACCCTTCTGCGGCTTAAGCAGGCCGAGCATCAGCTTAAGCAAGGTAGTCTTACCGGCGCCATTCGGCCCCATTACCGCGCAGAAGAAAGGCGAGTCGAGCTCGAAGGAAACATCCTCTAACGCGATCTTCTCGCCGAACGCGTATGACACGTTTCTCAGCTCAACATCGGCCACATCTCCTCACCTTCAGAAGGAGGAATGCTAGGAATAAACCTAATATGCCATTAGCGGCAAGCGATGGGATGAGAAGCGCATCTGATAGGCTGCTGACGCGCCTCACATCCCCCTCCGACTGGAGCCTGCTTTTCACGATGGATGCCGCAGATATCGACGCAAGCTCGGGTCTATTTGAGAAATCGAGAAGCGGGATAATAGCATAGGGCACACCGCTCTCCTCGAGGGCGGCCGCGATCGCAGAACTCTCCACAAGTCCTATATCGCTCAAGAGCACGAGCGAGATCCTTCCATCTCGGATGAGCTTCACGATCCTGGCAACCTCCTCCGTAGAGGGCTCCACGCCGTGAGCTGGTATGAGCGCCCTCTCCACTTTAAGCCCGAGGTCCTCGGCGATGTATTGAAGCGCCGGGTCCACGAGAGCAACCCTGACGCCAGCTATTCTCATATCCCTCACCGCGCCCTCGATCAGCGAGATCCTCTCAAGATAAGCTCTCAATCTCCGCTCAAAGTATTCAGACTTATCCGGCATGAATCTCGGGAGCTCATCGGCGCATGCCCTAGCAATCGCCCTAAGCCCGCTCAATGAGTAGAAGTAACCATGCGGGTTCACATCATCATCGATCTTGAGGAGCCTCAGCCCCTCATCTTGATAATCCCTATAGTCTAAGATTCGAGCCTTGATGAGCCCTTCTCCAAAAAGCTCCTCAATCCTCTCCTCAACTGGGAGGTGATGCGGCCCCGTCATCACTATTAAGGATGCATTACTAATGAGTGATAGGAGCTCCTGAGCGCTAGGCTCATAACTATGTGGATCCGCGCCGGGCGGAAGGATGGCCTTTACCTCAACATACTCCCCGCCAACTTCCTTGACAACGCTGGCTAACGCGCGGTCCGTGACCGCCACCGAGATCCTACTACCTTCCTGCGCCGATGCTTGGCCGATTAAAGAGACGAGCAATACGAGGGATATTGAGAGCGTAATCGCCAAGAGGCAGCCTCTCATCCAGCAAATACTTTGCGAGGCCAGCATTAAAGTTTTACGCCATAAAACTTTACAAATCTTTATATGGATCTTAAAAAGCGAGGCCGCAACCTCTTCTTAGAGCATCCCTATATACCAGCATCAGCCGGAAGAAGCCATTATGAGCAAAGCTATCAACGCGATGCTGATATTCTTTGCAGCGCTCTCAGCAGCCTTCTATCTGTATGGATTATGGGATAGGGCTTTCATAGTATTCTCATCCAACATATTATTCCCCATCTATGCTTTTATGGCCGCAGCCTTCGGCTTTCACATCGCTAGGAGATATGAGCTCAGAAGCTTGCTCGGGGTCGTGTTTTTCTTCCTCGCTCTCGGACTATTAATCTGGGGCATTGGAGAGATTGTGTGGTCAATTTACGTGCTGGCGTATGGCATAGAAGTTCCCTTCCCATCTCTGGCGGATGTCTTGTATGTGCTCGGCTACATCCCGTTGTTCATGGGCTTCGCATTATTTATGAAGATCTTTGGATATGTTTTCTCGGAGCGGGCAATTAAGATTACATCCATTGTGAGCGGCGTAGCAATTTTAGGAATGATGTCCTTCATGGTCGTGCCCAAGGCGCTCGCTCAACCAGGTGATATAGTTGAGGGCGCGCTGGCCGTGGCGTACCCTCTACTTGATGCCGCGTTATTAGCGCTTGCTACGATCTCCTTTATGGTCTTCTGGGGCGGGAAACTTGCGCGCGGATGGCTATACCTCCTAATAGGCTTTATACTTCTAGCCGTGGTGGACGTCTTTTATTACTATTATGAGCTTCTCGGCCTCATATGGGAGGGACATCCACTAGAGATCTTATGGCTTCTATCATATCTGGCTATGGCTAAAGGCTTTTACGATATCTGGATAGGGCGAAAGTAAAAGCACCTTTAACCAATGACCCTGTGATCCGAGATGTAGCCGAGACTTGGCGGTAACTCTCAAGATCAATTTTGAGACTTTCAAGGCAGTTAAAGCAGGATTTTGCCACGTGCTTTTCAACTCAAGATCTTAAGAAGGAAATATTCTTATTATCCCCGCCATCTTCAAGCCTGAAAATGTCGAGTAAGGCGAAGGCCGAGAAGAAGCCCCCAAAGATGATCTATACGATTTACTCGCCAGAGTATTTCGGGTATAAGGAAATTGGGACAACCTGGGCATATACTCCGGAGCAGGTTATTGGGAGGACTACTTGGGTAAGCCTCTACACGCTCACGGGCGACTTCTCCCACCAATTCCTCCTGATAAGATTCAAGATAGTCAGGGTAAAGGATGCGACTGCCGAGACGGTCTTCTACGGCCATGAGTATGGGAGAGAATTCTTGAGAAGCCTCATTAGAAGGGGGACGAGCAGAATAGACCTGATAACCGATCTTGTGACAAAGGATGGATTCCACCTGAGGGTCCAGTCGGCGGCCTTCACCTATGACAGGATTGGAAGACACTCGTGGAAAGCTAAGACGATAAGGCGCGTAATGAAAGAGATCTTAGAGCGCTCCTCCCGAACCCTCGAACTTTCACAGTTCTCGCAAGAAATAGTCTTGGGCAAAACGGCGTCCGACATCTACCAGGAGGCGAAGAAGATAACGGCCCTGAGGCATGTCGGCGTGATAAAGAGCAAGGTTCTAGAAATACCGGACTGGGTGTTTGGTGAAGGAGCACCACCGGTAGAGGAGATTGAAGCTGAAAGTGCGGGAGCGGAGGTTCCAGCGAGCTAGGGAAGCAGTCGCCCTAGAAGCCGCGAGACTACTCTATCATGGAGCATGCAAGGAGTATGTTGATGCCAAGAAGACTGCTGCCCAGAAGCTGGGGCTCGATGTGCTTCCCAGCAACCGGGAGGTCGCCGCCAAGCTCCTAGAATATGCCTTACTTATCGAGGGCGATGACTATTGGAAGAGGTTAAAGAGGCTTAGAGAAGAGGCTCTCCAGCTAATGACGGCTCTCTCAAACTTCAGGCCAAGGCTCATTGGAAGCGTTTGGAGAGGGGTCATAAAGCCCGGCAGCGACATAGACATAGAGCTGGACTTCACGGATCCGAGGCCGGTCAAGAAAAAGCTCCTCGAAGAAGGCTACGGGATCCTCGAGGAGGGGCCTATAGATGTTCCCGAGCCGCTAAGATGCGGAAGCCTGTGGAGGATAAAAATTAGAATATCAGCTGGAAGCGAGGCCGAGATAATTTTGAAGGAGCATGAGTGGTACGTAAAGCCCCCGAGATGCGATATATATGGAGACCCTAAGAAAGGCTTAAACCTAGTGGAGTTAAGAGAAGTGCTGGAGAAGAGGCCGGACGCGCTGTTCATACCGGAGGGCGATGGAGGATGGAAATAGACAGGGAGACGTTCAAGAAGCTGTTCCCGAACCTGTACAGGGAGATGGGGCTCAAGAGGATGAGCGTATCCATAGACGCCGTCAGGCTCGATGAGAGGGAGGCCGAGGAGGAGGCATTGAGGTCGAGAGAGCCGACTATGCCGACGCCAATAGACTACCTGAGGAGATGTGATAACAATGAGGAGGCTCTCGAGGTGATAAGCTACCTAGAGAACAGGGGAGAGATCCAAGCGGAGCAGGCTGAAAAGCTTAGGAAGCAGGTCAAGGAGCACGGCGTAAGAAGCTTCGGGAAGAAGAAGGAATGGGGCTACTACTCGACAAAATACTTAGGAGATGGAGTGGAAGAATGACCCGATAGCTTGCGAATCGAGCAAAAACTTTAAAAATATTTTTGCCCCTCTTAAAAATCGCATGGAAAAGGGCCTGAAGGAGCTAATAAGAGAAGAATTGATAGTTGATGAGCAAGAAATCATCAGAAGAATTTTGCCTAGGGTTAAGCAGCTCATAGGCTTCACCAAAGAGGGTAAGATAATTTTCATGACCGATACGAGTAAGATTCCAAAGATCTATCACGTCCTCCTCTAGTTGCTGGGAAAGCGACTAGCAAACCTGGCCGAGCTGGTTGATTCTCCGAATGCCTCAATTAAAGAGCTTTCCAGCGCCTTGGGATTTGGGGAAAACTATACCCGAGCCCTTCTAAGCGAGCTTCTCACAAAAGGGCTTATCACAAGAAGTGATTCGGGCCTTTATACCGTGCAGCTCGCAAAGCTTGAAGAAATAACACGGCTCTTAGAATCGAAGCTGGAAAAGACCGGTAATGAACATGGATCCTGAAAAGGCATTGGAAGCGTTTGTAGAAAGCCTAATAATTAATAGAAAAATCATACCGAAGAGATGCTCCAAAGGGCCAATTTACTGCGGAAGTATCTAGAATTTCATGAGCATCGTAGTCATTAAGAGGATAAGAGAATCTTTTCTAGACGAGCAGTACTAGCTCTTCATTTAATAGGTAGATTTTTGCTCCATATCGTTAGAAGATTAGATTCTTCCGACCTATCACTAGATGAGATCAAATTGATAATATTGGGAGCTCCGATGACCCTGAAATAATTATGCAGGAATTTTTGAGTGCTGGCTGGATTCTAATGACTTTCCTCGATACTTTAGATTGAACTTTTAGGAAAATAGATGAGGTTTTGAAAAGAATTTGGCATTTTTATGAATAATGATTCTGTGCAACGTTAACCGTTAATGTCGCTTAGTCTAATTTTAATTCATTAATTGTTGCTCTGAAGATTAACGGAACTTCCTCAAGCCATCTCCTCGCAATCAAATCGAATCTCGTGTATCTCTTCGAGTAAAGCGCTACCGGAATCATCTTATCGTTATATTTTATCCCGAGTATTATTATAGACTTCATCTTAACTGCCCATCCCATATCTTCGTTAACCTGCTCATCTATTCCGCCGCAAGCCATCGCGAGCTTCAGGAGGTTGGAGATTATCTCCGTGTCATTAAGCGCTAAGCTTATAGCTCCAGGCGCTATTCTCTCCGCTGCTTTTCGAGATGCTTCAAAGAGAAGATCAAAGAAGATTTCGTCAGCTTTCTTCGAGGATGCGAACAGGTCAAGATTCTTGAGCGAATAATCGTCAACGAGTTTGTTGGCTGCCACTCTCAGCAAATTATCAACACCACCAAGGATATTTTTCAGCTCCGCAGAGAACTTGACCGGATCCTTACATAGAGCGATGTAAGGATCTTCGCCGAGAGTTTTCCTCAGTCGAAGTTCTAATATCTTTAAGGAGTTCTCCCCAATAAGTTCTGTGAAAAGTTTCCTGAATATTCTCTTGACGAGGTTTGCGTGGGGATTGTTGACCGGGCTGGGCATGATCATGAAATGGCATGATCATACCCCGGAAATAAGCTTTCCGAGATCTATTATGATCTTCTTCCCGCCGCGACTATCGAGATCACGTCCCCCCACTTCAGCTCATAGTTCTCTCTGATCCTAATCTTCCTCTTGGCGTCGATGGCGTAAAGGAAGGTTTTTCCGAGATCCGTGTGTATAGCG
The DNA here is from genome assembly GCA_937974645.1 of uncultured archaeon. Taxonomy (GTDB): domain Archaea; phylum Thermoproteota; class Nitrososphaeria_A; order Caldarchaeales; family Wolframiiraptoraceae; genus Wolframiiraptor. Next base: position 1,860 of record CALJVH010000007.1, on the reverse strand, counting down.
TAGGCGAGCTCTCTCGGCGTGGACCCGCTGGGGAGTATATAGACGTCTGGAAGCACGTTTCCATCCTTGTCGGTCAGCTTCTCGGGGTCCTCGACAGGGTATACCGGGACGCATTTCAGAACCTCGAAGTACGCCTTATTCACAACCTCTTGAACCCCCGTCGACCCCCACCTCCCTAGGACCTTCTCCTCGATGAGCTTCAGCGCCTTCTTCTGGTTAGTTGTGAGCTTTCCCTCATCTATTACCTCGAAGCTGCTGTCACCGGGAAGGTATCTTATCAGCCCCTTCTCCGCGGCCATTCTAAGGATCCTCTCCGCCTCAGCGCTCACAGGCACTACGATGTATCCCGCTTCTCTCAGCATCTTCACGCCCTCCTCGGCTTCCGGGATATCGATCTTATTCGCCGCGACGATTATCGGCTTGCTCCTCTCCCTAAGCCTCCTAACGAAGGAGAGCAGCTGGCTCTCGCTCCACTTGGAGGGCTTAGACCCGTCGAGGTCGAGCTCGTCCACGACCTCGTCGATGATCTTCCCGGTAATCCTGAGCCCCGATAACTTCTTCGAGAGCTCGTCCACAAGCTTTGATACCCTGCTCTCGACGACCCTGCATATTCTCTTCCAGTCCTCGGATAGGAGGCCGTAGATCCAGTAGTCGAGCTCTTCCTCAACTATTCTGGCGTCCTCGACGGGATCTCCTATACCTGGCTTAACGGGGTTGCCATCGGGATCAGTTGATCTCGAAGCGTCCGCGACGACTATCAGCGCCGAGGCCTGCCTTATCTCGTCGAGGAACTGAAGCCCCAGCCCCCTCCCCTTATGAGCACCTCTTATTATCCCGGGGCAGTCAATAACCTCCACAGGAACGAGTCTGACTCCATCCACGCACTTGCTGTTCCGGGGGTTATCCTTGACCCCAAGCTCCCTGCAAACGCAGTTAATCCTGAGATAGCTTACTCCACGATTCGGCTTTATTGTCGTGAATGGATAATTTGCTATCTCTACAGGCGCTAGGGTCATGGCCGCGAATAGCGTGCTCTTCCCGACATTAGGCTTACCTACAATGCCGGCTAATTCCATCCCGGAGACCATACCACAAAATCTTTAAAACGATTTCCCTGAAGCCTCAGATGCCCGCCGAGACCGGCCATTAAGCAAAAAGAATCTTTATCTTTTTCCCACAGCTCCTTCAATCCGATGCATTATGGCTAGGGTGACCATCGATAGGGATACCTGCATAGGCTGCGGCGCGTGTTGGGCGCTCGTCCCGGATTTCTTCGAGCAGAATCCCGATGATGGGAAGAGTCAAGTGGTTGAGCGGTATAGGGTTGCCGGAGACCCGGCTGTTGGAGACGTGCCTAACAACCTGCTGGATGACGTGAAGAGTGCCGCGGATGGATGTCCGGTTGGAGCGATAAAAGTCGAGTAACAGCCTCTACTTCTTTCTCTCCAACTTCTTTCTAATTCTCCTCAGGAGCGGGTCGGGTAGCTGGATTTCCTCATCATTTAATATCGCTGGATGGTGTGGTTCAATCATTATGACCTCATACCACTTGTATAAGCCGTCTTCCGCGACCCAATAGGCTCCGAGGGGATAAAGGTTCGGATACTTCTTCTTCGCCCGCTGGATCGCTTCATCCTTCATCGAGACGTTTATCTTATGCCTAACGACTCCGAGGGCCTTCGGCCTTCTACCGGATCTCGGCCTAGGCTTCTGGAACCCTCCCCTCCTAATCCTAACCCTGAGCACCACGAATCCTTGCTTCGCCTTGTAGCCGAGCTTTCTAGCCCTATCCAGCCTGAGAGGCCTCCTAACCCTTACTACCGCAGGCTCCCTCCTCCACCTAATCAGCCTCTGCCTCAT
>CALJVH010000006.1 GCA_937974645.1 uncultured archaeon | reverse complement strand
CGGGGGGTGGGATTTGAACCCACGAACCCCTATGGGACAGGAGCTTCCTGCGCCTTTGTCTCAGTCCTGCGCCTTTGACCAGGCTTGGCTACCCCCGCCTGTGATGAGCTTTGTGTGCCCGGTATTTAAACTTGGGATTATCGCTCTTAAAAATTTAGGGTTATGAGGGTTTGTGGAAAGTAGTACTTGTTTATATTTACGTCACGAGCTTTATCCTTGTTCCTGCTCCTTTCTTGACGGCGTTCTCGTAGACAATGTTCGCGACCGCGGCGTCTTGTAATGCTAGCCCTGTTGATGAGAATATTGTGATCTCATGATATGTTTCTCTGCCCTTTTTCAGCCCGGCCACGATTTCTCCCAGCTCCCCATAGATGCTATTAATTCCTATTATGCCCTCGCTTAATGGCACGTTTATCTCGCCACTGTGGATTGCCTGCTCAATATCATCCACGACAATCTTTGACGCCCTCTTAAGTATCGTGGGGTCGAGCTCCTGCTTTCCTGGGGCATCGGCCCCGATGCAGTTGAAGTGCACTCCTTCAGAGATCCATTCGCTCATCACTATTGGTTTTCTCGAGGGCGTTGTGGTGATTATTATGTCGGCATCCTTAACCGCCTCCTCCGTCGAGCTCGCAGGAACTAATGAGAAGCCAGCAATATTATGGCTCTCGATGAACTCTAGGAATAATCTTGCAGCTTCAGGTCTAATATCGAAGACTCTTATCTCTTTAATAGATTGGATGACACGCAATAAGCCGAGGAATTGCATTCTCGCCTGCGTTCCAGCGCCGATGAAGGCGGCGATCCTGGAATCTTTCTTCGCGAGATATTTTGCTGCAACCGCCCCGGCGGCTCCCGTCCTAATTCCTGTTATCCAGGTTCCGCCCATAACCGCTTTTGGAAAGCCGGTTCTCGGATCGACAAGAACTATTAGCGCCATGACCGTTGGAAAGCCCTTCTCGGGATTTCTTGGATGTGAGTTGACTATCTTGACAGAGGAGATTTCCGAGGTTTTGATATAGCATGGCATAACCCTTAGATCGCCATCACTATAGAATAAGTAGACCTTAGGAGGCATCTGAACATTGCCGAGCGCCTTCTCCTTGAAAACGCTTTCAACGGCGCTTATCGCCTCATCGATCGAGATTAGCTTTCTAACGTCTTCTTCCGGCAAAAGAAGGGTATCCATCTTCAGGGCACCACGTGGGCGAGTAGAAGATCATCTCGGGATCTTATCTGCGTTCCTCTTTATCTTCTCTATAGCCCTCCAAATATCCTCTAAATCCTCTTTATCGGCTAAGAGAACGTACTGGGGAATCCATACAGCCTCCTCATACGATGCTTTCTCCGTATTCGGTAGGGGCTTAGTGGGCGGAAGGAATGGGTAGCTATATAGCGGCCTATATCCAGCATTGCAAGGAATCCCTTCTGCTGAGAGGGCCTCGACGAATCTCTGCTTGGGTAGATTCGAGAATTCGCGCGAATCATATTTGAAGATGTATAGATGATATGCATGCCTCGTCACTTTGCTATCGGGCTTCAATGGGGTGATCCCCTCTATCTCCGAGAGGAGCTTGTCCAGGACTTCCGCACCTTTCTCCCTCTTTTCCATAAGCTCGGGCGCTCTCTCCAGCTGGGCGATGAGCACCGCCGCCTGAAACTCTGTTATCCTATAGTTCCATCCATAGAGCCTATGCTCGTACCATGGGCCTCTTCTGGGCCTGCCGACATTCCTGAGAGACCAGACCCTCTCCGCTATCTCGTCGTCGTCCGTCGTGATTGCTCCGCCCTCGCCGCATGTTATGTTCTTTGACTGATAGAAGCTGAATATTCCTGCGTTGCCTATCGCGCCGACCCTTCTCCCTCCCCACTCGGCTCCATGGGCCTGGGCCGCGTCCTCGAGTATCAGCAGTGACTTCTCCTCGGCGAGCTCCCTTATCGCGTCCATATCGGCCGGCCTTCCGGCGATGTGAACCGGTATTATTGCCCTAGTCTTCTCGCTCACAAGGCTTCTTGCGAACTCAGGGTCGATTGCGTATGTCTCCGGGTCTATGTCTGCGTAAACCACCTTGAGGCCCAGATCTATCGCGGATGTAGCAGTGGCGATGAAAGTGTATGCCGGAATTATGACCTCGTCTCCGGGCTTTAATCCCATGGCCTTGAGCGCGATCTTCAGGGCTGTGGTCCCGCTTGAACATAGCAGTGCGTACCTCGCGTGCTGGAACTCGGCGAACCTCCGCTCGAACTCCTCCTGAAGTCTTCCGCCGACGCTCCACCTCCCGCTTCTCAGGGCCTCGAGTAGAAGCTCCTCCTCGCGGCTGCCATAAATAGGCCACTTAGGATAAGGCCTCTTCCTGACAGGTTCTCCTCCAATGATTGCTGGCAGCTCCACGGCCTCTCAGCTGGAAGCCCCCACCCCCTAGTGAAATAGGTTTTCTAGATCGAGCCGGCGATAAAGGCGACTAGGCCTAGGAGCATCCAGATGAGCGTCGTGGACTTCACCCTCAGCGCATTTTCCCCTGAGCAATCCTTCAATATCCTGTATGCGGAGTAAATGAAGCCGGCATCAGCGGCCGCGACGAGCGGAATATAGACCCATGAGACGAGTTCTAAGATATATGGGAGTGGGCTTACCGCGACCGCCGCGATGTAGAGGGATGCGCCGAGCCTCGCCGCGAATCTCGGACCCGTCATCCTAGCCACGGACCTGACTCCTCGAAGCGAGTCTCCCTCGATGTCCGAGATCCCCTTAATCACCTCTCTCCCCAAGTTCGAAAGGAAGACTGGGAGGATGAATGTGGCCAGCCTCGGCGAGACGTATCCATCCGAGAGGATTGAGCCGTAAATGAATGGCGCCGCGACGACCGCGCTCACGATGATGTTTCCGGGAGGCCCGCTCCTCTTCAGCCAAGCATTATAGGCAAGCGAGGCGGCGTATGCTAGGGAGGCGACCATCAGGCATTGGATCGAGATTAATGCTGACGAGATTAGACCCATGATGCCGAGGAGTGCTGAAAAGATTGCCGCCTCCGAACCTGAGATCGCTCCGGAGGGTATCGGCCTCCAAGGCGCGTTCACGCGATCCACTTCGCGGTCGAAGTAGTCGTTGAATCCCATCGAGCTGCCGCAAAGCCCATATGCGGTTACGAGGGATAGAATGAGCTTGTCGAACTGGAAGAGCTTGCTATCCGATAATACTATGCCCGTTATCACGGCGATATACATGAGGATGGCGTTTGGCGGCCTCGTGAGCTTGAGAAGGGCACGCAGATTCCTAGACATTTCTCAGGTCGACGATTGATGCCTTGTAGTATATGACCTCATTCCTCCTATCGATAACCGCTATTACGAGCTCTTTTCTCAGCTTCCTAGCGGTTGATAGCCATTCAATCATCTTCTCAACCGAGATGTTTCTGCCCTCCATCAGGGGCGCGACTAGGTATTTTGCCGGCTCCTCACCGTACTTTCCCCTCTCGAAGACCCTGAACCTAAGCTCTCTATTCACGCCATCCTTGACCACGTAGTTCCTCTCCCTCAGATCCCTGTAGACCACGTAGTCCCTCCAGATGTTCTCGTCAAGCCTCTCCAATGCCGCGAGGAGCTTGTTGAAGTCAAGCTCTTCGCCCGAGGCCGAGATCACTTTCATCCTCTCGGTCTCCACAAGGTAAAGGGCCTCCGGATAGGAGTATGTCATGAGGCTGCTGGGCTGGTCCTCCGAACCGTACCCCTTAGAGAGGAGCTTAATTGCCTCATCGCTCTTCTCGGCCTCAATCCTCGCCTCCCTAAGCCTCGCCTCAAGCATTTCTTTGGCATCCCCAGCTTACAGCATAAGAAATATTAAGGCTTCTCTCCTGAGCTCGTTGAGAAGATTGACTCAGAAATGGCCGGATCCGCACTGATCACAGGACCAGTAATCACGTTCCATATTCTCGGTCTCCCCGATCCTCACCCACGACCGGGACGTGATGGGTCACGCTGATAAGAGCATATATGTCATGATTTATGGCTTCGCTTTTGATGAGCTAAGAGATGCCCTGATGGAAGCGTTGAGTGAAGATCGTGATGGAATCTGAGGGTATGGGTTGAAGGGAGAGCGAACACGAGAAGATCGTCAGGCACGGCGAGGTATGAGATTCGACCCAAGTTCTGATCTAATATATCATAGGGCGATAGTTATTGATGAAAGGATCATGGGTAACCGGTAGCTATAGCTGAACACGGCCAACCGAGGGGGAATAATTATGGAAATGTGGTAATGATCGAGGATCTAGTTATAGCATCAGCATACGAAGAAGAGTTCCGGAGGCTTTGGAGGTGGGGTTACCTACATGAGCCGCCGAAATGTATAAGGGAGGGCGATGCTTTTCCACGGCGCCGCAGCATTAACGCGTAATTCAGTTAAATATGGCTGGTGCGTGGTGTGCATGGACTATGAGAGTGAAATCCCCCGTACCATATGAGGAGAAGTGGTCTAAGAGATGGCTGGAGGAGAGGGCCTTTGAGGCCGATCCGAGACCCGGTGCTCTGAAGGTCTTCATCTGCGTTCCATACTCCTATCAGAATGCCCCGCTTCACGTGGGCCACGGCTTCACGTACACGAGGGGGGATGCTTACGCGAGGTTCAAGAGGATGCAGGGGTATAACGTTCTCTTCCCATGGGCTTGGCACTGGACCGGTGAGGCTGTCGCTGGAACATGTGAGAGGCTGAAGAGAGGTGATGAAACCGTCAGGAGAATGCTCGTAGAGATGGATGGCGTCCCGGAGGAGCTTCTCGAGAAGTTCACAGACCCAGCCTTCGTCACCAGATACTATACCGAGGAGAATCGTGAAGTTATTAAGGCCATAGGCTTCTCCGTGGATTGGAGGCGGGAATTCTACACGACGGATCTTCATCCATACTACAGCAGGTTCATAGAATGGCAGTACATTACGCTCAGAAACCTCGGCTACGTCGCGAAGGGGAGGCATCCGGTCGTCTGGTGCCAGAGATGCGAGAGTCCGACCGGAGACCATGATAGGCTCGTCGGAGAGGGGGTTTCGCCGGAAGAGTACACGCTGGTTTATTTCAAGCTAGAGGGGCGTGATGCATTTCTCGCGGCCGCGACCCTCAGGCCGGAGACCATCTTCGGCGTGACGAACATCTGGGTAAATCCTCGGAGCGAGTACATCTTGATCGAAGCCGATGGCAAGAGGCTTATAGTCTCGAGGCAGGCTGCTGAGAAGCTCCAACACCAGATGAGGGTTAGGATAATCGAGCCCGTGGGCCCAGAGAAGCTGATTGGAAAGTTCGCCGAAGCGCCGATAACAGGCGCTAGGGTCCCGATATTACCAGCGGATCTAGTCGACCCGGGTTTCGGCTCAGGAGTCGTCTACAGTGTCCCGGCTCATGCGCCATACGACTACGCAGGGATAATAGCGTTGAAGGAGAATGAGGAGAGGCTGAGAAGATACGGCTTGAGAGAGGTTGTCGAGAAAATTAAGCCGATCTCGATAATCAGGGTTCCGGGATATGGTGACTACCCGGCGGTCGAGGAGGTTGAGAGGCTCGGAATAACCTCAGACACGGATCCGAGGCTTGAGGATGCCACGAAGACCATCTATTCTAGGGAGTTCCACGGCGGGGTCCTGAAGAAGAATTGCGGCGAGTATGCCGGAAAGAGCGTCGCGGAAGCTCGAGACTTAATGAGGCAGAGGCTAATAGAGCTCGGGCTCGGCGGAGTGATGTGGGAACTTCCCGAGAAAGTCATCTGCAGATGTGGGACCGAGACCGTCGTCAAGATCGTTGAGGATCAATGGTTCCTGAAATACTCCGACCCCGAGTGGAAGCGCAGGGTGAAAGAGCACATAATGAGGATGAACATCTACCCGGAGGAGGCGAGGCAGTGGTTCCTGAACGTTGTCGACTGGCTTAGGGATTGGGCTTGCGCAAGAAAGACGGGGCTCGGGACGAAGCTGCCGTGGGATCCGAACTGGATTGTTGAGACCCTCAGTGACTCAACAATCTACCCGGCGCTCTACACGATAAGCAAGTACCTGAACCTTGGGATTGTGAAACCTGAGCAGCTGACTCATGACGTCTTGAATTATATCTACCTGGGGGCTGGGGATCCATCCGAGGTCGCGGCGAGGGCGGGCTTAAGCGAGGATCTTCTAAGGCGGATAAGAGAGGAGTTTCTGTACTGGTATCCCGTGGATATGAGGATCTCGGCGAAGGAGCTCGTTCCAAATCACTTGACATTCTACATCTTCCAGCATGTGGCAATCTTCGATCCGGAGCACTGGCCGAGGGGGATCGGGGTCAACGGCATGGTCAAGATTGAAGGGGAGAAGATGTCGAAGAGCAAAGGGAACTTTATACCGCTTAAGAGGGCCGTGGAAGTCTATGGTGCGGATGCGACGAGAGCGACACTCTTGCTCGCGGCCGAGGATCTGGATGACCCCGACTGGAGGGACAAGAATGCTAGGGAAGCTGTGAAGATGCTCGAGACAATACTTGAGGTCTGCGAGCAGGTCGCGTCTTCCGATGCCGTGGAGGATGATGAGGTGGGCGCGTGGCTCTTATCGGTACTTCAACGCAGGATCAAGAGGATAACAGCGGCCATGGAGGCCCTGAAGACTAGGACTGCCGCCTCTGAGGCGATCTACGGCCTCTACAACGATTGGAAGTGGTATCTTAGGAGGAATGGTGAAAGAATGGGTGGTGCGGCTAGAGTCTTCGTTGAGACATGGATCAAGCTCCTAGCACCATTCATACCCTTCACGGCGGAGGAGGCCTGGAGCGTTCTCGGTAAGGGGGGTCTCGTCTCCCTAGAGAGGTGGCCGGAGCCTGATGAGAGGTTGATAAACGAGGTCATAGAGCTTAGGGAAGAGCTTCTAACTAGGCTCATGGATGATGTTAGGAGCATAATCGAGGTCTACGGTAAGAATCCACGGCGCGTGGCAGTTTACCTAGCGGCACCCGATAAGATCAGGATCTTAGAGAGGGCGCTTGAGATCTTGGAGGGTAAGCCGCGGAACCCGGTCGGCGAGCTGGTAAAATGGATCATGAAAGAGAGAATTGTCGAGCCGAGGAAGGCGCCCAGCATAGCGAAGCTTATCTTCGACCTAATCTCTGCGTACTCCTCGCGGTATAAGCGAGAATCAATACTGGAAG
>CALJVH010000005.1 GCA_937974645.1 uncultured archaeon | reverse complement strand
CCGTCCGCGAGGACTATGCTGCCCCCGGCCGGGACGATGATCATGTTTGCGGGCTCCCAGATGCTCGCGGTCGCCCCGGATCTATCCAAGCCCACCAGATATTTTACCGCCACGCCGATTCCGCCCACGTTATTGATGAGCATGTCCCTCGCCCTCCTATCCAAGATCACCTCGAGCCTCTCCTGCGCCGCTTCCGCGTATATTCTCTGGGCTTCTGTTGCTGTTAGGTTGTGTTGTGTCAGGTAGAGATACATGGTGATGAAGATTGCCGTCAGTATTGAGACGGCGATGAATGTCATGAACATTACTGAAATGGCTTTTCTCTGCGTCTTCCTCGGCATCCGGCTCAGGAGAAAGCTCCCCGGCTCCTAGATATAATGGTTTGGCATTATGGCTACTATCCTTTTATAGTGCATGTTGGGCATGTGGTGGAGAAAAAGAGCTGGAAGTATGGAGAGTCTTGTTAAGAAGGTTCTGGCGCTTTTATTCGCGGTCGCCCTAACAATTATTATCGCCACATCCCCTCAAATTATCAACGAGCTTGTCGATGTGGAAATTGCTCAGCCCGCGGCCGGCTGGGCCATTGTCCTGATAAATATGTCGTGGATCGCTTTCCTAGTGACGTTCGTTCTTCCGACGAGCTACTTCACGGTATACGCCATGTTAGGCCGAGCATCTAGGAGATATGCGGAGAATGCTGCCGCGCTCGCAACACCGCTTCTGACGATGATCGCTGGAATCGCCGCGCTCTATTTCCTCCAATCATCACCTCTCATATTTGCTATGGCGGTGGCGTTGGCGGGCACCTCGGCCGCAGCCCTGATCCTCGTGATATGGAATAATGAGCTAGCCCGCGTGCCTGCCTTGACGCTCCTCAGCTCGGCCGATGCAGGAAATCCCCCGAAGGTCTCCGTGATAATACCGGCCTATAACGAGGAGGAGGGCATTAGGGGTGCTGTCGAATCCGTCCTCGACCAAACATATCCCGACATGGAGGTCATAATCGTGGACGACGGCTCGACCGACGGCACCGCGGCCATAGTCTCGAGGCTCTCCGAGACTTATCCGGACAAGGTTAGGCTTATACGTCATGAGAAGAACCTCGGGAAGTTCGAGGCCTTGAACTCTGGTATGCGCGCCGCGAGGGGGGAATTCATCTATCACATGGATGCCGACAGCTACTTGGCCCCAGACAACGTCGAGAGAATTGTTTCGGTCTTCGAGGATTGGGAGCTCGGCTCAGTCGCCTCCATGGTCGTGATCTACAACGACGACAAAATCTTAACCGGGCTCCAGCAGATAGAGTACCTATTCGAGCAGCTGATCCTCAGATATGGTCAATCGCTTGGCAGAAACGTGATAATATCCCCGGGAGCCGGTTCGCTCTTCAGGAAAAGCTCCGTCGAGGGTATACCGGTCTCTGATAGAACTCTTACCGAGGATGCCGACTACTCCTTTGAGGTCAGAAAGAGCGGGTCGAAGATGGGTCAAGAACCCGACGCTATCAGCTTCACGGAGGCGCCCAAGTCGCTCTCCGCCTTCACAAAGCAGCGCGTAAGATGGCTCTACGGCGTCCTGCAGACCATAAGCCATCACAGGTGGTCTCTACGAGATCCATGGGTTCTTTGGGCCTGGCTCGGCTACATCCTAACGCCGCTCTCCATGATTATCCTCATCTCGATGCCGACCCTCGGCATCTTATTAGGCCAAGCATATCTGGCATACTTTCTCCCATACTCCATAATGGGATTCACGATCTTCGCGGTTAGCAGGGCGATGCCCTTAGCCATTTACAAGAGCCATGGTAAGTCCAAGCTTCTCCTCTATCTTCCACTTTACATGTTCTATAACACATACTTATCTATCATAACCCTATACTGCTTCCTAGCATGGGTCACGCGGAGAGGGGTAAGCGTCAGATACGGCGGCAGAATGGTCCACGCTAAGTAGAATTAAGCGATCGGAATAATCTTGGGTAGTAGCGCGCTCTTCTCCGGATCTTGCTGTATTGCGTAGAGCGGTGTCTCAGGCTTCTTACCGTATAATAGGATGCATCCATGCTTTTTCGCGATCTTAAAGTGCATATCCACAATTGGCGATAGTACCCTGAGCAGACGCGGATGAACCGACTTGGCGATCCACATCGCGAGCCCGCCAGTCTCCTTGAAGCAGTTCGCCCATATCTGGAAGAACTTGAAGATCTCTTCTCCAAATGCCGCCGTCAATGTATCGGCTCCGAGTAGACGAACTATATGCGGCGGCCCCCCCCCCGCCAAGGAATGCTCTACGCTCTTAAACTCCTCGAAGATCCACTGCCAGCTCTGTTCTCTCAGCAATCTTACATAGGGCGGCGGCTCGACCTCTATCGGTCCCATTGTGAGGATCTTTAGAAGCTCGTTGAGCCTGCTCTCCGGTATCCCATAATACTTGACGTAGAGATCGCGTATATCCCTCCAAGTGATGCCTATTGATGGTAAAAGGACGTATGGCCTATTCTTCGCGAGGAAGGATGCGAGCGCTGGCGCGACCACGAGGGAGTACTCGTGGAAGGTTATTCGTGGATCTACTTCCCATAATATGATCGAGTTATATGGGAAGCCTCCAATCTCCTTGTCGAGCTCGGGTATACCCGTCGTGTATGCTCCTTGGAGATCTTGCGGCGGCTCGAATCTCGGGCTTCGCGGCGGTTCGGGCATCTTCTGGTGCGGAAGCAGCTTAAATCCTTGATGCAGCGTTGCGCAGATATCTGGGGATCTCATCTCTAAGCCCCGAGTCTTGGCGAGAGTGACTTCTCTGAGAAGTTTGCCCTCGAACCTCGTCGCCTTCAGGCGTATTAGGGCATCGGCTACATAGTCCTCGAAGCCGTATCCTCTTCCAGGCTCCAGCTCCTCCTTAACTAGAACAGAAATGCATCCTAGGCGGCCTATGACGTTAGACAAGAGTGTGTGGAGGAATGCTCTGGCCTCGGCCTCGCTCCTAAATCCCTGGCTTAACGCTGTGAAGGGATCTATCGTAAGCCTTCTAGCACCTATCGAGTCAGCAGCCTCGAAGATCTCGGCGAATATCCCGCCAATCCCGGCCTCCAAGAGAGTTGGCAAGGAGAGGAACCTGAACAAACCTCTCCTCTCAAGCTCCTCGAAATCCATTCCAAAGCCCCTCATGAACGCGTAGAACTTCTCCTTATTCTCCCCGAAAGAGGCATATACTCCCGGTTCGCCATATCTCACCGCGCCCTCGTAAAGAAAGGTCGCAGCGAACACCGTCTTCCCAGTCCCTGGAGCACCCCTAACTACGATCAAGCTACCCCTCGGAAACCCTCGAAGCACATGTTCTGCCCCAGGGATACCTGTCTCCACTAACTCTAGGACCATATGCTGTCAAGCCCTCTGAATACTTACTATCCCCTATTACAAGTAAGGGATAAGCGTTATGGTGCGGCCGCCGGGATTCGAACCCGGGACCGCCGGCTTCGCCCTTTTCGTCTCATGTTGAAAGTGTGGCAGGCCGGCCTTAGGCCGCCATAGGTGTCCTACCAGACTAGACTACGGCCGCCTACCTCGATATTGTTTTGAGGAGGGTTTTAGGTTTTTTCTGGGGGGTTTACGGCTTGTCCATATCATTCGACGTTGAGGATGCGGTTGAGAGGATCATGAAGTTTCTTAGATCCTATGTTAGGGGCTCGGGAATGGGCGGCGTCGTGATTGGTTTGAGCGGCGGCCTTGATTCTTCGGTTGCGTGTGTTCTCGCGGTTAGGGCTCTTGGGCCGGGCAGGGTTCATGGTCTAATCATGCCGGATGGCAGGGTCACACCGATGGA
>CALJVH010000004.1 GCA_937974645.1 uncultured archaeon | reverse complement strand
GACTCGCCTTTCTTCTGCGCGGTAATGGGGCCGAATGGCGCCGGTAAGACTACCTTGCTTAAGCTGATGCTCGGCCTGCTTAAGCCGCAGAAGGGTTTCATAAGGATCATGGGATATGATGCTTCGAAAGAAGCCGGCAAGCTCAGGAGGCTGGTGGGCTATGTTCCACAGGTTGCGAATATCGATCACCGGATACCCATGAGCGTTGAGGAGGTTGCCGCTATGGCGGCATTGTCGAGGTATCTCCCCCCGAGGCTGATGACCAGTGAGGTGAGGCAGAAGGTTCGTGAGGTTCTCGACCTAGTCGGGCTGAACGAGTATTCTGCACGGTTCTCCGAGCTCAGCGGGGGGCAGAGGCAGAGAGTCTTGATAGCTAGGGCGCTAATAGGTGATCCGAGGATACTACTCCTCGATGAGCCATACTCTATGCTCGATTTCGACATGAAATGTGAGATATCTGAGCTCCTCTATAAGCTGCATAAGGAGAGGGGAGTGGATGTCTTTCTCGTGGCGCATGAACTTAGCCCATGCATCCACCTAGAGCCGACGGTGATTTTGCTGAATAAGCGGGTCTACGCCATCGGGAGGGCGGGCGAGATTCTGACCTTGGAGAATCTTAAAAGAGCTTATCCCGGCCTGACGGAGGTTCCAGCGGGATTCATACTGGGCGAGGATCACGGGTGAGTCGCGATGCCGCTTGACCTAATCGCATTAACCTATCTGTCGGCCGCCGCGAGCGGCCTCCTCGTCGGGGCCATAAGCTTACCCCTCCTAATCTCCAGAAGCACCCTCTTCGCGCTAACGATGACCCACGCCGTTCTCGGGGGAGCGATACTGGGAGTTTACTTGAATGAGGCGCTCGGCATCGGCTTGCCAATCCCGCTAACGGCATTCCTGGTGGCGCTGATGCTTTCCATACTCGTCGCCGAATTATCCGAGAAGATCTTCTCGGAGGATGTCTCGATAGCTCTCGCCATCGCGCTAGCAACCACGATAACCGTCACATTCAGCTATCTTCTGGCCAGAGTCTCATCAACGGGCCTATCGCAAGCATGGTCCTATGTTGCTGGAACCTCGGCCGTAGCTACTCTGGGAGATCTTCAGAGAACGCTAACAGGCTTGGTGATAATTGCACCATTAATTCACTTGATAAATAGGGAGATGAAGTATATTGCATTTGACAAGGATGGTGCCGCGTCGCTGGGCTTGAATACAAGAGCATATCGTTATCTCTTCTTTGCGCTGGGATCTCTCGCGACCTCGATACTCTCCACGAGCATAGGCGTCCTAGCCACCCACGTCCTCCTAGCCGTTCCAGGAGCTCTGGCAGTCAGATTCTTCCATAGGAGGCTTTACCTGGCATCTTACCTATCGGCAGCCTGCCTCAGCCTAGGAGGCTACGCGATAGCTCAAGCCCTCAATATACCGCCGAGCGGAGGCATTGGAATACTTTCAGCGATCGCAGTTCTCGGGATGGTGATGGCGCGTGAAACCTAGAGCATCAAGGCTCAGCTTAAGAGCAATAGAATATCTCCTCTCGATCTTCAAGCGCTCCAAGGATAAAGGCTACGCGAGGCAGTATGAGATCATCGAGGATCTCGGCATCTCAAAACCAACTGCATCCCTGATGGTAAAAAAGCTTAGGGATATCGGCTATCTAGAGGTTAGAGAGGAGAGGATAAGGCTGAGCAGGAGAGGCGAAAAACTCGTGCTGGAGCTTATCTGGAAGCATGGAGTAATCGAGAGCGCCCTAGTTGAGCTCGGCCTCTCACTAAAATGCGCGTGTAGAATCGCTTGGAGGATCATTCAAGAGATACCAGTTGAGGATGTCAAGCAGATCTGGATAAGGCTCGGTTTGCCGAGATCGTGCCCCTGCGGCCATCTAATTCCATTATTAGACGAGGAAGCTAGCGCTGAGGAAGTCGAGCCATGCGTAGCTTTTAAGCCCGGCCAAGCGCGTGAATGATCCTAAGCGCCAGTATCGTTGACGCGATTATATCATCAAGCGTTGCAAGAATAGATTGTATGGGCCTATTCGCCCTTATCTCGAAAATCACCGCATCGTCGCTCCTCCTCACGGAGAGCTCGAGGTTCCTTGGAAGAGGTTCATTATCAGGCTGTAGCGCCTTCATGATGAGGTCGGCGATAGAATCATCCTCGAAGCGCATTCTAAGCTTAGCCTCGCATTCTACGGCTGATGCGCATACCTCCATAACTTCACCCCACCTTGGAGAGCTCCTCCTCAACCGCTCTATCGAGTTCGAGCAGAAAGAGAGCTTTCCGCGTCTTTGGTATGCTTGCCCCGGCCGCAACGTCATGTCCTCCACCCCTTCCGCCAACAATCTCGGCGACGCCCGCGAGGAGCTTGCCGAGGTCCACGCCCCTTTCGACGATCTTCCTCGAGGCCCTCGCCGAGACCTTTATTGAGTCCTCGGACTGCGCCAGCGCGACCAAAATTCTTTTATCACCCTGGACGCCCATCGAGGACATCATTGAGGCGACCGAGCTTATCAGCCGGTCATCTATCACGCTTCCACCATCTATCACGAGCAGGTTCTTCAGCTCCTGCCTATTCTCATCCCTCATAGCGTACTCCATCGCCTCCGCAAGCCTCCTCCTATAATCCTCGAGGATCCGCTGAGCCTCCTCCAACATCACTCCGCGGCTTCCCATTGCTATCGAGATGCCCAGCCACTCGTTACCAGTCTTGCCGCATGCGTTCAATAGGGATGCGAATTCCCTCGCATCTCTCAAGTATGTCCAAGACTCCTCCATGATGAGCTCATAGACTTTTCCAATGAGCTCCCTCGCGGTGCTTGGCGGAAGCCCCAGCGATGCCAGGTACTTCAGGATCCCATTATATAGTTGCCTCTTCTCACCCTCGGATAGCTCGGATAGCACCCGCCACTTATCATCCTCCCTGACCTTTACCCCTATCTCTGTTAGAAGGCTGTAGGCGTTAGCCTCATTCCCCGAGATGCCGACGATGAACGGGTTCATCGTGCTAGCCATCGCGATGTGTATCGGCTTACTGCTCCTTCCATAGAAGAGTAAATCCTCCTCAACTTTCAACAACCCCGCCTTCACGGCATCCTCCACTATCCTCTCGTTGAAGCCGTGGAGGCTTCGGCCATCAGCCCTATCCTGCAGGTCTCCGAGGGCCCCCGTCACCGCGAGCGGGGAGAGGAGGATGTTCTCTTCGTTCAGCGCCTTCGCTACGAGGTATGCTATCCCGGCTCCACTTACCTCCTCAGAGCCGTTTACGCCGTGGAGATGCGGGTTGAGCTGGACCACGCCCTCGGGCGCGGACCCCATAGGTTCATGATGATCCAGGACTATGATTGGCCTGCTCAGTGAGAGGCTGGATAGCTCGCTCAGATACCCGCTCCCCATATCGACTAGAATGGGGATGTAGGAGGCTGGGAGATCCCTGAGATGCCTTAATGCATCCTCGAATTCCCCGACCGCCCTCGTGACGAACCTTGCATTCTCCCTCAACAGCGCGGCCGAGATTATCGCGCCGGAGGAAAGCCCATCAGCGTCCACGTGGCAGATTACTAAGAGCTTGCTATCCCCGTCTATGAGGGATCTTATTCTCTCCGCTATCTCCCCAGCCCTTGAGAGGAGGCCTCGCTCATCCCTGAATCGCTCTAGGGTCATTAGCTATAGCCATGAGGCTTCGGGGGACTAAAATAGTGTTCCCGCTATTTGTAAGCGTATACGAGCTCCGGCTCCCAGTCGGGTGGAAGCTCGCCGACCCGCTTATAGTACTTGACGAGCCTGTGGATCTTGGCCTCCACTAGCTGGAGCCTGTGCCTATTGTACCTGTCGCCCCTATGTTTGCTCAAATGCACCTTCATTCTCCTAGCCCTTCTAAGGAGGCTATCCAGGTCCTCGGGAACCTGGGGCGTCAGGTTATTCTCCTTCAGGATCTGCTTTATCGTCTTGCCCGTAACCTGCTTGACGAGCGGGACGCCATGCTGATCCCGGAGGATGATGCCTATAATGCTGGGCGGATAGCCCTCCTTAGCATACTTGACTGCCAGGGATTCAACCTCCTCCGGCGTGAGCTTGACCCAGGATGGGGGAGTCTTGCTGAGCGGCTTCTTGGAGCCCGACCTCCCCCTCCTCCTAGCATGCATCCTAGCCATGCGCCAGCCTCCAGACCAGAAGGTCTCAGCCTGGTTAAAAAATGTTATAGCCCGCGTGGCTAAGCAACACTAAAATGAGTGCTGAGTACTTAATGGGCGAGCCTTGGCATCGAGCGTGATCGTGTGCTACTCGGTGCATAGGGGGAATACGCTTAGGGTGGCTAGGGTTATCAGCGAGGTCCTGGGTGCTCGGATCTACGAGCCGGAGGAGCTCGATCCCGTGGAGGCCGCTGAGAAGTACCGGCTGATCGGGTTTGGGTCAGGGATATACTATGGCAGGCATCATCCATCGATTATCGAATTTGCGGAGAAGCTACCTAGAGTCAGCGGAGAATATGCGTTCGTATTTTCGACAAGTGGACTTCCCAAGATACCATTCCTCCATGAGTACCATAAGCCGCTTCTCGCGATACTCGTGGAGAAGGGTTTCAAGATTATTGGAGAATTCAGCTGCAGGGGCCACAACCTTCACGGCGCCCTCCGGCTGATCGGCGGGATGAATAAGGGCAGGCCGAATGCTAGAGACCTGGAGAGGGCGAGGCGGTTCGCCGAGAAGGTTCTCAAGAGCCTGGAGGTTTAAATGGCCGATCGCTTATTCGGCTATTGGATGGCTTTCTGGATAGGGCTTGATGACACGGATTCGAGGAAGGCTGGTTGCACGACCTACGTAGCGGTGGTAGCTATGAGGAGGCTCGAGGCCCTCGGCGCGAGGCTGGTCGGGTATCCTAGGCTCGTGAGGCTTAACCCGAACTGCCCATACAAGACGCGGGGTAATGCCGCGATCGCCTTCAAAGTCGAGGGCATCGAGCTAGAGAGGGTTGAGAGTGTGATGAGGAGCGTCGTCGAGGAGCTCTCGGAACTCGAT
This sequence comes from uncultured archaeon, assembly GCA_937974645.1. Taxonomy (GTDB): domain Archaea; phylum Thermoproteota; class Nitrososphaeria_A; order Caldarchaeales; family Wolframiiraptoraceae; genus Wolframiiraptor. The sequence continues at coordinate 282 of CALJVH010000004.1, read as the reverse complement.
GAGGGTGCTGAGACCGGGATCGCTTTCCTGGAAGGCAAGCCCGATGAAAGGCTTAGAGACTTCTATTGGAGGGCTGTCCGCGGGCTAATACCGCTCGAAGATGGATTCAGGGTCGCCGAGAATGTTGGCGCCAAGCTCATTTGCTACGGCGGGGGCATGGGGATCATAGGAGCACTAGCTGCGATAGGGGCAGACCTAAGTCTCGGAAAGACGTATGAGCTCATCGCCCATAGGCGGAGGGATTACTGGGGCACCGTCAGGAGGGTTGATCCCGCTTCGGTC
>CALJVH010000003.1 GCA_937974645.1 uncultured archaeon | reverse complement strand
TCGGAACAGTGACGATGGACGTGGAGCTAGGCCTCACCGACGCGATCTTCGCCGTGAAAGACCTCGCCGGAAGAGCTGTGCCCGTTGCGCCTGACAAGGTCTCTGTAGAGAACGGGCCATACGCCAGCATCTCCGTCAAGGACAACAAGGTGAACGTCGTGGCGATGGTCAAGGCCAAGACCTACACCGTGACCGTCGGCTACACCGCCTACGGAAAGACGACAGCGGCATCATACGTCGGACTACCAGAAGGCCTCAAGGAGCTGATACTACCGGTCGGCGACATAGCGATAACAGTCGTGGACCTCGAAGGCAGACCAGTCGGGGGAGCAACAGTCAAGCTTGAGGGAGTAGCAGAGACCAAGACTGACAGCCAGGGAAGGGCGATATTCCAGATGGTGCCTCTCGAAGACGAGGCTGGAGTGCCGATAAGGTACGGCGTGACCGTCACGAGGGAGAAGACGGTAACCGCTACAATAACTGCCTCGAGAGCCAGCACCGAGTTCAGGATACTATTCGGCCTAGGAAGCATCAAGGTAATCGTCAGGGGAGCTGCAGGACAGCCGCTTGCCGGAGCTAGGGTCGACCTCTTGAGTGCAGGAGCCCTGGTAGGAACGGCCGTGACTGACGAGAAGGGTGAGGCGACATTCACAGGGCTCGCTGAGGGTACCTACACCGTGAGGGTTGACTGGAAGACGTTCAAGGACGAGAAGTCCGTGACCCTGACCGAGGCCGACATAATGGCTAAGGTGCCGAAGACCGTCGAGTTCGCCCTACCGCCATTCACCGAGATAGCAGGAGTACCGCTAGACTTCGGAACATTCATCGCACTGATAGTCGGCATAATACTGCTGGTCATAGTCCTCGCGATAATCATCAGCGAATACGTCCGCTGGCGCGGGCGCAGACTAGGCATATATCCGCCACCACCGCCGAAGAAGTAAAAACCGTAACTTCCTCCACCTAATTTTTTAAACCCCCCAAATTTTTTGTGAAACCTTCTTTTCGGATAGGGTGATGCCCCTTCCGGGATAATGTTATCCCAGTAGTATTTTCCGCCACCTCCCGGGGCAAAACCTAATACACTAGAACCTCAAGCATAACGGGGATGAGGTCGGGACTGGCCATACTGCTCACCGTATTCGTGATCCTAACAATGATCATGGCCCAGGCCGCATTATGCCAGGAGCCGGGTGAAAGCTTCGAGAAAGCCCCCCTGATCAAGCTCATACCGGGCGAGGTGGCGGCGCCTGAATCCGGCTACTACATCTTGAACGCGACGAGGAGCCAGCACTGCTTCAAGCTGGACGGCCTCCAGCCCGGATACAGGCTGACGATTGAGCTCGAGGCATTGGGCGTGGAGCAGGGGAGAGCAGTCATCTCCCTCTACAAGGAGTCGGGAGAGCTCGTGTCCCAGAGGAAGATCCAGTACGGCTCCGGGACAAGCGAGAAGATAATCATGAGGTATCAGCCGAGCCTGGAGTCTGCTGGCGAGCCTCAAATCCACTACCTGGCCCTAGGCTGGTACAGCGGATCCCTGAGATACGGGCTCCGCTTAATCCTCGAGGCTGTTGAGGACTACGCGCCGGGGATGGGCGACGCCGGATCAGGCCCCGACTCCGCGATACGGCTCCCGGACCTCTCGCCGGAGAAGCCCGTCGAGCTGAGAGGATACTTGGCCTCTGTGGATGATGGAGGAGACTTCGCCGACCACGTGGACTATTACCTGATCAGGGTGAGGTTCAACAGCAGCAAGAGCATCCTCAAGATCATGGTGAAACCGCTCGGAGAGATGAGGATATCCACATCACTCTATATGGGGGATCGCAGGATCGCCTATGGCTCAAGCAGAGAGCCGGGGGGAGAGGTGAAGTTGGAGGTCTCAGGCCAATGGAGCCCCGGAGAAGACTACGCCTACACGATTAGGGTAGATAACCTCGCGGAAAGAGGCGGCGGAGCCTATGAGATCCGCGCTTGGATCGAGGAGCCGAACGCCACGGAATCCCAGGCAACGCAGATCAGGCCTCCAGGGGGCCTCAGCGAGCAAACACTAACCATGATCATCATGGCCGGCGCGGCCTCGCTAATCGCAGTCTCGATACTCATGATCTTCCTGAGGAGAAAGAGACTTTACCGCGTCGAGGAAGTCGGCTGGTGGGGCTACTAGTCAAGGATTAGGTTTAGGATGGCGAGCGTGTACGCGACCGCCTCCTCGGTCCTGATGGTTCTAACGCCCTGCGCGGGCATCACGTTGACAACGTAGTCAAAGCACTCCTCGGGCTTGAAACCCTGCTTCTCAGAGATCTCATAAAGTCCCTCCCTAGAGGCTCCGAAGGCAACGCAGATCCTGCTCCTCCCGGCGCAAGCCTCCCTAAGCGCTGGTAGAAGCTCCCTCAAATCGGAGCCCCTCCGCGAGGTGGCTATCCTGAGATCGTAGCCTCCCAAGATCTCCGGAAGCCTCTCCCCGACGATCGCAGTCCTGAAGCCCGGATAAACCTCCGCGCTCCTCCTAGACCTGGCAATTATGCCGACCTTGCCATCTCCGCGCGGCTCTATCTTGAGGACTACCCTCGAGCCCTTGGCGAGCTTCCGCCTTAGCTTGATCGGCTTCTCCAAGCCGGCCTCCACCACGGACTTGGAGCCGGATGATACGACGAGGCCCTCCCTGTAATGGGGGTAATCGAGGCCGGCCCTCTCGGGATGCGTCGGAATATTGAGCGGCGGCAGGAGGCCCGCGTACCTGAGCTCGGGCTTAAGCCTGAAGAGCCTCCTCCTTAGATAGGGCGCGGTATTCAGGTAATCCATCACGAGCTTGATGAGCTCGGCGTTCCTCTTATCTGGGCTCCTCGGATCCTCGTGGTATATTATCAGCGCCTCAACCCTGGCGGCAGCAAGGAGCCTCGCGAGCATCCCGAGCCTCAGCATCTTATCCCTAAGGCTTGAAGCCTCTCTAGAGAAGGATGAGGGTATCAGGACGTCAAGCCTAACCCTCCTCTTAGGCGCGGCGAAAGCCTCCATCACGAATCTCCTCAGATGTCTAGGAGAACTCGGACCTTCTTAACCGGAGAATCGGCATCAATCATCATCATGTGGTAGGTCACGCCTTTAACGTGGGTCCCCTGAGGATGCCTCCCGGGATCATAGCGCTCGCCCCTAAGAGTTGCCCTCAGCCTCCACTCCCCGCCTTCCCTATAGATCCTCTCGACCGCGACGTCGCGGGCTATGAAGCCCTCGGAGTCGAAGAGTATGATGAGCCTCTCGATCCAGTCGTAGAGGAGCTCTTCTAAATCCGCGCCGGATGCCTCGACGACCATCTCCTCAGACCTGAGAGCCTTGGAGGGATCGGTTAGGGTCTCGTAAAATGCTAGGGCAGCCTGCCTATAAGCCTCTTCAAGAGTCGGCCCCCAAGCTTCGAAGAAGACATCGCTCATGTGCTCGAGAAACCTATGTCCCCCAGACATTCCATAATCAGATAGTCTAGAAGAGGACTTAAACTCATTCATAAATTGGGCTGCCGGCCGCCTGATTCAGATCCGGATCGAGCGCGACAAAGGGAGAACGATCTCTACTCGCCAGCAGGCTTACCTCCTTTACCTGCTCGCTGCACCTCTTCAAGCCTCCTAGATAATGCTTGAACCAGCCTCCTCAGCTCATCGGCCCTCTGGGCGTAGCTCGCGAGCGCCTCCTCCCTGGTCCGCAGCGCGCTGTTCAGGTTCTCCATCCTCCGCCTAATCAACTCGAGAGCCCGATCGAGCGGCTGCCTAACTATTACCCCTGCCCCCAGGCTGACGTGAACCTCCTCAACACTCTTAACCTCGGCTTGAATCAGGTTTCCACCGCCAATCGGGACGAGGATATTCGAGACTGAGCCTCGTTCCCTCAGCTCCTCGAGAAGCTCCAGGGCATTCTCATGATCGCTCAAAGCCGCTCTGAGGGCAGCGATCGTGTTCTGAAGCTCTGATAACCCCCTCTCAAGAACTTGAAGCTCCGCAACCGCCCTAGCCAGCTGCTGCTCAAGGCTCGACATGCCCAAGAACCTCGACAGCCTGAATCAATGCGGGATGACTATATATACATGACTATGCATGGGGGGATGGATAATGATTCAAAGAGTGTAAAGGGTGAAGGCTTGGATGAGGATCTCCGAGGCCCAGAAGAGGATGCTCGAATTCGAGAGGGCGCGCGGATGGAATAGGTTCGCGGAGTCCCAGATCTTCACGCACCTAGTCGAGGAGATCTCGGAGGTCGGGCGGCACATACTCGTCAAAGAAGGCTATAAGATCGAGGGCCTAGGACACGAGGTTCCGGGAGACGATGTCGCGAGGGAATTCGGCCAAGCATTCTCGCTCCTCCTACAGCTCGCGAACAGGCTCGGAGTAGACCTAGAGAAAGCATTCACCGAAGAAATCGAGAGAATGGAGCGGAGATTCGACCCCGAGAAGTGGAGAAGCCACCTAGAGAAGGGTCCAGGCCGCGGCTAAAGCACCCCTCCTAGCTTCGGCCAAGGAGTCTCCGCCAGCTATCAGGATCACGTCACCATCCTCCGGCCTCAGCTCCCTGATCAATTGCGAGGCGAAATCGGGCTCTTCCATCGAGAGATCCGAGACCCCTGGCATGAGGAGCCTCTCATCCCGATATGTCAGGACCATCAGCGCTTTTGCCCCGGCCCTTATCGCCTCATCTCTCTGCTCAAGCCCCCTAGCGACCCCGCCTGCCGAGCCGCGAATTATCAGCGCGTAGCTCGCAGGATAGCTCCATGGAAGCCCGGATCTCACCGGCCCAATATCCCTGAGTCTCTTCTCCAGCCAATGGAGAAGCTCCTCGCCCTTCCCACTGAGAGTGCATCCACCCCTGCCGATGACCGTTACCAGCGAACCGGCCCTCAGCCTCTGTATAAGAGTTCTAACAACACCCTCGCCCAATCCCAGGAGCTCGGCAAGCTTCTTCCTCCCAATAGGCATCTCCCTCCTAATGATCAAGAGGGCCTCGAGTAGATGGAAGCTTTGGAAGCTTGGCTGCGGCCCAATAGATCTCGAGGCAAGCAGCTTAAGAACGCGCTTTAACTCCATCCCTGAGATAGGATGGGGGCCGGGGTTAAAATCCATTGCTCAAACGGCTGGCTCATCGTTGAAATATGCGACCCCATAGGCGGTAAACATCCACTTTCGCCCCCGGACTGCCCCATTTATATGTCGCTTCATCGAGCTATTTTGATGGTGCACGCGGCTTTCCCCTCCAGCCCGCCCCACAGCCCTTCAAGGATCCCTAGATCTCTCTTCCTATACCAAAAATTTCTAGCGCCCACTTCTTAACCGCCGCGTAGAAGACTCCGAAGCCTCAGCTACCTCGCCCGTTGCTCAACGCCTGCCCAAGATCAATGTCTTTATGAGCTCTCGGGTGAAGGGCTCAAGCTGGTCGAGGCCCTGGCCCGTCCCGACAAAGATCACTGGCTTCCCGGTCACATAGCTTATCGAGATCGCTGAGCCTCCTCTAGCATCAGCATCAAGCTTCGCAAGAATTACGTAGTCGATGCCGACATATTCGTCAAACCTCCTCGCCTGCTCAACCGCAGCATTACCGGCGAGAGCGTCACCGACGTAGATCACAAGATCGGGGCTGACAACCCGCTTAATCTTCCTCATCTCCTCGAGGAGGTTATGGTCTACCTCCGTTCTGCCGGCGGTATCTATCAGGACGACAGGCACCCTATTCGCCCTAGCGCTCATCACCGCATCCATAGCGACGGCGGCCGGGTCGGCGCCATACCTCTGGCCGACAACCCTCACCCCAGCCTCCCTAGCAAGCCTCTGAAGCTGCTCGATCGCGCCAGCCCTAAAAGTATCCGAGGCAGCTATCAGGCATCTAATCCCATGCTTCTGGAGGAGCCTCGCGAGCTTGACCACTGTGGTGGTTTTCCCGCCACCATTGGGCCCGACGAAAAGTATTATGAACGGCTCCCCGCGGGAAGCCTTTTCCCGAATACGTTTCAGGAAATCCTTGAACGAGCCTTCCATGATCACGGGATCAAGTATTTCGGAGATGAGCCTCAGGACCTCCTGCTCTCCATCTCCGAATCTCTTAACCCTAATGAGCTTGAGCTTCTTCACAAGCTCCTCACAGAGCTTCTCAGCAACCTCGACCGCGACATCATTCGATATCAATGTGAGCTTGAAGCTCTCAACGTGCTCCTCGATCTCCTTATCCGAGAGTCTCCGCGTCTTAAGCGTCTCGGCGAAATCTTTGAGAGCTTTCCTCACTCCGTCCAGCATTCTCGGCGCCAGACCCCCTCAAAGCTTCCTAGACTCGGATGTTACAGCGTTAACCATTATTCTTCCGGCTAGAAGCATATCCTCAGCGGATAGGAAGTATCTCGCGGAGTAATTGAACATAAGATTCGCCTTCGGCTCGACATATTCCTCGCTTCTCCCAGCCCAGAGCTGGGTAAGAATCCTAACCTTTGGCAGGAAGTTGAATGAATAGCTTACTCCCCCAAGCTTCTCTCTCCTCCCCCCAAGCCTCCTACACGCCGATTCATACCTCTCAGAGTTGTAGCCGAAGGCTCTAGCAAGAGGCCTAATAACATATCTGTCGAAGTAGCTCTTGTAGAGCCTTCCTTTCGGGAAGTCTGTAAACTGAGTCCAATCCTCCTTTCTCCCAACACCGCCCGCCGACGATAGGTATCTGAGAATGAGATATGCGGTCTCCGGCGGCGAGCTCTTACCAGCTATCAGGTCCACGACCTCCTGCGTATCTAGCTCAATAGAGTATGTCCGGGTGAGAAGGTTTACAATATATCTCCCGCACCTGCCCCCGGGTTTTGAGGGCTCCAGGAAAATGACGCCACAGCGCCTAGAAACCTGGTTACCGTCGAGTTTCACGAGTTCTTGGAAGAGGCGCTTATAATCCTCCTCACTCGGCTGTATCAGCCTACTCCATGAGCTCATTCTCAGAAGCACCAGCCTAACTTGAATGCTTCGGTGCGTCTTATTTGGTTTTGCTGGCCAACGGCAGTATTAATCGTTATATGGGGCGCGCTTTTAAAATACGCGGGAGGAGCGCTTTTATGACCCGTGAATCCAAGCTACAGACTATTTTCGAAATAATATCAGTGGGCTATGAGCTTCTCGATGGTAGGGTTGTGAACACGAATGCAAGCTGGCTCGCCGGGCAGATCAGCTCCCTCGGCGGCAAGGTCTCAAGAATAACCGCAGTCGGGGATGATGTGGGCGAGATAAGCTCGGCGATAATGGAGGCGATGAAAAGGGGCGCAGACTGGATAATAACGAGCGGGGGCCTCGGGCCCACATACGATGACATGACCCTTCAAGGGGTTGCGAAGGCGACTAGAAGAAAGCTCGTATTGAATAAGAAGGCTCTCGAGATGATAAGGAGGCGGTACGAGGAGCTGGCGAGGGAGGGTGTCGTCGAGTCGCCGGAGCTCACACCCCCGAGGATGAAGATGGCTATGCTACCGCGTGGAGCCAAGCCCCTGGAAAACGAGGTTGGAACGGCTCCAGGAGTGCTGCTCAGATCTAGAAGAAGCTGGATAATCTGCCTACCAGGAGTCCCAAGCGAGCTCCAAGACATATTCCTGAAGAGGGTCAGGCCGCTTCTTGAAGGGAGGATCAAGAAGGTCGTGACAGCTGATAGGTGGATCCACTTGAGAGGCGTGCCGGAATCGGATCTAGCGCCGAGAATAGATAAGCTGAGATCCAAGGCCCCAGAGGTCTATATCAAGTCCCATCCGGAGAAGAGGGAGGGAACCTCCTTCATACGCGTCTATCTCAAGGCTGTCGGGAGAGATAGGGCCGCGTGCGAGAGACTTCTCGACAAGGTTGAGGGAGAACTAATTAGGGCCGTTAGGGAGCTCGGTGGAGAGGCTTCAAGATCGGAAGGTGGAGAAGGTTGAGCTGGCTCGACTCCCCCGAAACTTACTCAACAAATCTTTACCGAAGAGCATTCGAGATCGCTGCAGACTATATCCGAGATCTTCGAGAGGGTTTGGAGAATGGAAGAAAAATAAGCTTCGATCTAAAGTCCGTCGAGAAGGTTCTCTTTCTCGGAATCGGCGGCTCCGGGATAATCTGCGATGCCGCCTCGAAGCTTCTCTCGGGAAGCGGCATAAAATCAACGGTTCAGAGAAGTTATCAGCTGAAGAGCCTCGACTGGGATCTCGCGATAGCCGTGAGCCATTCCGGGAATACCGCGGAGACTGTGAAGCCCGCCATGAGGCTCATCGACGCCGGAGTCCCGTGCATCTTCGTGACAAGCGGCGGCGCTCTCAAGAGGCTTGCGGAAAAGCATGGAATCCCGGTCGCGCATGTCAGGGCGGATGTCCCGCCAAGATACGGGTTCCCCAGCATGCTCGGCGCGACCCTAGGAACGCTCGAGGCCCTCGACCTCGTGAGGGTCAAGCTCGACTATGAGGAGCTGGAAAGGCATCGGGCCGGGCTGGGGGAGGATGTGCCCATCGGAGAGAATCCGGCTAAGAGGCTCGCCGAGCGGATAGCGTCCTCGCTTCCCATAATCTATGCGTATGATGAGGTTAGGGAGGCGGGCTATAGGCTGAAGTGCCAGCTGAACGAGAATGCGAAGATGTACTGCTGCTTCGCCGAGTTCCCGGAGGCGCTTCACAACGATCTCGAAGCATTGCCCGATAATGCCCTCGTGATCATGCCGAGAAGCATCAGGGAGCCGCCGGAGATAACGAGAACAATAGAGGCTCTCGGGGGGCTGATAGGCGAGGAGAAAATCTCCTCGATAAAAGCGGACTCGCGGGATGAGGCTGAGGAGCTTCTAAAGCTCTTCATATTCATGGACTACGTCTCCCTCTACGTCGCGGCTCTCCGCAGGACTGACCCGCTCGCCGTACCACGCATGAGCGAGCTCAAGAAGCGGAACCCAGTTTACGGTGAAGTGCTGGAGGAGGTGGTGAGGCGCGCTGCATGCGGTTAGGCTGCTGCTCAGCAGGCTGAAGCTCGCCCTAATGATAATGTTAATCCTCATCGGCTTAATGATCGGGGGCACGATCTACCCGCTTGGGGATGAGGAGGGGCGTGAGATACAGGAAAGCCTCGAGAAGCTCGGCGAAGACAACCTCGAACTCAACATCTTCTCAAATAACATGATTGTAGCGCTTCTCGGAACAATACCATTCGCCGGGCCGCCGATAGTAGGCTACATAGCATTCAATACGGGAAGGTTTCTGGGCTGGGCCTCAGCCCAGCTGGGGATACCAACAAACTTAATCATCGCGATCGCGCTCCTCACAATACTCCTAACAGGCTACGGGCTTCTAGAGTTCCTAGGCTACGGTGTGGCGGTCGCCGAGTCCATCACAATCTCCTACTACATTCTCGGGAAGAGATGGCTTCTGAGAAGCGAGCTGAAGATACTGCTATTGGCAATCGCCCTATCAGCATTATTCCTAGCTCTTGGAGCAATAATCGAGGCCGCCCTGATAAGGGAGCTCGGCGGGCTACCAGGAATAATCTAAAAAGCGGCTCGTGCGCCGGGGGTGGGATTTGAACCCACGCGCCCCTGAGGGGGCATCGGCTCGCCCGCCATCTGACCAAGCTGCCCGAGATCTCGAGGCCGACCCACTACCAGGCTATGGGACCCCGGCGCTCCAAAAACACCACAATCACAAATTACTATTTGTTACTTTCCCCCGGAACTATTAAAACAGGGTGGAGAGGAGTCGAGGAAGCTGATCCTAAGGTCTTTCAGGTTACCAGACGTGGAGAGCCTTGAACGAGGATGAGCTCCTTACTAGAACATTCATCTCGGGGCTGGATGAAGCGCGTCTGTAATAAAGTCCTATTATTAGACGCGCTATCGCTGGATCCATCAAAAGATTCTGAAGCACTTTCTCACAGCCCTGGCGGCATCAGATCCCGAATGAAGAAATAATCTAGAGATGAAGTACATGCGCCGGGGGCGGGATTTGAACCCGCGCGGCCCCGAGGGGCCACGGGCTTTCCTTCCACCAATTATTGGAGACTCAAGGCCCGCGCCTTATCCTGGCTTGGCTACCCCGGCTCAGATCTATTCTCCGGGCGCTTTGTTTTTATGGTTTTCCCAAGCGCGCCTTTTAGTTCCTCAATATTCGTGAAAGCTCCCTTAACATAGAGCTCTTTTCCTTAAGATCCTTCAGTAATTTTTGGAATTTTTCCGTGTCCAAGCTTATCGTTTCGTGAAGTTCATCAGGATCTTCCGGCAATCCATGGGATTTCAGACTTAAACCCGATTCTCTGGCCGCCGCGAGGATCCACTTTTCAAGCCTCGGGGACAACATTATGAGCTCGTTCTCTCTCGAATCGACGTATACCTTTAGCTTAGCCGTTTGTGAGTCCTGCTTTAAGGAGAAGTTTCTCAGCTGTGGTGGCTGAGGTTTTTCCAGGATCTTCGTCTATTATCCCATTGCACCGCTCATCCTCAGACCTCAGCATCCTCTTGATAAGCCTAGCCTTTCCACTTCTGTGCTCAACTTCGCCTCTAGTGAGCAGCTCGACTAGTAGAGTGTCTGGCCGGCATTCCGCGAGATACTTCATGGATTTCACCTTGCTACTCCTTGATCAGCGAGTCCATATTCAGGAAAACATCCACATCGTATTCGAGCAGTTTCTCCAGATCCTTACCCGCAAACTCCTTCACCATCGTCTCCTCACCCTCCAGATAGGTTACGAACACAACGACATCCTCGATCGGAGATTTTTCTATCGCGGATAGGAGGAAGTATGGATTATGCGTTGAGATGAAGTACTGATTCCTATTCTTATCTAATGCTATCAGCTCGGCGAGATACTTTGTGTAGTATGGGAAGGCATGCGCCTCGGGCTCCTCAAAGGCTATCACTGAGTCCGTATTCGAGAAGACGGCCGCCAGATGGAAGATTATCCTTTGAAGGGTATCGGATAAAGTGGTGTATGGAAGGATTACTATCAATCCATCTAGTTCCCTCCAAAACTTTAACCTTCCCTCGTAAGGCTCAACTGCAAGTCTCCAGCCAAACTTGCTTAAGATGCCCCCGACCAATGACCTTAAATGGGCATTAGTGAGTATTAAGGCCGGCAAATTAGATCCGTCCGGCGGCAGGAGGTAATCTGAGGGTCTATCGGTGAAACTTGATAGGCTCCTAAATCTATAGAGCTTGAATCCTTTTAAATCCGACTGCACCGAAAGCTCACCTGCACCCCGGTAATCCAACTGGAATATCGGCTTCGAGTGTTCGGAGGATATTCCTGTAAAGCGTCCATCTTTAAATGACGTTATGAGCGATTCATTATCGAAACGTATTATAATGTCGTTTTCTAGATTTTTGTTGAAAAATAAGTCCGGCATGGTTTCGATTCTCACAAAATTTTGCAAGCTTCCTCCATGGCCTATATAGGAGAGGAGTCCTATTGCTTCGAGTATGTTTGATTTCCCTGTGTTCGGCTCCCCTATGAAGAGGTTTATTCTCCTGCATTCGATGTCGAGCGATCTTATCGACTTGAAGTTTCTTATACCGAAGGTTTTGATCATCTCCTACGTTGGAGAGTTGGGATTACTTTAATAGGGTTTTGTGGCCATTTCGATCTTCTACCTGGAGCCGGGCTCCCAACTTCTCAGGTAGTTGATCTGCCCTTGGGTGAGCTCCTCGACCTCCGCCCCCATGGACTCCAGCTTGAGCCTCGCGACCAGCTCATCGAGCTCACTTGGGACGTCGAGGACGTTGATGGACAGCTTCCCCCGGTTCTTGGCTAGGTATTCCACAGAGAGGGCTTGTAAGCTGAAGGACATGTCCATCACGTCGCTCGGGTGGCCCTCAGCACAGACAAGGTTCACGAGCCTTCCCTCACCCAAGAGGTAGAGCCTCCTACCATCCTCGAGCACGTACACGTTGATGCAGGGCAGAATCCTCTCCTTCTTGATGCTTAGGGCTTCTAAATCCTTCTTATCTATCTCGACATCGAAGTGGCCTGCGTTAGCAAGGATTGCGCCATCCCTCATGAGCTTGAAGTGCTCTCCCCTTATCACCGAGATGTTCCCGGTAGCGGTTATGAAGAGCTCGCCATGCACTGCCGCCCTCATCATGCTCTCGACCGCGAAACCATCCATGAGCGCCCTCAAGGCTCTTATCGGGTTTGCTTCGACCACGGTGACCCTCGCGCCCATGCCCCTGAGCCTCTGCGCTATCCCGGAGCCCACGTTTCCATAGCCGACCACGACGGCATCCCTGCCGGCGAGGAGCATTCCCGTCGCCCGGATAACGCCATCAAGAGCAGACTGCCCTGTGCCGATCGGGTTATCGAAAAGCTTCTTCGACTCGGCATCATTCACCGCGATCACCGGATAGAGGAGTTTACCCATTCTAGCGAGAGCCCTTAGCCTGAGAACTCCTGTGGTCGTCTCCTCGCATCCGCCAATCATTCGGCCAACAAGCTCCCTCACATCAAGATCGCTGATCATCGGCTTCACATACTCGAGCTCCTCGGACTCCATCCCATAATGGAGCTTATGTATCGTGGAGATCAGGTCGGCTCCATCATCTATCGTGATCTGGGGCTCGTTGGCGAGAACGTGGCCTATACACTCATAATATTCTCTGGCCGTCTGGCCCCTGAACGCGTAGACCTTGGTTCCTCGCGCGGCGAGCGCCGCCGCCACATCATCTTGCGTGCTCATGGGGTTGGAGGCACAGATGCTAACCTCGGCGCCGCCTTCTTCAAGAACTTCGACGAGAATAGCGGTCTCGGTGGTGACGTGGAGGCAGGCACCTATTCTTACCCCATTCAGCGGCCTCTCCCTCCTAAACCTTTCTAGAACCCTCATGAGGACCGGCGTGAAGTTCCTAGTCCATTCAATCCTCCTCTCCCCGATCTCCGACAAGCCCGGGTCCCTAATCCAGCTCGCCCTCGTCATCAGCATCAGACAACACTTCTCACGAATTAAGCCTTAGACTCGGCCACCCGCTGGTTTATTAGCTGCCAAGATTCAGGTAGGCTCGTCGCGGAATTGAGCTGGGAGGAACTCATCAGGATGAAGAGGGGATATCTCAAGCTGCTGGACGAGGTCCTCGCATCGCTCCCGAAATCGGCTAGGGGGGCCGGTGATAGAGTGATTGTTCTTAACCCGGAGATACTTCATGAGAGCAGGAGAACAATCGTGACAAACTTCAGGGGGCTCGCCGAGAAGCTTAACAGGGACTCATCACACCTCGCGAAGTTCATCGCGAAGGAATCTGGCAGGCCGAGCTCAATTGAAGGCGAGAGGCTGATAATTCAAGGCAGGCTCTCACTCGAGGAGCTGAGAAGACTTCTCGAGCTATACGTCAGGGAGTTCGTGAAATGCTCGATCTGCGGAGGGCTGGATACGAAGATTACATCGGAGAGAAGATTGAGGTTCCTAGTATGCGAGATCTGCGGCGCCAAGAACCCTGTCCGAAAGCTCTAGTAGTCGGAGAAGTTTTAAGAACAAGCCTCTGGCAAGGTATTCCGAAGAATGCCGAAAAACAGGCCGCCATTAGCGATCGAGGTCATGGACTTGCTAAACTTAGCCCGGCTTACAATGGGCATGACCGATACCCAGCCGCTTCTCTGGCTTTTCAAGCATAAGGGCAAGATGATTCTTGGAAACCTCCTATCCATCCCATACTGGCGCGGAGGGCTACCAATCCTCGCATACACGTATGTCTCGGAGGAGGTACAGAATGCATGTTATGTAGCCTACACGAGCATGGAGCGCGAAGAAGTACTCCTCGCGCGAAGTATCGACAGCAGCCGATATATTTATGGGTCAATAATTGAGGTTGATAAGCCGCCTGGGCTATTCCTCGAAGCCTTCTCCTCAAGGCAAGCATTAAGATCTAGGCCCATACCAGCTAAGGTGAAAAGTCTCTCCTCGCTATTAAGAGCGCTCGTAACCCTCAGTGATGAAATTTCCTCACCCCCAATATGGCATTATGAGGCTGGAACAAGGAAGCACATACTCGGCCTAATCACACCGCTCTATGATTATTATGATGCTAACGCGCTCCCAATATTCCTATACGTCGAGGTTGATGAGAAGCCGGGCCCATTCATAAGATATCTAGCCCTAGATGGCGAGGAAGTCATAGAGTACTCCTCGAACATATCCGCACCAAAATATTTCTATGGTAGGGTGATAACGGTTAAGCAGATGCCTTTTCTATAATCCTCAGCCAATCGGCGATAATCAAATCTCATTTACTGCTTCCATAACTCTTTTTTCAATAGATCTCTAACAGCGGTCCGCATCACGGCGCTCCTGCTCGGGTATGCCCCTCTCCTTACAAGTTCATCCATTCCTTCAATTAATGCCTCAGGCATCTTAACCGAGATTAGTTTCATCTAGATCACCTCGTGACCCTAGTATTATCCTAAGTCTCTCATAAAACTTTCCGAGAAACATACGCTCTAAACTCTCAATATGCAGGAATACATGCCCATCGCCTGCCTCAAAGCTATCATAAAACGATAGTGATCTCAACCCCAAGACCAGCCGCGATATTAATTCTTCGCCGCGGAAGCTTAAATTTCCAGAAATCTAGGTTTATAAATAACCCCTAAGCTCTTCATTCCCGGAGATAATAGTTTGGGAGGTGGTGAATATATGGCGGCAGCAGAAATTCCCGTAATCATTCTCCGTGAGGGAACTCAGAGAACGAGGGGCAGAGATGCTCAACTTAACAACATAATGGTTGCCAAAGTGATTGCTGAAGCCATGCGATCATCCCTCGGCCCAAGAGGCATGGACAAGATGCTTGTAGACAGTTTCGGAGACGTGACGATAACAAGCGATGGCGCCACGATCCTGAAGGAGATGGAGGTCGAGCACCCGGTTGCGAAGATGCTGGTAGAGGTGGCCAAAGCGCAGGACGCCGAGGTCGGCGATGGAACGACGACGGTCGTCGTCCTCGCAGGAGAGCTCCTAGCAAAGGCTGAAGAGCTGATCGAGAAGGAGGTCCACCCATCACTGATTATCGAGGGCTACAAGAAGGCTGCGATGAAAGCTCTCGAGGTATATGATCAAATAGCGATACCGGTCTCGATAAAGGATAAGGAGACCCTGAAGAAGATCGCGAAGACCGCGATGGCCGCTAAGGTAGTCTCCGAGGACGCAGACTATCTGGCGGAGATCACCGTTGATGCGGTTTTAAGGGTTGCCGAACAGGTCGATGGAAAGTGGGTAGTAGATCTAGACAATGTAAAGCTGGAGAAGAAGGAGGGCCAGTCGATAAGGGATACATCAATAATTGACGGAGTCGTCCTGGATAAGGAGGTAGTACATCCCGGGATGCCGAAGATAGTCCATGATGCGAAGATAGCGCTTCTCGACTGCCCGCTCGAGATAGAGAAGACGGAGTTTGATGCTAAGCTTCACATAGAGTCTCCAGAGCAGATGAAAGCGTTCATGGAGCAGGAAGAGCAGATGCTAAAGGAGATGGTCGATAAGATCGCCGCAGCGGGAGCAAACGTGGTCGTATGCCAGAAGGGCATAGATGACGTCGCCCAGCACTTCCTTGCTAGGAGGGGAATCCTAGCTGTAAGAAGGGTTAAAAGATCGGATATCGAGAAGGTCGCGAGAGCCACCGGAGCCAGAATAATTACTAGGATCGAGGAGATAGCTGAGAAGGATCTTGGCAGGGCAAGGCTCGTCGAGGAGAGGAGGGTTGGCGAGGATAAGATGGTCTTCATAGAGGGGTGCGAGAACCCGAAGGCGATAACAATCTTGATCAGGGGAGGAACGAAGAGGCTCGTAGATGAAGCCGAGAGATCGATAAAGGACGCTTTGAACGTCGTTAGGGACGTGCTCGTTGAGCCGAAGATCGTAGCTGGTGGAGGAGCACCGGAAATGGAAGTTTCTCTAGCCCTGAGAGACTATGCGAAGACGCTACCGGGCAAGGAGCAGCTAGCCGTGGAGAAGTTCGCCGAGGCGGTGGAGATAGTTCCAGCCCAGCTCGCGGAGAATGCAGGTCTCGACCCGATCGAGGCGCTTGTAAATTTAAGAGCGAAGCACAAGGAGGAGCAGAAGTGGGTTGGAGTAAATGTATTCGATGGCAAGATCGACGACATGTATAAGCTTGATGTGCTAGAGCCGGTGCTAGTCAAGAAGCAGGCAATAAAGTCCGCCGTAGAAGCCGCCGCAATGATACTCAAGATTGACGACATAATAGCTGCATCAAGGCTTGAGGAGAGGAAGGGCGGCAAAGGTAAAGAAGAGAGGGAAGAGGAAGAGACATCCATTGAGTAAAGGGATGAATGAGGATCCCTATAAGACTCGCCCCCTAACGAGATATGAGAAGGCTAGGATAATTGCTGGAAGAGCCCTCCAACTAGCGCTTGGAGCATTCCCGCTAGTCCCCGTCAAGCCGGATGACACCCCGATAGATATAGCGAGGAGAGAGTTCGAGGCAGGGATCCTACCGATAATTATAAGGAGGAAAAAACCTGATGGAAGCTATGTCGAAGTCCCCCTGAAAGACTTACTGAAGCTGATCGAGGAGATTGTGTGAGAGGGCGATTGGAAACCTCCATTTTTATCTTTTTCCCACCTTGCTGGTAAGATTTCTCACATGAGGTATTATCCCCGTATTTGCCCGAGATTTCATTTTACGCATGATTTAATTCCTAGAGCAAGCTGGTTAGGCCATAGATGTATCGTGCGGGGCTAAGGGAGCTTAAGCTCATTTACTCATCAAAGCCTAGATGGTATTTCAAGCATGCTGAGAAGACTCTAGCCGCCATACTCGACTCATATCTCATAATCTTTGAGCCGAAGAGACTTATGAGGGCCCTAGCATCACCAACCTTCTTCGACGGCCTAGTTGCTTCAGCATCTTTAGATGAACTGGGCGGCGGGGCAACGACGATAGTCGCCGTAACTCTCAAGAACTTCATTAGACCAGACTCAGGGCTAGCAGTTGTTGGCGGCAAGAGGCCGCATGGCTACAAGGTTCCGGAGGAGCTTGATAAGCTCGCAAGTATCTTCGGATTCGATGAGCGCACACTGGAGAGGCTGAAGTATGCGAGCAGGATGGTCGCTAAGGTTGATAATGCCGCGGTCCAGGATGGATTCTACCTATACCTCCACCTAATGATCGTGAGCTGGGATGGCGAGTGGATAATAATCCAGCAGGGGCTGAAGCCCATGACAAATCTTGTCAGGAGATATCACTGGATCTCGATAGGGTTGAGGAGTTTCGTGGAGGAGCCTCACAGTGGGATAGTATCAGCTGCGAAGGAGGAGGTAGTTCTGGACATGACGAGCCGAGACAGCTGCAAGGCTAGGGAAGCGTGCGTCGATGCCGTAAACAATGACATAGAGGCTCTCAAGAGATTCAGCAGGGGGATGGCGGGAGGCCAGCTAACGCTCATGGAGTTTGATGCTAGAGAGCCGAAAAAGTTCCCGCTAAGCATACCCAAGGTGAGCTGGTCAACTCTCCTGGCAATTCACGAGAGTTCTCCAAGAGGCTATGAGGAGCTTCTCTCAATAAAGGGCGTGGGCCCCAACATGGTGAGATTCCTTGCAGCGGCAGCTACGGCGCTCTATGATGCCCCACCAAGCTTTAGAGATCCCGCGATCCTATTCAGCGAGTTGCCTGAAAAAATGGGCGGGGATAAGCCGCTTTATGAGCTAGTCGAGGCGATAAAGGCCTCGAAGCTCAGCTTGGCGGAAAAGGGGAAGGCTCTCAATAGGCTTACATCGGTCTTCAGATCGCTTGAGGAGTATACTTGAGCTCAGCGCTCCCTCTTCCCGGCTATGAACTCCTCAACCATCTGCCTCGCGACATCATCAGGGTACTGGATCGGGGGGCTCTTCATGAAATAGGCTGATGGGCTTATTAGGACTCCGGCCACGCCTCGATCCTTACCTATCTTCGCGCAGCGGACCGCGTCTATGACTACTCCGGCGGAGTTGGGGCTATCCCAGACCTCGAGCTTTGCCTCGATGTTTAGCGGGCAGCCGCCGAAAGCCGTTCCCTCGATCCTGATGTAGCACCATTTCCTATCTTTGAGCCACGGCACGTAGTCGCTTGGCCCTATGTGGATGTTCTCCTCACCTATGTCGTATGGGATCAGGCTTGCCACCGCGCTTGTCTTCGAGATCTTCTTCGAGGTCAGCCTCTCCCTCTCAAGCATGTTCAGGAAATCCGTGTTGCCGCCGAAGTTGAGCTGATAAGTCCTCTCAATTTTAACACCCCTATCAACCAGAAGCTTTACAAGAACTCTGTGGAGAATTGTCGCGCCAACTTGGCTCTTAACATCATCCCCTATTAATGGAACTCCGCGCTTCTCAAATATCTCTTGCCATCTCGGCTCCCTGGCTATAAAGACCGGGATGCCGTTGACGAACGCAGCGCCAGCATCGAGAACCTGCTCTACATACCATTTCGTGGCGGACTCGCTTCCAACAGGCAGGAAGTTCACCACGACGTCGGCTCCAGCGCTCTTTAGGACATCAGCAACATCTACGGTCGGTGATGGATGTTTTTCAATTACACCCTGAAGATACTTTCCAAGGCTATCGTGCGTCATTCCCCTCATGACCTCGACGCCGAGCCTCGGGACATCGGCGAACTTTATGGTGCAATTTGGCGGCGTGAAGATCGCCTCGGAGAGATCTTTTCCAACCTTGTTTTTGTCTATCTCGAAGGCGGCGACGAACTCGATATCGCTAACATGATACGGGCCCAACCTCGCATGCATCAGCCCGGGAACAAAATCATTCTCATCAACGTCTTTATAGTGGTAGACTCCTTGAACGAGGGCTGAGGCGCAGTTACCAACACCTATGATCGCAACCCTAACTTTTGGCATACATAATTAGCGCTCTCCAGCCTTATATAACTATTTCATACTTATGAAATAGTTATAACTCCTCCGATAACCTCTTCAAAAAATCTTTAGCCGTCTCGAAAGCCTTCTCTCCCTTCTTTGTTAAAGTGTAATACTTTCTCTGAGGCCCCCCGCTATCGGCCTTGGAGTCCGTGGAGGCTATTAACCCCTCTGACTGCAGCTTGTATAGGACGATATAGCAAGTTACCCTACCCGGCTTAAAGCCGAACTTCTCCTCGATCTTCCTCATGATCTCATAGCCGTAGAGAGGCCCCCCCTTAAGCAGGCTCAGGATATAGAGCCAGAGGTTCTCGACAGTGAGCTTCCGGACAAGCCTCCTATACGCGGCGGTCTCCCGCAAACCCGCTTCCAACCTCAAGTTCGTGGGGGAAGAATAAGAAGCTTGCCTGAAGGTGAGTATAACTCTTTTAAGATCCTCGATTCCCACAGCGAATGAGCCCTAGGCAATGAAGTATCGTGGAATGATAATAGACTTGGATGGCTGCGTCTACCTCGATTATATGCCGATAGGGGGCTCCATCGAGGCGCTGAACAGGCTTAGAGACCTCGGGGTCAAGCTGATTTATGTGACGAATAATCCGGAGATTACGTCAGAGGAGCTGGCTGAGAGGCTCCGCGGCCTGGGCGTCGAATGCTCACCCGACGACTTTCTAACAGTCGGAGAGGCTGTTGCATCCTATCTATTATCGAGATCCGGTAGGAGCAGAGTTCTGGTGATCGCTGGAAATGGTGTTGGGGAATATTGTAGGCGGATGGGCCATGAAGTCCTAGGCTTAGATGAGTGGAGGAGGGCGGAGTATGTGGTCGCGGGCTTCGATCGCGAGATAAACTACCAGAAGCTTGTGGCAGGATTGAGAGCTCTACTTAATGGTGCGATTCTCATAGGAACAAATCCCGATGCTATCCATCCAGGAAAAGATGGGCCGGAACCTGGATCCGGAGCTTTCATCGCGCCCTTCGAGTACATGACTGGGATCAAGCCGATAGTTGTAGGAAAGCCTTCCAAGATAATAATGGAGCAGGCGTTAAGAAAACTTGGGATGAGCGTCAGGGAGGTTCTCGTTGTAGGGGATAGAGTTGATACCGATGTTAAGGCTGGTAAAGTGATTGAAGCCGATACAGCATTAGTCCTAACCGGGGTAACTAAGGAGAAAGATCTTTCAGCAATATCGCCCGAGCTTAAACCCACTTACGTCTTCAAGAACTTGCAGGAGCTGGTTAAAGATCTCTATCCCTGAATCGCCTCACTTGACATCGGAAGCCTATAATCTTCCTTCATGGTTCTCAAGACTATTTTCGTCTCGGTTGAGGTTACGCCGTCAAGCCTCCCAACCTCATCTAAGATTCTTGCAAGTTCCTCATTACTTCTGGCCCTAACCTTTACGAGACAATAATACTCGCCGGTAACATCATGCACTTCCAGAATTTCGGGCATTGCTGAAAGCTTCTCGAGCACCTCCTCATACTTCGGCGGCCTGACAGTTACTGCGATGAAGGCAGTTACGGAGTAGCCGAGCTTTTCTGCATCAACTATTGCCTGTATCCTTTTTATCACCCCTAACTCCAGCAGCTTCTTAACCCTCGAGTATACTGCGGCCTCACTCATTCCAACCTTCTTTGAGATCTCGGAGTAGGATGCCCTACCATTCTCTTGCAAGATCCTGATTATCTCCAGATCCTTCCGATCTAAGGCCTCCTTCCTCATCTAGTAAACACTCCATTACATACCCGATATATTTTTATTCGCCATAAATATTTGGCTATAGAGTCCATTTTACGATATCATGGTAGGAGCGATCTAGGATGAACTGCAAGGTTGGGGTTGCGTGGGGTGAGGAGCTTTTAGACTATAGCTTCCCATTCCCTCATCCATTTAGGAGGGATAGAGCGATAGAATTCTATCAGGAGTTGAGCAATTTCGCGGAGGATTTGGCCGAGTCTATAATTGCCGTGAAGCCGGAGCAAGCATCCGTTGAGGAGGTCCTTCTATTCCATGAAGCTGGCTACGTGGATTTCGTTCGGCGGAGGTCGGAGGAGGGCCGCGGATACCTAGATTATGGCGATACCCCCGCGTTCAAGGGGTGCTATGAGGCATCACTCTATGTTGTGGGAGCAACGCTAAAGCTGGTCAAGCTAATCCTCGCCGGAGAGATAGATCATGGATTCAACCCAGTCGGAGGATTACATCACGCAAAGAAAGGCTCAGCAGCCGGGTTCTGCATCTTCAATGACGCGGCCATAGCAATAGAATATCTTCTCAAGAGGGTGGGATTACCCGAAGTCCTCTACGTCGATATAGATGCTCATCATGGTGATGGGGTCTTCTACGGCTTCTATGGCGATGGGCGTGTAAAGATTCTCGACGTGCATCAGGATGGCAGGACGCTTTATCCCGGAACAGGCTTCCCACATGAGCGGGGCGCCGGCAACGCTGTTGGGACTAAGCTTAACATAACTCTTCTGCCCGGGTCTGGCGTAGAGGAGTTCAAGGAAGCGTGGAGAGAAATGGCTGAAGAATTTCTAGCAGGATCCAAACCCGACTTCATAATACTTCAAGCAGGGGCTGACGGCCTTGCGGGAGACCCGCTTACAGGCTTAAACTATACGGAGGAGGTTCACAGCTTCGTGGCCTCAAGACTTCATGAGCTGGCTCATGAGAGATGTCGTGGTAAGATTCTCGCTCTGGGTGGAGGAGGCTATAATGTTTTAAATGTGGCCAGGGCATGGACGGCGGTCGTGAAGGCTCTCGCTAATCGATCTTAATTCTATAGCCGGCGACCTTCTTCTTAGCCACTACCTCTAGGACGCCATCCTTATACCTCGCCCTCACGGACTTCGGATCAATCTTCGCTGGAAGCCTTAGATGAAGAACATATCTCCTTCCCTCGCCACCCCTCAGGGGGGATCTACATGGTGCCTCTACCCTGAAGTAATCCTCACCTGCGATAAGTCCGATCTCCTCCTTGCTGGCGCCGGGAAGATCCGCCGTCAGCCTGACCTCATCTCCAGACTCGTAGAGGTTATAGAGGGGCGTCATACAGCCGCTCCTCTCCTCCGCCTCCCTCATGAGCCTAAAAAGCTCATCCTCCATCCTGCTTACCTCGGCCTCAACCATCCTGAACTCGTCCAAAACCCTCCTCCAAACACTCCTCCTCCACTCCTCCATCTTACATCACCTCACAGGTAGACTGGGGGGAGCTCGAGCTCCCTAGATTTCTGGATCCCACGCATAACCTGGTCCGTCCTCATCATCAGGTCTCTAAGCTTGAGCCTGAGCTCCTCAGCGCTCTCAAATAGCGGCTTGACATCCACTTCAACTCCTAGGATCTTTGAGAGGTAGGAGACGATCTGGCCTGCTGCTCCCGGATCCGGGTAGTTATAATGCGCTTGAGCCAAGATTATCGCGGCATCAAGCTCCGCCCTCACAGCCTCTCTTAAGAGCATCCCCTTAATCCCCGCGATGAACCCATCCTTAAACCTGTTCACACCATTCAGCTTGATCAACATCTCGGTTATCTCCGGCTTGTTTCCAAGAACATAGACCTCCGGCCTCTCGATATCAAGCCTATTCGGCTCAGGTATCCCGGAGACCGATATGAGGAGCTTCCCATTCTTCCGCTTAATCCAGTTTACAATGCTCTGCGAGAGCGGCCTAATCATGTGCGGCGGTATCGGGATATCGGAGACTATCGCGACAATATTATTCTTGTGATAGATCCTGATAAGTTCTTTAATCTGCTCATTTCTCACCGAGATCAATGGTGGTAGAAACTCGGCATCTATGTAGCCAACCTCCCTCATCTCAAGCCTGTCCACAAGATAGGATGAGGCTATGGCGCCAACAAGCCCGACATCAGGGAACCCCTCAATGAAAATTAGATCGCGCCCCTGAATAGGCTCGACCTCCACGATGCTTATCTCCTCAGCTCCTCCAGCCTCTGCCATCACCCAATCTCCGAAGGCCTCCTAGATAAACTTGCACGCCATCATGTGAGAAAATACTTTTTAGAAGGGCTTCTCAACGCCCACCGTGAGGCGGTGAGCACTAATGAGTGAAACCTCTTCCATTGCGGCTGGAATTCAAGCAGGAGAGAAGTACTATGGTCTTAAGCTTAGGGAATTTTGGAGGCTCTCCCTAGAAAATCCTGAAGCCTTCTGGTCTGAGATCGCGGACAATATCGTCTGGTTCGAGAAGTGGGATAAAGTTCTGGAGTGGAATCCACCATTTGCCAGATGGTTTGTCGGCGGGGTCCTTAACGCATCCTACAATGCGCTGGATGCGAACCTGAAGAAGGGCTTAAAGAATAAGGTCGCGATATTCTGGGAGGGAGAGGAGGGCGCGACTAGATCTCTAACCTATTACCAGCTATGGAAAGAGGTGAACAAGTTCGCTAACGTCCTGAAGAAGCTGGGCGTCAAGAGGGGCGATAGGGTCACAATATACCTACCAATGATACCCGAGCTCATAATAGCAATGCACGCTTGCGCGAGGATAGGCGCAATCCACAGCGTAGTCTTCTCAGGATTCAGCGCGATGGCGCTTGCTGACAGGATAAACGATGCGGAGGCTAAAGTGCTGGTCACAGCCGACGGGATGTATCGAAGGGGTAAGGTAATCTCATTAAAGTCCACCGCGGATGAAGCCGTAAATCAGGCGAAGAGCATAGAGAAGATAATCGTGGTCAAGAGAGCTGGAATGGCAGACGTCCCGATGACCAATGGAAGAGACTACTGGTGGGATGAATTGATGAAGGAGGCTGAGCCATACTGCGAGCCCGAGCCGATGCAATCAACAGACCCACTCTTCATACTCTACACCAGCGGAACAACCGGGAAGCCGAAGGGAGTCGTTCATAGTACTGGCGGATACCTCGTATGGGCTTGGGCATCGTTAAAGTGGGCGTTCGATCTGCAGCCTGACGACATCTGGTGGTGCACGGCCGACTTGGGCTGGATCACAGGCCACAGCTATATTGGATATGGCCCGTTCCTCCACGGGTTAACCCAGATAATGTATGATGGCGCCCCAGATTACCCGGCTCCAGATAGATGGTGGGAGATAATCGAGAGGTATGGTGTGACGGCATTCTATACTGCCCCGACAGCGATAAGGATGTTCATGAAGCTCGGCGATGAGTGGGTGAGAAAGCATGATCTCAGCACGCTTAGAATCCTCGGATCAGTCGGCGAACCCATCAATCCGGAGGCTTGGAAATGGTTCCATGGGGTGGTAGGCGGTGGAAGATGCCCAGTAATTGATACTTATTGGCAGACAGAAACCGGCGGCTTCGTGATAACGCCGGCTGCCGGGATCGAGCTGGTGCCATTGAAGCCAGGGTCAGCTACCTTCCCATTACCGGGAATTCATGTGGAAATAGTAAATGATAATGGTGAGCCCGCTAAGCCGTTCGAGAGAGGCTATCTCATAATACTAGCGCCTTGGCCGGGGATGTTCATGACATTATGGAGGGATCCAGAGCGCTACAAGGAGATCTACTGGTCGAGATTTAAGCCAAATGAGAAGCTGGACTTCAAGATCAAGCCACCTGCAATATACTTCACAGGAGACTACGCGATGAAGGATGATGAAGGATATATCTGGATGCTGGGAAGAGTGGATGACGTGATAAAGGTTGCTGGGCACAGGATCGGAACAGCAGAGCTAGAGAGCGCCTTCATCGGCCACCCGGCAGTTGCTGAGGCAGCGGCGGTGGGTAAGCCGCATCCGATTAAGGGTGAGGCGATCGTGTCCTTCATAGTCCTCAAGTCAGGCTATGAGCCGAGCGAGGATCTGAAAAAGGATCTCGTAGCATGGATTAGGAAGACGATAGGACCAGTCGCGACGCCCGACGAGCTTTACTTCGTCTCCACGCTACCAAAGACCAGGAGTGGCAAGATAATGAGGAGGGTGCTGAAAGCGGTCGTTGCCGGCGGCACGCTCGGAGACATATCAACGCTTGAGGATGCAACCTCGGTTGAGGAGGCCAAAAAGGCCGTTGAGATGCTGAGAAAAGCAATGGAGGAAGGAGGGAGCTAAAACCTCTTCCATCATTTTCTTCTAATAATTTCTTTTCTCGAAACTTTCTTACTGGAGGATTAGGCTTGGTGAAGGTTGGGGTAGTCGGGGCTGGAAGAGTTGGGAGCGCAGCCGCCTACACGCTCCTTTTGCTCATGGATCTAGACGAGATCGCCCTCGTGGATGTTCAGGGCGATCTCGCTGAGGGTGAGGCTCTTGATCTAACGCACGCGGCCTATGTGCTCGGGAAGAGAACAAGAATAGCTGGCGGCGCGGATTATGGACTGTTAAAAGGCTCAAGCCTGATAATAGTCGCTGCCGGCGTTGCGAGAAAGCCTGGGATGTCGAGGCTCGACCTACTTAAGACTAACGCGGAGACAATCAAGCAGGTCGCAGCCGAGCTCAGGAAGTTCCGCGAGAACGCGGTGATTATGGCCGTCTCAAACCCCGTGGACCTAATGACATACATACTCTGGATGGAGCTCGGGATCCCGAGAAATAGGATAATGGGGGTGGGCGGAGTTCTCGATACCGCGAGGCTATGGAGCATCCTCGGACATAAAACAAGTGACATCGTTCTAGGAGAGCACGGGGATAGCATGTTCATCCACGGCGGATCCAAGAAATTTGAGGGGGAGCTTAGGGGGCAGGCCATGGAAGTGATAAGCAGGAAGGGCGCGACGATATATGGGCCCACAGCGGCAATCTACATCCAGGCTAGGGCTATCCTGACTGATTCGAGGGAGATCTTACCGGTATCCGCAATCCTGGATGGAGAGTATGGGTTAAGGGATATAGCGGTTGGCGTGCCGGCAAGGATAGGCCGCGAAGGAATACTCGAGATCCTCGAATATGAGGAAGTAAGGGAGAAGCTAACTAGATCGGCCTCAATTCTTCGTGATAAGCTTCGGGAGATAGGATACTAGCTCTCCTTAATCCGGGTGAAGAGCGCGCAGGAGGAGGCTGATAGAATGGACATGAGGATAAACATTGACGGCATTCCTAGCACATCAGAGATCCATCCACCAATCAATGAGCCGAACACGGGAGATAATGACCAGGCCCAGATCCTGTAGAGTGTTTGACCAGTGGCCCATTTCTGGGGAGGCAGTACCTGGGAGATTAAGGCGGAGGAGGCCGTGAATAATGGTGGCCATGAGACCGGATCGAGCGCGGAATACGCCAGGAATATGAGGAGCGGATCTCGTATACTCCCAATAAGCATGAAGAGCAGGAAATAGGCCGCAGAGGATGAGATTAGAAGAATTCTCTTCCCGCCAGTAGCATCCGCAATCTTACCGGTTATCGAGAAGACTGGAGCCTCGAGGAAGACCGGGATCGTGAATATCGCTCCAACTAGGATGGGCGCCGCACCAGAGGCCTTCAAGTATATCGGGAGAAAGATCATCATGGCATTAATGGCGAGGTAGAGCGGCAGGGAAGCGGAGAGAAAGAATAGTATTCTGCGCTCGCGTAAGGTTTCGAAGGACACCTTGAGAGGACCTAAGCTTATCAGGGGCTTAGATCTCGCCAGAGAAGAGTCTCCAGCACGCTCGGGGACTCCGAGAGCAGCTATAAAGGTTAGGATAAACATCAGGCTTGAGAGATATAGGGCTGTTCTAAGTTCTAACAGCTGGGATAGGGCTCCCGCTATCATCGCGGAGACAGCCCATCCAATGGATTTCCACATGGCATAGCTTCCGAAGACACGGCCCATCTCACTTCGATCATATAAGCTGAAGAGACTCGTAACCGTAAGGCCTTCAAGTACGGGCATCAAAAGCCCTTTGAGTAACCCGAGGAGCAAGAACCATTCGAAAGATGATACTAGAGTTGTTAGGAAGATGAAGATCGAGGCGAAGATCGCGGATTGGATCATGAATGGCTTCCTCCTTCCAAGATAATCCGAGAATGATCCCCATATTATGCCGGAGAACATGCTAATGATTGTGGGAGCCACCACGATCATGCCTATCTGGAAATTGGAGAGCCCGAGACTCTCAAGATAGATCGGGAAATATATGAGGAACGCCGCCCACCCGGCGGATTCCAGAAAACCAATAAGCTTGAAAGAAAATAACACGTTACCAAGAAGATCGTCCTTCAGCAATTCATTTGCTGAGCTTGAGGGACCTCTATTTAAGATTGGCATGCGCTTATTCTTGGAAAACTTTAAGCTAGACTCGGACCTCCATTGAGCGCGATGGAAAAGACGAGTAGAATCCCCGGATTCTACAAGCTCTCAATCGAGGAGAGATTAAGGATTGTTGCCGAGTTTGCTGGGCTTAACGGAGAGGAGGCCGACCTCCTGAGAAGATACGCTGCCTTGGACAAAGAGACAGCGAATAGAATGATCGAGAACGTGATAGGAACATTCCAGCTACCACTCGGGATAGCCGTAAACTTCCTGATTAATGGGAGGGATTACATGGTCCCGATGGTGATCGAGGAGCCGTCGGTAGTCGCGGCGGCATCGAATGCTGCGAGGATGACGAGGGAGGGCGGAGGAATCTTCGCCCAGAGCACGGAGTCGCTGATGATAGGGCAGATCCAGCTGGTAGGCATCAAGGATCCACACGCCGCGAGGCTCGAGGTTCTGAGAAATAAGGATGAGGTACTCAGGATCGCGAATGAGCAAGATCCGGTACTCGTGAAGCTCGGCGGCGGGGCGAAGGATCTGGAGGCGAGGGTGATCGAGACGAGGCTAGGCCTGATGTTGATAGTCCACTTGATAGTTGATGTTAAGGATGCGATGGGGGCTAATGCCGTGAACACGATGGCCGAGGCCGTCGCCCCGAGGCTCGCATCAATAGCGGGCGGAAGATACCGGCTCAGGATAATCTCGAACTTGGCCGACAAGAGGCTGGTAAGGGCATGGACGAGGATCCCGCCGGAGGCGGTTGGCGGGAGGGAGGTGGCGGAGGGAATTGTCGAGGCGTGGGCTTTCGCCGACGCAGACCCGTATCGCGCTGCAACCCATAACAAGGGGATAATGAATGGCGTTGATGCGGTGGTAATCGCGACCGGGAATGACTGGAGGGCCGTTGAGGCTGGGGCGCATGCCTACGCGTGCCGATTTGGCTCCTACAAGCCGCTCAGCACGTGGGAGATTGATGAGAAAGGTAACCTCGCCGGAAGCCTCGAGATTCCTCTCGCGGTCGGCATAGTCGGGGGAGCGACTAAGACCAATCCGCTAGCGAGAATATGCTTGAAGATCCTCGGGGTGAAGACAGTTAGGGAGCTAGCCGAGGTAATTGGAGCCGTTGGGCTGGTCCAGAACTTGGCAGCCCTAAGAGCATTGGCCGCGGAGGGGATACAGGCGGGGCACATGTCTCTTCACGCGAGGAATATAGCGATAATGGCTGGCGCCGTCGGCGATGAAATAGACCAAGTAGCCGAGATAATGGTGCGCGAGAAATGTATTAGGGCTGATCGGGCGAAGGAAATACTCGAGAAGCTGAGAAGGGAGAAGGAGAGAGGGTAACATCATCGAGGAAGATACTCGATGAGCGACTACCCAAGCGCCCTCCAGAAAAAGGGTGTCAGAGCTCTGGGAGTAGCTGAGAGCTTCAAGAAGGAGATCGGCGGAAAAGCAGTCCTCGCCGGAGTAGTGATGCGCGGAGATTTCATCGTAGATGGCGTAATCTTCGGAGAATGCACCGTAGGCGGAATGGACGCAACGGACAGCACCCTCAAGATGTATAGGTCGCTGGAAAGAGAAGATATAATGCTCCTGATGCTGAACGGCTGCATAATAAGCTGGTTCAACGTAATCGATCTTCAGAGACTTCACGAGGAGACTAGGCTTCCAGTAATCTCAATAACCTATAACCCGAGCACCGGGATCAAGCATTACTTCATCAAGTATTTCCCAGATGATTGGAAAAGGAGGGTCGAGGTTTATGAGAAGAATGGACCGAGGATCGAGATGACGAACAAGAATGGATTCAAGCTATACTTCAGAGCAATCGGGCTAGACCCGGATGATGCGGCTAGGATAATCAACCGCTACACGATCTTCGGGAGAATACCCGAGCCGCTGAGGGTTGCAAGGCTCCTAGCTCACAGCTTCCTCAACCACATCGAGAAAAGAAGATTACAGAGCCCGTAGGAGAATCATGCTTGGGTGAAGCTGGTGACGCTCTACTTAGTGGGATTAGGCCTCGGGAGCAGCGGCTACCTAACCAGAAGTGCCCTAGAAATAATCGCGCAATCAGGTAAAGTCTATCTAGACACTTATACTAGCTTCTTAGAGCCAGAGCTTATCGAGGAGCTGAAAAGTATTCTGGGCTCAAGGCTCATCAAAGCCGATAGGCAGCTCTTAGAAGAAGGGGCTTCAAGGATCATTGAGGAGGCCGAGAAGAATGATGTCGCGATCTTAGTCCCAGGAGATCCTCTAATAGCTACAACCCATATCTCGATAATGGTTGAGGCCGCGCGGAGGGGGATCAGCTATCGGGTGATCCACGGCGTCTCCGCATACTCGGCCCTCATCTCGGCTTCATGCCTCCAAGCATACAAGTTCGGGAAGACGATCACTATTCCAAAGAGCGGTGCAGGTGTTGAGTCATGCTATAGGGTGGTTCTCGAGAACATGGAGCGAGGACTCCACACCCTAATACTCCTGGACACGGCAGGCGGAGGTCTAGACATACCATCCGCGATCAAGATGCTCATGCGAGTTGAAGAGGAAATTGGAATGGGCCTGATAACACCCGATAGGCTAGTAGTATGCTTAGCGCGAATAGGATTCAAGGATGAGAGCAAGTGGGCTGGTAGGCTGGCCGAAGCCCTTGAGAAAAGCTATCCACCCCCACCCCACAGCATAATCTTCCCTGGAAGCTTACACTCCTCCGAGGCCGAGGCATTAAAAATCGTTCTAGGCATGGATCCGGATGTGGCCAACTCCCATAAGCCCCCTTGGACGATCTGGCAAAGATTACAGAAATACATAGCTAATGTCGAGAATGCACTCAAGAAGCTCGAACTCCTTGATGAATCAAGGGAGGTCAGAGAAATTCTGGACCTTGTAGAAAGATACCTTAATGACTCGAAAATATTCCTCTCAGGGGGTCGGGGATTCAACTCGTTGGCCGCGATCTCCTATGCTGAGGGGCTTCTAGACTGTCTCAGGATTCTTAGTAAGGCTCGATTCTCATGGAGGACAGAGCAGGGCTAGATCGTGATAAAGGACTCGATCGGTATATTGAACTCCTCCATAAGCCTCTCCTTAACACCTCTCAGGGCTATTATCGAGAACATTCCCGAGATGTTTGCCTTCAGTCTATTGCACAGAGCTATCATGGCCTTCATCGTGCCGCCGGTCCTGATTATGTCATCGACTAAGAGGACATATTCGTCCTTCTCCACAAGACCTTTTGGAAGATAGACGTAACGGTATGCCCCCGACTCGAATATCTGCTTGACCTCGACAAAATCCCTTACGCCGATCTTCTTGCTCTTTCTAGCTATGGCTAGGCCGACGCCGAGGGTCGATGCCAGCTGATAGGCTACTGGAATCCCATCAGACTCCATGGTCATGACCTTGTCGACCTTGAAGCCCATAAGCTTCTCAAGCTCAGCCAAGATTATCTGTTTTAGAAGCAATGGGTCGTGAATTATCTCGCTCGTATCAATTGCTCCGACCTCATCCCTCGCAAGCTTCCGCCTAACCTCATCCAGTAGAAACTCCCTCTTAAAAGCGGCCATAATCGCCCTAGACTTCTCCGGGCTCGGAAGAACATGTCCGTTCACGTACCTCGAGAGAACGGCCGGCGGGAGGCCCAAAGTCGAGGATAACTTCTCATAAGACATGTGCTTCTTAAGAATTCTAAGGGTCTCAATGGAGTTCAGCCTATACCAGAGCTCATCCAGCCTCCTCAAACACCCAGCACACCCCACGAAGGTAGAGCCCACCGGAAATTAAAACCTCTTCCCAAGGCGTTCATCAATAGATAAATAGAGTGCCCCCTGCTAGGGATCATGATGAAGAAGAGGGCTGGCAAACGCATCCTAGCATCAGGAGCGTTCGAGATTCTCCACCCCGGACATGTAAGATTTCTCACGGAGGCGAAGAGGATCGGCGGCGAAGGCTCGAAGCTCATAGTGATCGTGGCCCGGGATGAGACGATACGGAAAAGGAAGGGAAGAGAACCGATCCTAAGCGAGGAGGCTCGAAGAGAGATAGTCTCGATGCTCAAGCCCGTAGACGAAGCAATACTGGGCCACACACCACTCTCCTTCGAAAAGATGATAGAAGAGGTGAATCCGGATATAGTAGTCTTCGGATACGATCAGGATGACCTGATGAAGGAGTTCTTGGAGTTCGTTAGATCGGAAGGGCTGAGTATAGAGGTGGTTAAGCTCGGGAAGTTCACATCACAGGGGCCATCCAGCACTTCAGAGCTAATCAAGCGGGTAGCGGAAATCCTGGGTAAAAGCTCCTCACGCTAAATCAGCAGGAATCATGCTCACCTTTACAGATACGATATCTCCATCTTTTAGCCCAAGCTTTTCCCTGAGACACACGGGCGATATTATCTCCATGACTTCCTTCGGATAGTGGGTTCTATCTATGAGAATTATTGCTGCCTCTTCCTTATCGATATGGGCTTTAATGCACTTCGCGCCACCATAAGATCTCTTTCCATCGCTAAATCCCTCTATCTCTATTCGCGCCGCCTTCTCGATCAGCGCCCTCTTCACCATGTCTCCTCTCCCGATCAGTCTGAGGTTTAGGGTTCCGGGATACGGCCTGAACCCCAGCTTTTCCTCAAACTGTTTCACATAATGCGGGATCTGCGTATAGTAAGCTCCCTCGCCGAGCCCGGTAAATACCCTGCCAGCGAGAATAATCTCGGAAGGCTTCTCAAGAACTTCTTTTAGCTTCGCATACAGCTCGAGCATGAGTTCTAGCGAGTCATCCGTTAACCTCAAGATCACTCCTCTCCCCGCGCTCTCCTTCTCTATGAGCCCCTCTTTCTCCAGCTCTAATAGGAGCCTAGATGCGGATTGTTGGGAGATTCCAATCTCCTCGGCGAGCTTAGAGGTTGAGGTCTTGATGCACTCAACCAGGCCCCTCTTCTCGGCGAGATGTATGAGTATCCTCCCCTTAGTGCCTAGAATCTCCTTGAATGACATTTAGACGCTTATGCTTTCATTCAGCTTTAAGCCCTCCTCTGAGAAGAGGAGGAGGTCTATGCCGTTTCCGCTCGCGGCATCCCTCGCTATCGCCGCCCTTATCGCCTTTATCACGAGCTCCCTAGCTTTCTCCGGCGGAAGGTCACGTCTATACTCGGTCTCGATTACGCCTATCGCGATCTCAGCGCCGGAGCCGACAACAGCATAATCATCCTCTACCATGGAGCCGAGCGGGTCGAGGACTATTACATGGGATCCCGTGTCATCGAATCCGCCGACTATTGTCTCCGCGATATAGGGCATGAACCTGCTATTGAAAAGATAGTTCGAGAGAACCTTCGCGACTGAGCTTACCTTCGGTTCCTTCCTATGCGTGTACCTGTAGATGTTTATCTCGGCCTGAGCATCTTTGACCAGAATCTGCATGTCGCCGATTAGGCCGGCGCAGGCTGCCCCGATCTTCGGGGTTATCTGAAAGACTTTCCTAACATTCTTACTCATTACAAAGTAGCCGTAGGTAAGCCTCTTCTCTGAGGCGAGGACGACAGCGTTTGCTGTTCTTATCCCGACCGTTGTCGCCCCGGGAAATGGATAGCGGAATGCCATGCCAACCACTTGATCAGCGGACTCCCAGCTCTTAACCTTTCGCCCCCTCGCCGTAGCGACCCGCGAGAAGATTCTCAGCAAACTTCCTCCTCTCCTCCATGGTCTCCATGTAAAGTTTTTGATAGAGCTTCTTCTCAGCCTCGCTCATTCCAGCACCCCTCCTAGCCATCATTCTCTCAGCGGCCTCAATCATCCGATCCACGCCAATCCAGCTCCTGACCTGGCCCTTGATATACCAGGTGAATGATGGTACGTATTTGGGATAGGGCTCGCCGGAAGTGACGAGGTTGCACATGATGCCTATCAAGGAGCCTGTCGAGAAGAGGGAGCCGATGCCCGTCTTCGTATGATCACCAATGAATGCTCCTACCTTAATCATCCCGGTATCCACGAGTTTTCCGGCCACCGGAGCCTTGACCACTCCATAGTCATTCTTGAGGTCGCTGGTGGTCGTTAGCGCCCCCAGATTCACCCATTCCCCGATATAGCTGTGCCCCACAAAACCAGCATGATACTTATTAGAGAACCCGTGGAATACCGTCTCCTCAACTTCTCCCCCAACCCTGCATACCGGTCCTATCGAGGAACCTGAGATTCTCCCACCAACAACCCAGGATCCTTTCCCAATATAGCATGGTCCAACAATATAGCTATGGGGATTGATCACGGCCTCATCGTCGATGATTATCGGCCCCTCTGTCGAGTCTAGGACGACGCAGGGATTGATCCTCGCACCCCTTGAGATCATAATACTATTCTCATCTCCGATCACGTAGACGCCATTAACTCTCGGCGGCCTCTCCCAAGACCTAGATCGCCTAAGCCTCTCAAAATCCCTCTCAAGCTCCAGCTGATTATATCTCACTAGGTCCCATGGGTGTCTCACGAGCCTCGATTCAGCCACCTTATACTCGCCGAACTCATACTTGATCTTCTCAAGAAACTCGAGAATGCTCCCACACCCTTTTAAGATCTCCTCAGCATCATTCTTTCCGACGAAGGCATAGACTGGCTCGCCGTCTTTCACCGCAACCCCCTCCTCGAGCTTGAGTAGCTCGTGGTCGAAGAGCCACCTACCATTAACCACCAGGATATCCTTTCCCTTCTCGAGAGCCTTGACATCATCCAGTGCATAGACCTCGCCAACCCCTCCCAGCTTTTCGCGGGTAACATCGAGTATCATGTTTCTCGTGAAGAAGATCGGGCGGCCTTCGACGCCCGCTAAGATCTTCTCGTAAAGTAGGCTTGCACCGCATCTAAGAGCGTAGGCTGGTCTCGTTAAAGTGAATGGTCTTAGACTCTCCTCAACCTCATCTTCATAGACCGCTATGAGCACATCAAACACCCGTAACTCAAGAGCTTAAGTCTTCCCCAAGAACTCTTCTCAGCACACGCTCAACGGCGGGTATATCCATGCTATATGTTAGGTCGAGGGCCCACAAGTCCAGCGGAATCACCTTAACCCTGCAGAGCCTTTCATTCACCATGAGCTGGACGGCTGCCGTGAGCTCGAGCTCGCCTCTAACCGGATGCGGCCCAACGCGCCTACAAGCCTCGAATATCATCGGATTAAACCTCCAGAGATTCATGTTTACGAGCACGCCATAGCTCGTCCTATACGCCTCCGGGCTCTCGGGCTTCTCGATAATCCTAATGAGGTTGAGGTCATCATCAACCTCCACGACAGCGAATGACTTGATCCTCTCAGGCCCGAAGCCCCCCGAAGAAATCAGAGCCTCGAGCTTAAAGCCGCCGACGTAGCATGCGCCCCGATCCTCTGCCTCGATCAGGGGCTTGATTGCCTCCTCAGGATAGAAGTTGTCCCCATTTAGCGCGAGGAACGATTCATCCCCGGTGAAGCTCCTGGCGGCGTAAACAGCATCAGCAGTCCCAAGAGGCTTTTCTTGAATCGCGAAGCTCACCTCAATCTCGAGTTCCTCGCTGATTTTCCTAAAGTAATCCTCCAGCTCGAGATGCTCGGGCCCAATAACTAGGCAGACCTCTCTAACTCCCAGCCTCGCTAGAACCCTCAGCTGATGGTAGACAAAGGGCTTTCCGGAAATCGGGATGAACGGCTTCCAGCCGAGCCTTGCGAATTTCTCGACTTGCGGATCGAGAGATACGTGGCTCGCGCTACTCCTCATCCGCTTACCCATTCCGCGAGCAAGGATCACGGCTTTCTGAAGCACCCCTCCCACCCGCTCAAACAATCCTGGAGATCCTAAGCTTTTCGCCCGGCTTCAAACCGAAAGCATTCGCGGCGCTTCCGCGGTTTACGGAGAACTCGAGGTAGCCCCATCCCCCGACGGTGAGCAGGGGCGAGCCGGCCTCAACGAAGCCATAAGACTTCACATACCTGCATCTAAGCTTCCTCCCCGGAAGGTTCACCAGCACCTCCTCGTCGAACTCGAGGCCCAGCTGCCCCGGCTTGAGATTGGTCACGAGATTCCCAAACCTGTCCACATGCATTATCACGACCTCGGCCGAGCCCTCCTCGATAACCGGCTCCGGAAGCCTCATAATAGAGTAGGACTCAACCCTTCTTCCAAGGCTCGAGGGCCTCTCGCCTAAGGCGAGCCTGCCGACAACATGCGCGAAGACATCTCTAGCATGAAAGGTCTCAGCCTCCCGAGGCGGAAGCCTCGATTCATCAATCTCGTAGGCGGCGATTACTCCGAGAAGCTCGGCTGCGGGCGCCATGAACCCCGTGTCAGGACCGACGAAGAGGTCCCCCCTACCGGTCTCAAGCATTATCCCCCTTCTTCTCGTCCCGACGCCGGGATCAACTACGCAGAGATGGATCGTGCCGGGAGGCATGTAGGAAATGCTGGCCCTGAGGATGAAGGCCGCTTGAAGCTCGTTAAATGGCATAACCTCATGGGTGAGATCAATTATCGCCGCATCCCTGCAATAGGATAGGATCACGCCCTTCACCTGGCCGACATATGGATCCCTTAGCCCGAAGTCCGTCAGGATTGAGATCACGGGCCTATTTTCGGCCATAATGCTTCACCCCACTTGAGAGCTCAGAGCTTTTAACCGTCCTCATCAGGTCGGACAACCAGGACTCATCATCGCCAGAGCATTATCCGCGGCTCCAGCATATGAATTCAGCGCCTCTTACAAGTAAAGCGTTTATTCCCTGCGAACTCATACGATGAGGCGTGATAAGAGTTAGGAAGGCTGATGGTAGGCTTGAACCCTATGATGAGGCGAAGGTCTTGAGAACAGCTCTCTACCTCGGGCTTGAGCGGGCGGATGCGGAGAGGATTGAAAGAGAGATATCAGAGAAAGTTTACGACGGCATTCCAACCTCCGAGATCCTCTCGATGATTCGTGGGCTCGCGGAGGAGGTTAGACCCGAGCTCTCCCGCACGACGGATCTTAGGGAAGCGATCTCCGCAATGAGGCCGAAGCCCGACTTCGAGGAGTATGCGAGGATCGTTCTCAGGGAGGCCGGATACCTCGTCGAGCCCGGAAGAGTTCTGGAGGGAAGATGTGTGAGCCATGAGATAGACGGGATAGCGTTCAGGGGTGACGAGGTCTTCATGGTCGAGGTGAAGCACCACTTCAACCATCACACATACACAGGCCTCGGAACGATATTGGAGCTATGGGCAGCGCTGGAAGATCTCAGAGAGGGGTATAGGCTTGGATTCCACCCATACTCCTTCACCTCCGCAATCCTGGTCTGCAACACCAAGATCTCCCAGCACGCGGAGCAGTATGCGAGGTGTAAGGGGATAATGTACATGGGCTGGAGGTATCCGAGAGCCTTCGCCCTCAGCGACATAGTGTCGAGCAAGAGAATATACCCAGTAACAATGCTTAAAGAGCTTCCAGCCGAGAAGATCGCAAAGCTGGGAGACCGGGGAATAGTCGCCTTAAGCCAGCTGACAAGGCTTCGAGTAGAAGAGCTCGCAAGAATCATGGAGACAAATACTGAGGAGGCAGAGCAGATTAAGGAGCTTGCAGAGAAGATACTCTCAAGCCCGCGTCAAACCTAAAGCAGGGGATGCCGGAGAGAAAGCTCGGCATGGAGCTGATCGAGATAGATGGCTCGATGGGCGAGGGCGGAGGCCAGATCCTCAGGAATGCGGTCTCGCTCTCAGCTGTTTTAATGAAGCCGATAAGAGTCTACAATATCAGGGCTAGGAGGAGTAATCCAGGTCTCAGGCCGCAGCATCTCACGGGCGTAAAGGCGGTCGCGGCCCTCTCATCCGCTGAAGTCTCAGGGCTTCACGTAAGCTCGAGGGAGATAATCTTCAGGCCAAGGATTCTCAGAGGCGGGAGAATGGTCTTCGACGCGGGGACCGCTGGAAGCACAACTCTAATACTCCAGAGCCTCATGCCCGTCATGGCCTTTAGCAGGGAGCCGGTCGAGGTTGAGCTTAGAGGCGGGACGAATAACCCGATGGCGCCGCCGGTCGAATACTTCCAACACGTCCTGTTGCCGACCTTGGAGAGGATGGGCTGCAGATTCCAAGTGGAGCTCCTGAGGAGAGGATTCTACCCGAGGGGCGGCGGGGTTATTAGGGCGAGATCAGCTCCCGTCGAGGGGCTCAAGCCAATAAGGCTCATGGAGTCCGATGGTGTAAGGAGGATACGCGGCCTAAGCTACAGCTGTAGGCTGCCCGCGCACATAGTCGAGCGAATGGCCTCGACAGCCGAGAAGATTTTGAAGAATGCGGGCTATGGCGACGTCTACGTTGAGAGGCAAGCCCTCCAGCCCGGCGATAGCACGTGCTCCATCGACCCTGGCTGCGGGATAATCTTGGTCGCGGAGCTCGAATCCGGCGCCCTGTTAGCCGCGGATAACCTCGGGAAGCTCGGAGTCCCGGCGGAGAGGATTGCGGAAGAGGCGGCTCAAAGCATCCTGAAGCAGCTCGAGACCGGAGCGCCCGTGGACAAGCATCTGGGAGATCAGCTCGTGATATGGGCGGCGCTGGCATCCGGGATCTCCGAGTACCGCGTCGCAGAGCTAACAGCCCACACGACTACTAGCATAGATCTTTGCAGAATCATGGCCGGCATAAGGGCTGAGGTCGATGGAGAGCTTGGCAAGCCCGCGACAATAAGAATCACCGGGACAAGCTATAGGAGGCCCGGCTAAAGCTCGGAATCCTTTAAAGATGCTCGAGCATCTGATCGGGCAGGCTCCAGAATTGACTGGAGGCTGATCAAAGTCTTGAGGAGAGGCCTCTTCATCGGTAGGTTCCAGCCGCCACATCTAGGCCATATTCACGCGATTAAAGCCGCTCTAGGTGAATGCGATGAGCTCATCGTAGCCGTCGGAAGCGCTCAATACAGCCACACACTCGAGAACCCCTTCACCGCAGGCGAGAGGATCGAGATGCTTCGAAAAGCCTTGGTCGAGGAAGGCGTGGATGCGAGTAGAGTCCACATAGTCCCGGTTCCTGATGTCGGAGAGCACTCGCTCTGGGTCGCGAGAGTCAAGTCATTTTGCCCAGGATTCCAAGTGGTCTACACGAATAACCCGCTGGTTAAGAGGCTCTTCGAGGAAGAGGGATACGAAGTCAAGTCGATAGATCTGTATCAGAGGGATCTTGAGATGGGGGCGAGGATAAGAGAACTGATGCTTGAGGGAAGGGGCTGGGAAGGCCTCGTGCCGCGAAGCGTCGCCGAGTACATCAAGAGCATCCGGGGTGTCGAGAGGCTGAGGGAAATAGCTCGGAAGGATTATTGACGCTTCCTCGAGTGAGATCATGCCCCGGGAGTTCAGGTATAAGCAAGCGATACTCATCAGAGCAGACCTGAGGATGAGTAGGGGTAAGGTGGCGGCTCAAGCAGCCCACGCCGCAGTATCGGCGGCTGAGGAGTGCAGGAGGATTAGGCCCGAGTGGCTTGAGGAATGGCTATCCGAGGGCCAGAAGAAGGTCGTCCTGAGAGTTGAGAGCGAGGATGAGCTGAGGAGATTCTATGAGGAGGCGAAAATAATGGGGCTTCCAGCAAACTTGATAGAGGACGCTGGGCTAACCGAGATCCCTCCCGGAACATTAACAGCCTGCGGCATCGGCCCAGCCCCATCGGAGGTCCTCGACAAGCTCACGGGAAAGCTCAAGCTCCTTTAACTCCTAGAAACCCGTTCTCGTACGCGGGATGAGGCAGGGCATTCTCGCGAACTTGGCCCCGGGGTCTGTTGAGGGCTTCATCGGTATCGAGTGCTACGTGACGCGGCACAAGGGAGTGGGCGGGGTCATAAAGCGCTCTCCCGAGGACTTTCAGACGTGGGAGCAGCTCCTCGACGGGCTTGATGCCAGATCGGCCTATGAATCCTGGAGGGGGATGCGTGAGGGGCTGGGAGACCAGTTCTTGGCCGTGATGCGAAAGAGGGGCGTGGACACGATAAGAGCCTGCACGATGCTCGCCAAGTATCTCGGGATAAAGCCGGGGCAGATTGGCGTATGCGGGATAAAAGATAAGATGAGCGTGAGCTGGCAGTTCATAACGCTTCCAGCTGAAAACATGGGGTTCGATGGAGCTGAGATAGGAGAGGTGGTAAGAGTTCTACCGATCATGCGCGTGAGCTGGAGGATAAGCCCGGAGAAGCTCGCGAGGAACATCTTTGAAATAGTGATCCGGGAGCCAAGTGGAGGAGTGGAGGTCGCTCAGGAGGTCCTAGAGGAGCTCAGATTCACGGGGCTACCTAATTTCTATGGTCCTCAGAGGTTCGGGATTTCCAGGCCGATAACGCCAATAGTCGGGATGCTGATGATCGAGGGGAGGATCGAGGAGGCCGTCAAGGCATTCCTAGCAGAATACTCTCCGCTCGAGAGCCAGGATAATAGGATAGCGAGGATGAGGCTTCTCGAGGACTTTGACCCGGTCAAGGCGCTGGACTACTTCTCGAGAACACTGAGATATGAGCGCGCGATCCTTAGGCATCTCGCGAGGAAGCCCGGAGACTACCTCGGTGCTTTAAGGGTTCTTCCGCTCAGGCTTAGGAGGCTTCTCGTCGAGTCGGCCTCAGCCCTAATATTCAACAAGACGTTATCAAAGATGATCGCGGAGGGTCTGCTAAACGTGGTTGAGGCTGGCGATCTCGCTGTGAGGCTTGATGCGTTTGGCAGGCCGGAGCCTGGTAGGCCGATAAGGGTCTCGAGCGCGAATCTGAGGGAGGTGGAAAGACTCATAGCGCGTGGCAGGCTTGCGATCGTGATGCCGGCCCCAGGGTACCTCTCGCCGGCACCGAGGAGCAGGAAGGGCGAGATACTCCTCAAAACCTTGAACGAGCTCGGTTTGGAGCTGAATGCATTTAGGCTGAGAATATGCCCGGAGGCCTCGACGAGGGGATCGCTTCGCCCGATAAAAGTCCCTAGATGGATGTGTAGGGCCTCCCAGCTCGAGGATGGCTCGATAAAGCTCAACATAGAGCTTCCGCCGGGAGCTTATGCGACGATCCTGCTCAGGGAGATCATGAAGCCTGGGAGCCCGCTCGCATTCATCGGAGGAAAAAGTGTTAATAGCTGTGAGTCTTAAAATCCGGGTAATGGGGGGCTACATTATCAGCACGCCGAGCGCTAAGGCTACTTGGACCATAATCGGCATAAATACAATCACAGGAATCGCAACATTCATCATCCAGCTAACCAATCCCAAGCTCTTTAACGAGATAATACTCAACTTCTCCGCAATCCCCATTCTCACGATACATGGAAGGGCGCCCTACAGGCTGATAACGTCAATGTTCCTTCACGGAGACGTCATCCATCTATTCCTGAACATGTTCGCCCTCTTTATCTTCGGCCCGGACGTCGAGAGAGTTCTCGGGAGATTGAAGTACCTCATCTTATATTTCGCCAGCGGAATCGCGGCTAGCTATGCCCACGCATACTTCATACTGACATTCTATCCCGCAAAGCAACTCCTCCTAGTTCCATCCATCGGGGCCTCTGGCGCGATTTTCGGGGTCATGGCCGCTTACGCCATACTCTTCCCGCTGAGAAGACTTTTCATTTTTATGGGGTTCCCGATAATCGCTCCAGCAATAGTCGCGATATTCATAATGGCTGCACTCCAATTCTTTTATGCAGTCCTAGCCCCCTTCTCGCAAGTAGCGTATGCCGCTCATCTTGGAGGATTCATCGCCGGCCTAATAATCACTCTGATCTATAAGCCGACGCTGAAGAAAGTTCGCATCATCTTTTAATCGGATCCAATGACCTTAACATAGACCCTCCTGCCCCTCGGGCCATCGAGCTCTGCTAGGAATATACTCTGCCACGCTCCGAGCATGAGCCCACCATTCTCAACAGGCATCGCCAGCGATACTCCCAAGATTATCGACCTCAGGTGCGCGTATGCATTATGATCCACTTCATCATGCAGATAGCCCCCCTTCCCGGGGATAAGCCTCTCCAGCACCCTTTCAAGATCCTTCTTCAACCCGCCCTCATCCTCGTTCAGGAATATGCCCGTCGTTGTATGGGGCGTGAAGATTATCGCGACGCCGCTCCTGATACCGCTCTCTCTAACAGCCTCCTCGACCTCTCGAGTGATGTCTACGAATTCAACCCTGCTACCAGTTCTGATGAATATCTCCTTGAGAAAAGCCCTCATCACGTTACAGGGCGGGTAGACCGAAAATTTAACATTAGCCATACTCAGCATTTTCAAAGTAGATGGTTAGGAAAAGTATAGTCCAACCGGCGAATCGTCCACTTTTAGCGGGATCGACGGTGGGAGCCACCAGCCACCCCCCTCGGATGGGTCTTCATCCCATGAGCCCATTTCATAGGTCTCCCCGTCTGGGACGGCCCGCCCTACCTCCTTCACCAACTCACTTTGTGAGCCTCTTGGATGAAGAAGGCTCCCAAGAGCTACGTAGCTCAGAACCCTTAAAGGCGCCCTAGGATGCAGATAAAATCGTGAATGAGCATGCTGATCGACGCTCATTGTCACGCGCACTCGCTCGCTGAAGAGGATCTTAGGCGCCTTGAGGATAAGATGATCATCATTGCGGTATCAGAGGACTTGGAGAGCAGCCTGAAGACTCTTAGCCTAACGGAGAAGTTCGAGAACATAGTGCCATTCCTCGGAGTTCATCCATGGAACCTGGAAGAGATCACCCAGCAGGAGGTAGAGGAGGTTATCGGCCTCATAGAGAGAGAGGATGAGGTGAGGGGGATAGGAGAGGTGGGCTTGGATGGGGAGCGCGGGAACCGCGAGAAGCAGATCGATGTCTTCAAGAAGTTCTGCAAACTCTCAGCAGAATACGATCTACCGATGAATATTCACGCGAGGGGTGCTTGGAGGGAGGTTCTTGAAATTCTTAGGAGAATGGATGTCGAGTCCGCGGTCATCCACTGGTATAGTGGGTCACCAGACCTGCTGGAGGAGATTCGGCAGAACGAATACATGATCACAATAAACCCGGCAGTGAAGATTCAGCCAAGGCATAGGGAGGTGCTGGAAGCGGCGCCGCTGGACATGATACTAACGGAGAGCGATGGCCCATATGAGTACAGGAGTTTAAGTCTCAAGCCCGACATGATCAGCGATCTAATCAAGTTCATGTCTGAGGTTAAGAAGATGCCTATCAGCGAGATTGAGGATGCGATAGAGCTCAATTTCAGACGGATCTTCAAGTAGTGATGGGGGCCTCAGCCTCCACAAGATATCCGCGAATAGCCTCCTCCACGTCGGCCACCTCCCTCTCGATCTCTGACACGAGTTTCAAAGCCTTCCTGAACAGCTGATACTCCTTCTCGCTCATAATCTCGATAAGCCTCAGCTCCGGCCCCTTTTTCATGAAGACGCAATACGCAGCGCTCGGAAGCTGGGGTGGAATCTTCAATAACAGCTCCTCGTCTACCGGTACGCTGAAAGCTCTCTCACCAATCCTGCCGCTCACAATCGGGTAGACGCCCCTAGCAACCTCTTCTATGACTGCTGGAGTCACTTCTATGAACTCGGGCCCACTAATAATGCTCATATCATCAATAACCCATCTGGGAGCGCCGAGCTGCCTGCTGAGGATAACCTTGACCCGAACCTGAATGGCTGGTGTAATGAAGCTGGGTGGATGCATCGTATAGGCCACAAACGGCTCACCGCCGAAGCTTATGAGCTTAAGCTCATACTCCACAAGCCCCCTCCTGGTCCTAGGCCTTATGGAGACCAGGTATCCCGTAAACTCCATCTCCTCGACGCTCATCCTAGTACACCCGAGCCTCGCCGGCGGCTTTTTAGCTTCTAGCGCCTTGAAGCGGCTTGAGAATTGCTCCGATATCAGCTGAGGATACGTTGAGAGAGTATCTTAGGAGCCAGCCCCTCTCAGCCCTAGGTTTTGGAGGGATCCAGCTCTTCATTCTACGCCTAAGCTCCTCCTCCGGGATCTCGAGGTTCAGGACTCTCATCTCGACGTCAATTAATATTGGATCGCCTTCCTCGGCAACGGCTATCGGTCCTCCCTCGGCAGCCTCGGGCGAGATGTGGCCAATGCAGAGGCCGCGGGTTGCTCCGGAGAATCTTCCATCCGTTACTAGTGCAATTTTCTCGATAAGCCCGAGCCCAACGAGGGCTGCGGTCGGAGCGAGCATCTCCCTCATCCCCGGCCCTCCCCTAGGCCCCTCATATCTTATTACGACCACATCCCCCTCCATTATACTCCCGCTCATCAACGCGTCTACGGCCTCATCGCCGGAGTCGAAAACCCTCGCCCTCCCACGGAACCTCATCATACTCGGGGGCACGCCAGCCGTCTTCAAGACGGCTCCCCTCGGCGCGAGGCTCCCCCTCAAGACCGCGATCCCGCCCATTCTCCTAATCGGTCTCTCGAGCGGCCTGATAACCTTCTCATCAAGCCTCTTGGCGCCGGAGATGTTCTCGCCGATGGCTCTCCCGGTAACCGTGAGGGCATCGAGGTGGAGCAGAGGCTCCAA
Source organism: uncultured archaeon (assembly GCA_937974645.1). Lineage (GTDB taxonomy): Archaea > Thermoproteota > Nitrososphaeria_A > Caldarchaeales > Wolframiiraptoraceae > Wolframiiraptor. The sequence goes on along the minus strand of CALJVH010000003.1, from coordinate 2,635 downwards.
GGTCTTCATAACCGCCGGTATTCCTCCAGCCCTATCGAGATCATCCACGCCGTAGGGACCGCTTGGAATAATCTCGGCTATCTGCGGCGTCTCCCTGCTAAGCCTATCAAAGTCCTCAAGCTCCAGATCTATTCCAGCCTCCTCGGCGACCGCCATAAGGTGTAGGACGGTGTTCGTGGAGCCGCCGAGCGCCAAATCAACCCGGATCGCGTTCTCAAAAGCCTTTCTCGTCAAGATCCTCGAGGCGGTTATGCCTTCCCTGATGAGTCCGACCACCCTCCTGCCGGTCTCTCGGGCGAGCGCGATCCTCCTAGAGCTCGTCGCCGGCGGCGTCGCGGAGCCAGGTAGGGAGAGGCCGAGCGCCTCGACCATGCACGCCATGGTATTCGCGGTGTAAAGGCCATTGCAGGAGCCCGGGGTGGGACATGCGGCCATCGCAAGGATCTCGAGCTCCTCCTCGCTCAGCTCTCCAGCCTTAACCCTCCCAATCCCCTCATAAACATGCGAGAATGCAACCCTCATTCCACCAAACCATCCGCAGGGCATCGGGCCCCCGGTTATAATGATCGTCGGGAGATCGAGCCTCGCGGCGGCCATCAACATTCCAGGCGTAACCTTATCGCAGTTCGGTATCAGGACCAGCCCATCGAGCGCATGCGCCTTGGCAATAGTCTCAACAGAGTCCGCTATCAGCTCCCTAGATGGAAGGGAATACCTCATGCCCTCATGATCCATTGCGAGCCCATCGCAGACAACTATGGTATTGAATTCGAATGGCACCCCTCCGGCCTCCCTAACCCCTTGGATAACGGCGTCGGCGATCATCCTCAAGTGAACATGGCCCGGGACCATGTTGGAGTAGCTGTTGATCACGCCGATGAATGGCTTCTCGAAATCATCGCGGCCAAGCCCGAGGGAGTAAAGTAAAGCCCTATGCGGAGCCCTCTCAAGACCACGCTTAATCGCATCGCTCCTCATACCAAGCCTACCAGCCTCAGCCTTCACCTACTTAATAATACTACGCGCCGACGCTCCCCCCAGAAAGGCTGACAAGCTTCTCGCTGGTCAAGATTAATTTAGGAGCCCAAGCACTCAAGCCCCAAGACTATGAGGCTGAGCGGCGCTAAGGCGCTCATAAAGGCGTTGGAGAATGAGGAGGTTAAGATCATCTTCGGGATACCAGGCGGCGCGATCCTCCCAGTCTATGATGCCCTCTATGACTCCAGCATAAGGCACATCTTGGTTAGACATGAACAATGCGCGGCTCATGCCGCCGACGGTTATGCTAGGGCGAGTGGGAGGGTTGGTGTATGCATGGCCACTTCGGGGCCGGGAGCGACGAACCTCGTAACTGGGATAGCGACCGCCTACATGGATTCATCCTCAATCGTCGCGATAACGGGCCAGGTTGCGAGGCATATGATTGGGAGGGACGCCTTCCAAGAGGCGGATATAATAGGGATAACGACTCCGATCACGAAATACTCATTCCAGATACGGGACGCGGAAGAAGTCCCAAAGGTGGTAAGAGAGGCGTTTTATCTCGCTACAGAGGGTAGGCCAGCGCCGGTGCTAATAGATTTCCCAGTCGATGTGCAGAGAGAGGAGGCGGAGATAGACTTCGATGTAAAGCTCTCACAACACCTGAATAAGACTATTAAGGAGCCTCATCCCCTCCAAGTTAAGCGAGCTGCGGAGATTCTCCTAGATGCTGAAAGGCCCGCGATGCTCGCTGGAGGCGGCGTCATACTCTCGAACGCATCCGAGGAGCTTAGAGCCCTCGCGGAGTTCCTAATGATTCCTGTGGCTGTAACCTTGATGGGGAAGGGGGCATTCCCAGAAAACCATCCACTCTACCTAGGGAGGATAGGGATGCATGGATCGGCTGCCGCGAATAAGCTGATAATGGAGGCGGACGTCATCTTAGCGATCGGGACGAGGTTCAGCGATAGATCAACCGGGAGATTCGATACGTTTGCGAAGGATGCCACCTTCATCCACATAGACATAGACGCCGCCGAGATAGGGAAGAACATCAAACCCGACATACCGATAGTCGCTGACGCCAAGCATGCTTTGAAAGCGATTCACGAAGCCGCGAAAACGCTATCGAGGAAAAAGGATGTATCAACTTGGCTTCAGAGAATTAAGGAAGTTAAGGAGGATATCGATAGATTCGGTCAGCGGTCTTCGGACGACCTATCACCTAAGAATGTTATTAGGGAGATTAGAAGGCTCCTCCCAGTCGATGGAATCGTGACAACGGGCGTCGGCAGAAATCAGATGTGGGCGGCGCTCTACCTCGAGGTATATCATCCCAGGACGTTCATAACATCTGGAGGACTCGGGACGATGGGCTTCGGATTCCCAGCGGCGCTGGGCGCGAAGATCGCTAAGCCCAACTCGATCGTCGTGGATATTGATGGGGATGGAAGCTTCCTCATGACCGAGCGGGATCTCGCCACATCGATCGTCGAAGAGATACCGGTCATAGTCGTGATAATGAATGATGGCTGGCTCGGCATGGTGAAGTACTGGCAAGACCTGTTCTATGGGAAGAAGTACTGTGCGACATGCCTCAGGCGCGGGGTGCCGGATTTCGTGAAGCTAGCCGAGGCATATGGCGCGAACGGCG
>CALJVH010000002.1 GCA_937974645.1 uncultured archaeon | reverse complement strand
TTATAGCTCAGAACCAAGCTTCCCGAAAATGCTCCTCAGCGCGTCCAGCGGAGCATCGGTCTTCACGCCGCTAGGGTCGATATGAGTCGTTGAGGCCCTGTAACCCAGCTCGATAAGCTTCTCGGCAAGTATGGAGGGCTTGATAGGAGGTCTCCCAAATATTCTAGCCAGATAATTTACCGGATGGTATCCTAGCAAGCTATAATCCTCCCTCCTCAAACCGTCTAAGAGCTTGAGGGATTCTCGGTAAAGCTCCGGGCTTCCCAAGGCTTTTTGATACATCTTCTCCGCTAAATCTCGGTTTGCCAGTTCCCCTATCCAGGCAGGACCTGCATAGTCAATCTGCCTTCCACAGGATTTGCATATAATTACGGGGCTCTCGAACCTCTCCGCGGTATAAACTGTTAGGCAGGATGGGCAGTAAGAGATCCAGCCGACGCGTTTGAGCGCTTCGTTCGCCAGTTTTCTCCCCCTCTCAACTTTCGTGAAAACCCGAATATAATGATCTTTCGAGAATGAGAGTATAGGCTTAGCTGCGATCCCGAGCCTCGCCGCGGATCTCGCGATGAAACCAGCGAGAATTCGAAGAGCAATCTCCTTAGAAAAGGGGGTTCTCAAGGGCTTAGCATCATATTTTCTCAAGCAGGACTCGAGCTTCGCGCCAACGAGCGCTGGCATGTCCGTGGCCGTTACCCCTATCACGCCTTCCCTCCTACATCCCCTAACACCATTCTCGATAAATGGCGCTGGCGACCCCGTTGGATCGACATCCACATAATCATATCTCGGTTTTTCCCTCCCACATCTCGCGAGCAGTTCATTAGCGTCCATGCATGTCACCTCAACGAATTCTCCAAGCTTATTCAGCTCGATGTTCAGCTTGATTAGTTCGCATGCCTTGGGCGAGATGTCATTCGCGGTCACCTCACCAGTCACGTCCGTCTCTAAGAGCATTCGGATACTTCTAACCCCGACTCCCGCCAGGGCATCGCATATCCTGATCTTAAACCCCTCGAACCATGTGGCTATGAAAAGCACGGTCACGTCACGATTCGGCTTTGAAAATGGGTTGAAGAAAACCGGCAGGCTTGTTGGAGCAAAATCCCTTTTCCCGGGCATCTTCGGCGAGTAGAATACCGCCTTTCCCTCTCTCCTGAGCTCAAGCTCATAGCCCAGCTCTGGCCTCACTCCTCCCAAACGCCCCCAAGACCTCTCTTACGATCAGATATGGAATCCTATCGCGATTCTCCGGCGTTAGGATTATCAGGCTTCTTCCGGCAAGCTCCTTAACCTTCAGGATGAGCGGATCCCTCGACCTGTAATGAACGGTGAGGATCGTGTGCTTGCCCGAGTATAGGAGCTTCTCGACAGCATGCCTGAACCTCTCGCTGTAAAGCTCCATGGGCCCGACCTCATCGACCACGACTACATCCATGCTCTCCATGGCCTCGAGTATGGCTGCGACTCCTACTTCCTCGAGATCCTTTAGGTTAACACCGTATCTCCCGAGCCTCGGCCCGCTTCCGAGATTAACGTGCGCCAGTATCCCCTCTCCGCCGCCGATCCTCTTGACCGCGAACCCGATTCTCCTCCCATGTTCCCGGATCTCCTGAGTATACATCCCCCCAACCCTGATCCCGAGGTCCTTAAGCCGATCAACTACCTTGAGAATGGCCGTGGTCTTCCCGGATCCCGGTAGCCCGGTTAAGGCGTAGAAGACCCTCCTAGGCCCCATGCGCATTCCGGACAAAAATCACTAACTCATTCGATAAAGAATGTTCGCCCTCGGTTCGCTGAGATCACTCGAGGATCACGAGCTCAAGCGGCGAGGTCGGTCTCAGCGGGATTATGCTTCCCAGCCCTCTTGAGACGTATAGGATGGAGCTACCGAGGTCGTATAATCCTCGAGTGTAGGCGGAGTTCGTGAGGATCGTGAGCGACCCGAGCCTCACCCCACCATGAGTATGGCCTGCAATGATTACCTTAGCATTATGGGTGTAAAGGGCGACATTTGGGTCGTGCGCGAGTATGATGTCGGCGCGGCAACACCCGACATCATATTGTCGATCATCCCTCCAATCGACCCCCGCAATCTTCCCAATCCCGCTCTTCACAACTTCATCCCGGAGAACCTTAAAACCGCATTCCTCGAGAATGCGCGTGAGCTCGGCCGCCCTGCCGCACCAGTAATCATGGTTCCCGAAGACAACGTACTTCTCATCGGCCTCTAGGGATGCGAGGTATGACTTAACTTGGTCGAGCGAGCCCGTGAACTCGTCAATCACATCCCCGCCGTGAAGAATGATCTCCGGCCTCTCTTCTTGGAGAACCTCTAGAACCTGTCTCTCGACTGGCCCAATGCCATGAATATGAGTATCAACTAGGAAGGCCGCCTTAGTACCCAGCCCGAGCTTCAGCCTCGTCACGAACATCCTCTGCGCCTCGGCATAGGCGTAAATGGTTATGGCGGCGATCCCCGCGACGATACCCGCTAAAAATGTCCTTCTTGAGATCTTTTGCAAAATCTCGGTCCACTCCCCCGGCTAGAAGTCGTCCAGCTTTCTTTGAACCAGCTTGGAGACGGTCTTCCATGTGAGCCTTATGTGCTCTTTCCGCACCTCACCTTTCTTTAAAACTCGGAGGAGGAAGTTTCTTGTCTTCGGGTCCGAGGGATATCCCGAGCCGAAGTCTCCGAGCTCAGCCTTCAGTTTCTCCACGATCATATCCCTCTCATGCTTCGCTATTATCGAGGCGGCTGAGACGATCGGATATTTCTGATCAGCCTTATGCTCGAGGATGAGGGAACACCTATGCTTTGTATGTTGCTCTATTAGCGCCCTAAAGTCGTGATACTTGGTTGAGGGCAGATCTATGTAGGCGGCATCAGGCTTAAGCTTATCTATCAGTTTTGCAATAATTCTGGCCTCGAGCTCGTTAATCCCTCCAGCACCGCTCCTCCTCGTGGATTCATCAACCAGCCTGGCCTCAACAATTATGAGTTCGACCTTTTCAGCGATTTCTCTTATCAGCTTCGAGAGCTCGGCTCTAACGCCGGGCGTCAGCTCCTTTGAGTCCTTGACGCCGGCCTCAACGAGCTCGCCCACCCTCGATTGATCCACTAGGACTCCGGCGATCACCATCGGCCCTATGACCGCGCCCCTTCCAGCCTCATCTATCCCGCAGATCTTCAACGGATTCCAGTCAAGCATCACTAATGATAAGGTTTATCTCGAGAAGCTAGGGTTTTAAATATCTTAATCGAGGAATTTCGTGGTCGGTGTTGGGATGAGTTATCTTAATCGAGTTAGAAGGCTTGCTGAGATCCTGAGAGAGGAGGGGCTCAGCGGAGTTCTTCTAAGAAGCCCTGCAAACATCTTCTATTTCACCGGATATAGGGGGACGGGCTATCTACTAATCCCGATGGATGGTTTTCCCGCCCTATACGTCTCTCCCTTAAACTTCGAGCTTGCGGAGGAATCTACACCGGGGGAGATTCAGGTGATTAAACTTGAGCAAGGTTTCGACATTTATAGATTCTTCGAGCTAATACCTGAGAGCCTTAAAACGCGGATAGGCTTCGATTCGCTTGATGCGGAAGATTACCTTAAGGTCTCCGGAAAGCTTGCCGGATCAATGATACCGATCTCCCAGCATATCTGGAAGCTTAGGATAGTTAAGGAGGAAGCGGAGATAGAGCGTATAAGAAAGGCATGCGAGATATCATCAAGATGCATGGAGCTCGCATCAGAACTACTGGGGGAAGGCCTCACGGAATATGAGGTGAAGTCTGAGATCATAAGAGAAATGTTGAGCCTAGGTGGAGATGGGCCCGCATTCGACCCTATAGTCGCCTCGGGCCCAAACTCATCAAAGCCCCACGGAGCATACAAGAATAGGATTATCGAAAGAGGTGATGTCGTCATAGTTGATCTCGGCGTCATATATGAGGGCTACTGCTCGGATATCACGAGAACATTTCACCTAGGGCCCGAGTCCGAGGAAGTGTCTAAAGTGCATGAAGCTGTCTCAGAGGCCAAGCGGAAGGCTGAAGAATCCATCAGAATAGGCATAAAGGTATTGGAAGTCTATCAGGTAGCCTATGAGCAGCTTGCATTAGCGGGCTACAGCGACCACTTCCTACACGGCCTCGGCCATGGCGTGGGAATAGAGATCCATGAGCCTCCCAGGCTGTTCAAGGACTCCGAGGAACTCCTAGTCGAGGGGATGATAATAACCATAGAGCCCGGAGTTTATTTCCCGAGAAAGTTTGGAGTCAGGATCGAGGATACGATCCTAATTAAGAGGGATGGTATTGAGAAGCTGACCTCAGCGCCTTACGACCTATCCCTCGGCTAGGCGCCGAACCTCCTTTGCCTCCTCTGATAAGTCCTGATGGCCCTCATCAGATCTATCTTGCGGAACTCGGGCCAATAGACGTCTAGGAATATGAGCTCGCTATAAGCTGACTGCCATAGGAGGAAGTTGCTTATCCTCTCCTCCCCTGATGTTCTTATTATCATATCCGGGTCTGGAATCGGGAGATCCGCCGTGTATAGATATCTGCTTATCACCTCCTCGCTTACATCTTCTATCCTCAGCTTTCCCGCCAGAACATCCATAGCCAGTTTCCTCGCGGCATCGGTTATCTCCGCCCTCCCGCCATAGGCGATCGCCAAGTTCACATACAGGTTATCATAGTTCTTCGTCTCCTCTTCAAGCTTCTTCAGTAGCTCCCTCAAGTTATCTGGAAGAAGCTCTTTCCTACCGAGAACCTTTACCCTTATCCTATGCTTGTGCACTAGGTTTTCATTAAGCACCTCCCCGATCTTCTCGCTCAATATCTTGAAAAGTTCCTCAAGCTCCCTTTCGCCCCTCTTAAAGTTCTCGGTGGAGAGGGCGAAGAAGGTTACCGCCTTAACCCCGAACTCGAGGCACCATTTAATGACGTCCTCAACCTTCTCGGCCCCAATCCTATGCCCGTACCATGGGTCGAGACCTCTCTCCCGAGCCCATCTCCTATTACCATCCATTATAACCGCTATATGCGACGGCATCACGCCCCTCGCTATCGTCCTACCAAGCCACTTCTCATAAAGCTTGTAAACAGCGAAAAGTCTCAGCAGGTCTTGAAGGATGCCCATTTTTATCAAGCATTCTTTGGAAAAGGTTGATGATAACTTTAATGTCTTTCCCTTCTTCTAAAGTACCTAAAATAGACTTTTCGCAGAATTCTGGTGACCAGTATCGTCACAACTATTGTTGCCATGCCGAGAACTGCCGTGATTACTAATAGGAGGACATGCGGGTTCTCGAATCCCCCGGATGCGCCGACGACTAATATTATACCCGTTCTCTTTAGCAGTGCCCAGAGCCATGCAAGCAACACTGACCCCCTGACCATGAGCCAGAAGCTTGGATCCCGCGTAAAGAGGTAATAAACCATATTCGCGAGAAGCATCATGAGGATCGCGATCGAGATGACGTCTATGGAGTTGCTTATGTAAGTCCCAGCTATGAAAGGCATCTTCTCCAGCCACCAGAGGACATGCGTCGAGAACTCGGGAGCATCCGGGTAAATCTCTTCTACGGCCTTTAGAGTTGAGATATAGCCCGTGTAGAACCCCATCAAGAGTAGGAGCGCCGATGTGAAGACCGCGTAGGCTCTTAGCTGCGCGTAGGGTGGCATTCTGAAGAGCTTTGTCACGTTCCTAAAGCTTGAGGCGATCTTCTGGTCTAGGCCGAAGCCTCTGATAATGAAGTATGTTCCAATGGCTGAGAGAACGAAGGGCAGCGAGGCCACGTTGACGATGTAAAGTATACCTATTATTGCCATCAAGAGACCTGGTATTCCGAGGAAAATCCTGGAGTATCTGGGCTCCGTGAAGATGAGCTTCAAATATCTTCCGAGAACAAGCCACGTCTGCTCGACCGCCTCGCTATGTCTCACGACAATCCTTCTGACAGATATTATCGGGAGCTTGGAAGTGATTATTGGGGTTACGAACTGGTCCGTCACCCCATCGCTTACGAGCACGCATGCATCGGCTTTAAACCTCTTGAGAACCTCCTCAAGCTCGCCCATTATCTTTATGTCTGCTTCGAGACCCTCGCCTTCTTTTCCGGCGACCGTAGCGACCTCAATGTTGCCTTCAAGCGTCTTGGAAAGCTCTCGATAGACTTTCAGGGCGCCGAAGATGGCGTTGGCATCCGCTTCCTCCGGATCAGCTAGTAGCAAGGCTTGAGCGGCCTTAAGGTTCTCCTCAAAGCCCACTATAGGCGTAGATAACCCAGTCTTTCTTCCGATGTCGTCGTCCCGATCCACCACGAGGATCAGCAGCTTCTTAGACGCCTCGGCCATTTATTACTTACACGCGTTAAATTTTGGAGAGGGATGAAATAAGGCTTGCTCATCTCTTTCCAACAAGCTCTTCCAGCCCTTCGCCATCCTCCATTAATGCTTTGAACTCCTCGAAGGTGAGCTTTCTCCCCGCAGCCAATTTGAGACGGGCCTCAGCCTTAAGCCTCTCCTTGGCCATCTCAGCCCTCTTCCTCTCCTCCTCCCGCTTAAGCTTCTCAGCCCTCTCCTGAAGCTCGATAAGCCTCGATGAGACCAGTATCTTCTCGGCCTCGAGCTCCATAAGCCTCTTCCTCGCATCCACGTACTTCAAATGCCACTCATCGCTCCTCTGCTTAAGCTCTTGGATCTTCTCCCTCAAAGCCTTCTTCCTCTCTAAGGTCGCGCCCAGCTCCTCCTTCAAAGCGCCAATCTTCTCTCTTGAGGACTCGATCTCTTTCTCGAGCTCAGAAACCTCCCCCTCTAGGGCTTGAAGTCTGGATTGAAGCCCCTCCCTCCTAACTACCTGCTCGAGCCTCGCATTAAGCTCCTCGAGTAGCTCGCTCAACTTCCTCTCTTCTTCCTTTGGAAGAGGCCCTGTCTGTATCCTCCAGTCTATCTCCCGTATTCTCGCCTCCATCTCTTCCCTAGCCTCTTTTACTACCCGTAGCTTTCTAAGCTCGGCTCTAACCGTCCTCAGCTCCTGCCTCCTAGCCCTCAGCTCCTCCTTCTTCGATGCAAGCTCATCCCTGAGTTTGGCCAGGGCGTCGCGCTTCTCTCCATCAGCATCCCTTAAATCCTTCAGCTTCTCGACGTAGGGCTTCAGTTCCTCGTGGATCTTATCCCTCTTCTCCGCATATCTCCTCGCCTCCTCCTCAACTTCGCTTATCTTCACGTTGAGCTGCCTCAGCTTCTCCCTCAGCTCTAAAACCTCGTTCTCGATCCTCTCATACTCGCTCACGGATGACATGATCTTCACCTCAGCTCCAGATCCTCCTCCAAGAGGAATCTAGTGATCGCGGCATGTAATTCAGAGAGCCCTTCCATCGTCATTGAAGAGATGGAGACAATGGGCATGCTGGCTATCATGTCTCGGAGAGTCTCGGCAATCTCGCGCGAGAAGATCATGAGCCTGCCATGCGTCATGCCCTCGAGATCAAGGAGAAGCGCATCAAAGGACTCGCTCCAGGCCTCCAGCTTCTCAACATCCTCTGGAGATATGGCATCTATCTTGTTCAGGGCTTGGACCATAGGTATTCCCAGCGAGAAGTATATGGAGGCCGAGAGGAACATGCTTGAAATAAAGTTCTTCACAACGTTGCAGAACATGGGATCCAAAACAAAGACCACAACCTTTCTATCCTTGAAGCCTATGTTCTCGGCTAGAATGTAGCCCTCCTGCCTGAAGGCGAAGAGCTCAAGCTGCCCCGGGGTATCAACAATAACGTAATCAGCGTTATAGGAGTTAATCTCCTCCCTGATCTCTTCAACATGCCTAGCAGCCTCCCTAACCGATGCTATGAGCGCCGCGTTCGGCCCAAGACGCCTCGTAGACATGATCCTTTCATAGTCCACGAAGTCCCTGAGGTCAACATCCGGCTCATAGGGGAGGACCTGGGCGGCCGGGTCGAGGTTTACTAGAACCACGAACTTATCCTGAGACTTCAGCCAGTCTCCATAGGCTGAGGTGAGTGTAGATTTCCCCGAGCCAGCCGTTCCGACGATAAATACCGTGTTCACGCCGCCCACCTCCCAACAAGCTTTGAGTAAGGGTCGCCGGGATTAATTGACTAGAAGATCCCCGAGAAGCCCGAAAGCATCTTCTCATCTTCGCTTCTCAGAACTCTCAACACCTCTTCCTTCTCCCCGCCTTTAACCTCTATTGCAAGGTCTTTGGCTAGCTCAAGAGCGCGTTCGCATTGCTCCTCGTTCCCGATTATCCTAATGTAAACACCGCTTTTCCCCAAGATCTCGGCATCCCGGGATATCACATTGGCCCTAGATACAAGATCATCTGTCAGCAGGGTGTTCATGAGCTTTTCACCAGCTTCCTTCTCAGCATAGAGGACGAGCTCCATGCGCGTCATCACCTACTTCTTGGATGAGGTCCACCATTCCAAATACTCAGCATGCCTCCTCCGTTTTTTCTCCTCCGCCTCGAGGCCAGTCTCGATGTCCCTTCTTGATCCAGTTATTAGATCCTGAGGAGTGTAAATGAGCCCACAGCCCGGGCAAACGTAGGAGCGCGTATTTCGGTCATAAATTATCTTCGCTCCGCACTCACGACAGTAGGGCAACCCCGGATCGTCCCTCGCTCTCATCACGCAGCTATTAAACATATCGTTCGAGCGCGAATGCAGAGTGCTTCCCGCTCAAAAGCCGAATACGAGTTAATTACACGAAATCTTTCTCAACTTCAGCTGTGTTTGAAGTTATGAATCTTTAAAGGCTGTAAGCTTTTATAGCAACACCCCAGAAAAATGCATGGGCTGAGGCGAGGAACTTATGGAAGAAGACTTAGAGTTGAGGGCGATTAAGCTTAGGAAGCTTAGGGAGCTTGCGGCTTTTAAGGCGAAAGCTACGGCTACAAAGAAGGAAGAGGAGAAGACGATGAGTTTTGAGGAAGCTCTCAGGACAGTTAAGGAGAATCTTATGGAGCGCGGAGATGAGGTATTAGATGCGGCTCTCGAACAATATCCCGAGCAGGCGAAGAAGATAGTCATGATTCTTGCGGAGAAGATCGTTAAAGGCGAGCTCAACCAGAAGATAAGAGGAAGTGCTTTAATGAGTCTCTTTGATTATCTCGGAATGCCGATCAAGCTTCGGTCACGAATCCTCTACTACAAGAAAGGCGAATACAAATCGATCGCGGATCTCCTGAAATTCTGAAATCGGGAGAAAAGATTTATAGAATGGGTTTAATTCTGCCTGAGCGAGGTAAAATTGTCGGAAGAGTTTCAGGCTCCTGAAGGATACTATTACACGAGGGATCACATCTGGATTAGGGTTGAAGATAGTGCGGTCGTTGTTGGGATAACCGATTACGGTCAGAAGAAGCTTAGGGATATTGTGCACATCGAATTGCCGAGTATAGGTCAGTCTATCGAGGAGAGCGAGACCCTTGCAGTGGTCGAGTCGATTAAGGCATCGGTCGAGATACATTCACCGGTCGCGGGAAGGGTTGTTGAAGTAAATTCAAAGCTTATAGATACTCCAGAGCTGATAAATGAGGATCCATATGGTAGCGGGTGGATAGCGAGGATAGAGCTTTCCGAGAAATTAAGGACTGAGGATTTGATGGAGGCAGACGAATACTCTAAATACGTTGAGGATCTGGAAGGGTCGGTTTAAAAGGTCCGTGAGGAGATGATTCTGGTTAGAGTTCATAGGGTTTCGAGCGTGAGGGATCCCGAAACTGGTAGATACGGTAAGATGATAGAGCTGGTAGAGGAGAAGCGTGTTCAAGCCTCTCCGAGGGTCGCGGGACCGCCCGAGACGCTAATCATTCAATCCATGTTACAAGATCTTACAAGCTATCTCCAGTCAATGGGCTTAACGCTCGGGCAGCCCGCTAAAACTAAGATGGTTCTCTTCCTGACGGAGGAGGAATATGAAATGCTCGGCGTCAAGCTTGATGTTAACGAGGTATATGAGCTGGTCTTTGAAAAGGGAATGATAAAGTTCAAGAGCGCTTATGACTAGCAGGCCTTCTTAATGCATGGATCGAGTAAAAAATCCTCCAAGCCACGGTCACCATGGCGAGGATCGAGATCAGGATTATGGAGATTTCTAGGGCATGCTTGAGGAACGGCGTTATTATCGACGCGGCGATTAATATGATCGTGCGCTCAGCTCTCTCCATAAACCCAACCCCCTTCAAATTCACTCCAAGTGGCTCGGCTCTATGCCTGACATAGCTTACCATAAGCGACGATGTAAGGGCGAGGGCTCCCCAAAACTTGCCGACTGCTCCGGAGGCGATAATGGCTATGTAGATCGCCGACTCGCCGAGCTTATCGAAGACCGAATCGAGGAATGCGCCTAGCTCAGTGGTCATGCCAAGCTTTCTAGCTACAGCTCCATCAATCGCGTCGAGTGACCCCGAGATGGCAAGAAATAAGGCGGCGGGAAAATAGTTCACAGGATTATTCGCACCCAGATAATAGAAGACAGCGGAGGCTAAGGCTGTGAAAAATGCAAGCACAGTTATGGTCATAGGCTTGACTCCAAGCTCAGATAACCTCTCGATGAGCCCCACGGAGATCTTTTCGAGAATCTCCTCCTCTAACTTACGTCTCCTAGAAGTCATACCTCCACAAAGGCCGACCGTCTTAAATATTTTAAAATTTCCTGAGTTATGATTTCAGTCGTGGCCAACTCCGGCGAACATGTGCCATCTTACCGAGTATGAGCTACTGGGGCTACGGCTACCCCATCATGAAAAAGGGTTGGGGAAAAGGTTCTTTTGGCTTGAGGATTGTCTTGGCGGGTATTTAGTAAGTACTTGGGGAAATCGTTTTAAAGATTTTGTGGCATGGTCTTAGGGATGGAATTTAAAGAAGAGGAAATCTCGTTCCGAAAGTTTATTAATGATTTCCCTTCAACAACCTATGCCACCTTTGCGCTTTATGGTTATCCGGCTAAATTCATTCCCCAAGTAATCGCTTTCATCTTAAAAAATTATGGTAAGCCTGGGATGAGCATTTTCGACCCCTTCGCAGGCTACGGGACGGCTGGAGTAGTTGCGAGGATTTATGGATTCAATTATGAGTTATGGGACTTAAACCCGCTCCTAGAACTTTTCCATGAAGTGGCAACCTCAAAACCCGTTGAGTTAGATATCAAGAACGTAATACAACGCATGAGAATGTCGAGAGAGGAGTTCGTCCCAAAATGGAATAGGCAGGAGTACTGGTTCCACAAAGATTTCCTTCCATTATTGTACAAGGTTTGGGGTTTCTGGCACTCCCTTGATGATAATTACACAAAATTATTAACAGTAATTCCACTACTCAAGGTAACGCGTTACTTTTCCTATGACGATCTTCAAAGACAGAAATTGTCAAAATCTCCGAAGTCCATGAACAGGATAAGGAAATTACTCGAAGAAGATTGGGAAAATATTTTCTTCTCAATGTTAGAGGATGAAACCAGGAACATATACAATAGGCTTTTACAATATCAATCCCTCAATCCAAAACCCGTTAAACACGTGGTTAAGGGCGGAGTAGATTCATTAAAAGAGGAATTAAGTGAGGAGAGAGATATCTTGATAACTTCACCGCCATATCTGCAGTCCCACGAATATATACGCCATTTTAAGCTGGAATTGTTCTGGCTTGGATACTCGGACGAAGACTTGAAAAGACTTTTAGACCTCGAAATACCCTATAGGGATGTTAACCGTATCTCAGTGTACTCGGAAACGTATCATAGATGTAGAAACATGATTCACGAGCCCCATTTGCTGAAAATGTTCGACAACTACCTCTGGGCAATTTTGGGCTGCCTCTCGCGCCTTCAGGAAAAGATAACTTCTTACATTTTCGTCTTCGTGGGGCGCCCGAGCATGAGGGGCCGTCAAATACCAGTTGACCGGATGATAGCCGAGCATCTTGCCCTATTTGGATGGAAGCATGAAAGGACTTTAGTTGACGCTATAGTTGCCCGAAGAATGTTTTCTTACGCCGTAAATCCTGCAACGAAGATAAGGGATCAGCGGACGAAAACCGAGAACCTCGTGATACTTAAGAGAATTTGATTAATTTAAATTAATTTAGAGCTAAGTAGATGGCTGTTTTTGCCTGTTCTTGACATTTTTAATGTTTAAGTCCAGATGCCTAAGCCTAGAAAGAGATTTGTATGGGTTCTGAGCTATATAAGTCTTTCGCAAGACTTATATAGCTCTTGGGAGCCTCGTCCTCTGGGCCCTTCCTGGGTTCATCGGGCCCGTCATTGCTCATCGGCGTCCCCCGTCGGGGTGAACCCGCCCCACCCTTTCATCGGCTCCCGCGCGGGGGCCATCGGGGTGGGGGAAGACCCCCCCATCTAAAGGGAGGAGAAGGGCGGTTGGGATGTGTTTATCCTGTTGCCATGATCTTCATGGATTATCCTTGCCTTATGCTTTTGGAGATATGCTAGGAACTCATCCAGAAACATCTGGCATAGATAGAGGTCTAGGGATGCTTAGAGGAGTGTGGCGCGGAGCCGGCCTAGGGGCAAAGCCGCATCCACCAAAAAATGCAATCGGGAGGAATATAAGGAAGGAGGGGTCGGGTGAAAGTGGAGGTATTGCTGGAGGGGTGTGGAGCGTTTTAACATTACAGCATACATCACAAGCATTACGTTTTTCATGCGCTTTTGCCGCGCCTCAATCTTCGCCTGAACCCCTTCACACTCCGCCGAGCATAACTCCTTACCCGGGGGAATAGCCTTACCACAGATCCGGCAATGCCTATGATCTATGATCCTTATCTTCTTATCCTTCTTGCTTGGCTACTCCCCTTCTGATAAACCTCATTATTCGCCTTCTCTATGATGATCTTGGACGAGTTCACGTCAACGGAGATTACTAGCTCATCCCCCTCGCTGAAGGGGAACTGGCTATCATGCGCAAGCCTCGGTCATCGCTTAGAATCTTAGTACCCTGAAGGGCTCGCCTCGCTTA
>CALJVH010000001.1 GCA_937974645.1 uncultured archaeon | reverse complement strand
GAGCTCAGGGCTCGACGAGGATAAGGCGGCGAGGCTCATCAGGGCGAGCAGGCTCGCGGCGAAGGTCGATAACGCGGTGCTCCAAGACGGCTACCAGATCTACCACCACGCAATAATTTTCACGGAGGACGGCGAGTGGGCCGTGATCCAGCAAGGCATGAACCCGGACCAAGGCTATGCTAGGAGATATCATTGGCTCGGCGAGAGGGTTAGGTGCTTCGTCGTCGAACCTCACTCAGCCATAGCCTCAGCAAATAGGGAAAAAATAGTCTTGAACATGGTCTCGAAAGAAAGCGAGGAAGCGAGGAGGGCTTCTGTAGACTTGGCGTCCGAGAGGCCAAGTACCCTAGTAAGGCTCCTAAATCTTGTATCTCAAGGGCAGGAGACCCTAACAGCATCCATCGAGAATGCGGCCGAGCTCCCGGTAAGAGAACTTCCAAAATTCCTTAAAATGCCGAAGAGAATAGACTGGGAGGCGATTAAGAGAGTTTGTGATGTTAGGCCAAGAAGTTATGAGGAGTTAGTCGAGATAAGGGGGATTGGGCCATCCACGCTCCGAGCTCTAGCACTCATCTCGGCGCTCATCTACGGCGTGAGGATAGACTGGAGGGATCCCGTGAAATTCACGTTCGCAGTCGGCGGTAAGGATGGCGTCCCATATCCGATCTCCCGGAGAACGTACGATGAGGCGATATCCTTCATGCAGCAGGTCTTGGAGGGGGCGGAGCTCGGCGCTGATGAGAAGAAGGCAGCCCTGAGAAGGCTTCTTCATCTCGAGAGAAAATTATACGGTTAGGGATCGTTTTTCCTAGGACGTCCACGTAATTGATGGGCTGGTCTCGCGTAGTAGATCTTCTTCGCGTAATTAGTATAGCCGCATGCGAATGACTCGCAGCACTCGCAACAATGTTCTCCCGGGTTACGCTGGCCGGATGAATCTCTTCCAATAGCTCGCCCACCAAGTTTATCATATCGGATCTCGCGGAGAATATCTCGAACAATCTCTAACATAATTTTCCACCCAGTCAGCGATCAAGGATGCGGTGAACCTGCTCATCTCAACCTCATTGTAATCCTATCAATGCTTCTGACGAGTTTCTCAAGTAACTTGAGCTTGACGATCACGTGTTTCAGCGGCTCAACCTTCATAATCACGTGATGAGTCGAGGATTATAGCCATAGGAGGGCTTAATGAAAGCAGGCGCCGCGTAGCCCGAGGAAATGGGCCTCGTAGCTGAAGAGATGCCAGAACTTCTGAAGATATGAGATGACTACGACCTAAAAGCCCCTAGTCGCCCCTCATTACATGGAAGATATCAGAGATCGAGAACCGAATAAGCCTAAAACCCTAAATAATCATGAAAGAGTAATAGATGCGTACACGGGGCTTGAGGGGGCCGGGGTAACTCAGCCTGGTAGAGTGCGGGGCTCATAATCCTCTATGAGACTGGTCAGAGGATGAATCCCCGTTGTCCCGGGTTCGAATCCCGGCCCCGGCACTCTTAATAATATAAGCTCCATGATATTTTTCTTAAGCATTCATCCATTCCTCGTGGAGGCATCAAAGACTAAAACTGCACACTACTAGTCTGGCATGTGTTTTACGGGCCCGGTGGGACTCGAACCCACGCCACCAGCTCCGGAGGCTGGGGGCCTATCCATGCTAGCCAACGGGCCCTCAAATAGGCGTCTTCCCCAATCCGCTCTTAATCTTTTCCCCGCACAAAGTCCGCTTGACTTAACGTATTTAATGAAGTAGCTCGATCTAGACTCTTACAACATCAATATTTGTTAAGCTCCAGACCTTTCTCTGATCTTCTTTGATGCCGGCTCCTAAATTTCCTAAAACCGGCGTGAGCTTGAACGCGGCGAGAGCGTTCCGTGAGGCTTAAATTTCGCTGGCGTGGTTGCTCATCGTGAGGGATCGATTATTGTTTCAGAGCTGACTCTTCATTGGCTTGAGAGGGAGGTTGCTAGGATCTTAAAGAGATCGGGCAAGCCGCTCAGCTTTGAGGAGACCGCGGAGCTCACCGGCAGGGATGTCGGCTCAATAGCTAAGGCTGCTCTCTGGCTATTGAGTAAAGGCCTAGTCACCGTCGAGGAGTATGAGAGGAGAATCTATGGGCTTGGTGAGGAGGGAAGAATCTATGCAGAGCGCGGTCTTCCGGAGCGAAGGCTTCTGGAGAGGCTTAAGTCGGCCGGCGGGAGGCTCGATCTGAGAACCTTGGAGAAGGAGCTTGGCGAGAAGGAGTTCAGGATCGGGATTAACTGGGCTCGCAGGATGGGCTGGATAGAGATTGAGAAGATCGATGAAAATGTTTACGCTAGGCTTGTCTCTGAGCCCGGCGAGTCTCCCGAGGAGCGCGTTCTCGGGATTTTGAAGGGTGGCGAGAGAGAGATTTCAGAGCTTCCTGAGGATTTAAGAGAAGCATGTCAGCGTCTTGCATCGAGGCCCGGCGTCCTCGAAACCAGGACCAAGAGAATTCACATCTTGAGGCCGACGGATGCTCTCCTGAAGCTTAGTGATTCCATTCTCGAGGTGGAGGAGGTTACCAAGATTACTCCGAGTATGATAGCATCGGGCGCGTGGAGGCGGGTGAGGCTTAGCAGGTTCGATATATGGGCGCCGACTCCGCCGGCCTTCGCGGGTAAGAGGCATCCATTAAGAGAGCTGATCAAGATTGTGAGAGAAGTGTTCGTCGAGATGGGTTTTGAGGAAATTAAGGGGCCGCTCGTCGAGCTCGCATTCTGGAACTTCGACGCCCTCTTTCAGCCCCAAGATCATCCGGCGAGGGAGATGCATGACACTTTTTACCTAGCTGAGCCCGAGTTCGGAGAACTCCCAGCACATCTCGTGGAACCCGTGAGGCGCGCCCACGAGGATGGCGGTGACACGGGCTCGACTGGCTGGGGCTACAAGTGGAGAGAAGAGGAAGCAAGAAAGCTTCTCCTGAGAACTCATACGACTGCGACGACGATCAGGTGGCTCGCAGATCATCATGAACCGCCGGTCAAGGTCTTCTCAGTCGATAGAATTTACAGGAATGAGAAGGTTGATTGGAAGCATCTCGCTGAGTTCCACCAGATAGAGGGCATAGTCATGAGCGAGAATGTATCCTTCAGGGACCTCCTCGGCCTGATCAAGGAGTTCTATGCGAGGCTTGGGCTCAAGAATGTTAGGTTTAGGCCGAGCTACTTCCCCTACACGGAGCCATCAGCAGAGGCGATAGCGTATCTCGAGGATAAGAAGACTTGGCTCGAGCTTATCGGAATGGGAATCTTCAGGCCCGAGGTGACTAGGCCAATGGGGGTCAAGCACCGGGTTCTCGCATGGGGAGGGGGGTTGGAGAGACTTGCCCTCGCGCTCTACGATCTAGATGACATAAGGACGTTCTACATGAATGACTTGAACTGGATTAGGAGCCTGCCAGTATCCTATCTTAGCAGGAAGATTGGCTTAATCTAAGGCTACTCATATGCTGGCGAGGCTGTTTCGATTGATGAGAGCCATTCAGCGAATTTTCTAGCGGCTCTTGCTCTGTGAGAGAGCCTATTCTTCTCCTCGATGCTCAGCTCCGCGAATGTCCTACCATCGCCCTCCGCCGGAACGAATATCGGGTCGAATCCGAAGCCGCCGGAGCCGCGCGGCTCGGCCGAGATGTATCCCTCAACCTCGCCCGCGAATATCTTGACGTTGCCAATCATGGGCGTGTAGAATGCTATGACGGAGAGGAATCGCGCCCTTCTATCCTCAACGCCTTCCATGAGCTTCAGGATTCCCCTTATCCCAATGGTCTTGTAGGCGTAGCTGCTGAAGGGTCCCGGGAAGCCGCTCAAGATGTCTATGAAGAGGCCCGCATCTTCGACCATCGCCGGCTCCCTGAGAACATCGTAGGCGTAGAGAGCGCTCTGTTCAGCGATGAGCTTCAAGTCTACCGCCTGTATCTCCGGGGTCTTTATCGGCTCCACCCTAAAGCTCAAACCATATCTCGAGAAAAGATCTTCAAACTCCCGAGCCTTCCCCGGATTACTCGTCACCACGACGAATCTAATGCCTTTTCCTCCGCTCCTCAACGTATCTCCCCCTGCTCCTGATCTCCTTAACCTTTTCGATTAACCTTTGTAGAAATTCCATGCCCGCCGCGGCCATGTAGCCCTTGAGGAAACTTTTCATGAATGTCGCCCTCACCCTATGGTGAACGCTCTCGAGGCTTCTATCGAGAAGGTGAATGTCGACCGCGAGCTCCTCGGGATCATCAGTTAACGCGCTCAGGCCGAAGTCTATGAGGTAAAGGTTTCCATATTTATCGAGCATGATGTTGGATGTTGTGAGGTCTCC
Source organism: uncultured archaeon (assembly GCA_937974645.1). GTDB lineage: Archaea > Thermoproteota > Nitrososphaeria_A > Caldarchaeales > Wolframiiraptoraceae > Wolframiiraptor. Next base: position 1,950 of record CALJVH010000001.1, on the reverse strand, counting down.
ATGCGCCACCCCACCCTTATGCATTCTCCCAACGATCCTGCCGAGCTCGCGGGCCAGCCTTTCAACCTCCTCGGCAGGCAGCGAGTCCAGAGCCCTCTTGAGCTCAATGCCCTCGATAAATTGCATGTAAAGCGTCGCCTCGCTCCTATCCATAAGTAGGATCGCCGGGCAAGGTATTCCCAGCTTTCTCAAGCTCGCGATGACTTTGGCCTCATGCAGCGTCCTCTTATCCCTAACCCACTCATCGAGCTCCGGGAACCGGTAGGGCTTCGGCACCCGATGCTTTGAGACCATCTTGAACCCGTTCCACTCTAGCCGAGAGACGACGGCCTCCGCGCCGATCCTTATAACCTCAAGCTTTTCGCCGGGCATCACTTAGCATCGCGCCCCTATAGACCAAGCTCCCTCCATCTAGCCTCGGCCTCATCTAGCCTGAACCTCGGCCTAACTCTGCTCTTCTCAATATTCAACGTCTGGCCCGCGATGAGCTGAAGGACCCCCGTCCAGGCTATCATCGCCCCATTATCGCCTGCGTATTCCGGCGGCACACAGTAGACCCCCGCTCTGTGAAGCCTCGCCATCTCCTCCAGCATCTCTCTCAGCCTCATGCTTCTTGCAAGCCCGCCCACGAGAAGGATCTCCTCCTTCTCCGCGTAGGCCAAAGCTCTCTCGAGAGTCTCGGTGAGCATGCTGTAAACGGTCTCGGTTATGCTGAGACATAGGTCCTCGAGCCTAACCTCCCCGAGGAGCTTTAGGGCGGCCGTCAAGAGGCCCGAGAAAGATACGTCCATGCCCTTAACCCGGTAGGGGAGTGGGTGGAGCCTCTCTCCTCTCCTAGCATACTCTTCTGGGGCGGGCATGGGGCCTATTCCAGCCTTTATCCCGAAGATGTCGAGACAGTTTCCAGCAGCTATATCCAAGGTCTCGCCGAGAACCCTATATCTGCCATCTATGTAGCCTGTGATCAGTGTGTTGCCGCCGGCGACGTAGAGAACCACCGGGTCCCTGCAACCGGTCGAGCGCCTTCCAATCTCTATATGGGCCACGCTATGGTTAACACCTATCAGGGGCTTGCCGAGCCTCAAGGCGATCGCGCGGGCAACGGTCGCGCCGACCCTGAGACATGGCCCCATGCCTGGCCCAATCGAAAACGCTATCCCATCGAGGTCCTCGGGCTTTATGCTGGCCCGTTCCAGAGCCTCTTTCAGGGCTCCTGCAGCGACCCGGCTGTGATGCTGCGCCGCCTCTCTTGGATGTATCCCGCCCTCTTTCGGCCTGTAGATATAGCTCACGTTGGCCAAGATCTTGCCGGAGCTCGACGCTATACCGACACCGAACGTATGCGCCGTGGACTCTATGCCAAGAACTAGCTTCTCATCCTGCTTTGAGGCTGCCAACCCGGCTATAAGCTGGATAAATGAGTTTTTGAGGGTTTACGGCTACTTGGGTTGTTTTTGTTGGTGGTTGCGGCTTTGTCCTCCGCCCGGCCGGATTTCATGAGCCATCAAGCATCCCTAGGGAATTGACGAGGAAGGTTGGAGATGGGTCGAACATCGCCATCAGCTATTGGGGGAGGGTGAAGGCCGGGAGGCTGAAGGACATCGTGGAGAAGCAGCTGAGGCCGATAAGCGCTCCACCCAGCTACCTTCCCCCTCCCCCCTTTGGATGAGGGGCTTCCCCCACCCTGATGGTGCTCCGCGACGCGGGGCGCCGATAAGGATAGGCTCAACCCGACAGGGGGCTATGACGATGAAGGGCCGTATGGCCCGGAGGAGACGCGACCCCAAGAGCTATAAACCTGCGAAAGGCTTATAGCTCAGAACCAAGCTTCCCGAAAATGCTCCTCAGCGCGTCCAGCGGAGCATCGGTCTTCACGCCGCTAGGGTCGATATGAGTCGTTGAGGCCCTGTAACCCAGCTCGATAAGCTTCTCGGCAAGTATGGAGGGCTT